>JAFSNA010000116.1 GCA_017447645.1 Oscillospiraceae bacterium
AACACGGCCATGCAGCCGTTGTCGACCAGCGCCTGCGCGCCCTTCTCGTCCATCTCGTTCTGGCTGGCGCAGGGATGCGCGATGTCGCACTTGACGTTCCAGATGTTCTTGCAGCCCTCGTGATACTCGCTGCCGGGAACCTCGTCGGCATAGACGGAAATGCGGGCGCGTCTCTTCTGCTTGATCTCGAAGAGCTTGGGCAGATCAATGCCGTTGGGATCGTAGACGTAGCCCTGAGAGTCGGACATCGCGACGACCTTGCCGCCGAGCTGCGTGACCTTCTGCGCGCAGTACTGCGCGACATTGCCGGAGCCGGAGACGACGACCGTCTTGCCCTCGTATGTGGTGTTCGCCAGATGCTGGAGCGCCTCGGCAGAGAAGTAGCACAGGCCGTAGCCGGTGGCCTGGGTACGGGCCAGGGAGCCGCCGAAGGTCAGACCCTTGCCGGTGATGACGCCGCCCTCAAAACGGTCGACGATGCGCTTGTACTGGCCGTACATGTAAGCGACCTCGCGTCCGCCGACGCCGATGTCGCCCGCGGGGGTATCGGTGAACTGGCCAATATGACGGTACAGCTCGGTCATAAAGCTCTGGCAGAAGCGCATGACCTCCTGCTCGGACTTGCCCTTCGGGTCAAAGTCGGAGCCGCCCTTGCCGCCGCCCATCGGCAGCGTGGTGAGGGAGTTCTTGAGGATCTGCTCGAAGCCAAGGAACTTCATGATGGAGAGGTTGACGGAGGGATGGAAACGCAGACCGCCTTTGTAGGGGCCGATCGCGGAATTGTACTGGACACGGTAGCCGCGGTTGACGTGCGTAACGCCGTTGTCGTCCACCCAGGGAACGCGGAACTCGATCACGCGCTCAG
The DNA here is from genome assembly GCA_017447645.1 of Oscillospiraceae bacterium. Taxonomy (GTDB): domain Bacteria; phylum Bacillota; class Clostridia; order Oscillospirales; family Oscillospiraceae; genus Limivicinus. Next base: position 866 of record JAFSNA010000116.1, read on the forward strand.
GCTCGACAAAGCGTTCCAGCAGGCCCGCTTTTTCCCACTCGGGGTGCTTGTCGACAACGAGCTCCAGGGATTCGAAGACCTCGCGAACGGCCTGCAGGAATTCGGGCTCATGGCTGTCGCGCTTCTCGACCTCGGCATAGACGCGCTTGAGATATTCATTGGTAAGCATGGATTGACCTCCTTATTATTCGACCGTAGTCGTTGGCCTATCATGGCGAAAATATTATAATCCAAACGAGGGAAATAAACAAGGACTCTTGTATATTGGACAAGGTTTTTTCGCTCGGAAATTGTAAAATTGTTAAAAAGGCATAAAAACAGCTTGAAAAATTTGAGTAAATAGACTAATCTAAAAATATAAAATAAATGACGAAGAGGAGGCGTTTTGATGGTCACGGAGAAAAAAAGGATCGGCTGCCGCAGCTTTACGATCGAAAACGGCGCCCTTTCGCTGACGGTGACGGAATACGGCGCCACGGCGCTGAGCCTGACACGCGACGGCGTCGAGCTGCTTCTCGGCTTCGATTCGATCAGAAGCTATGAGAAGAGCGGCGCTTTTATCGGCGGCATCGTCGGACGCTGGGCCAACCGGATCGGCGGCGCGGCCTTCGAGCTTGGCGGCAGACGCTATGAGCTCTGCGCGAACGAAGGCAGGAACTGCCTGCACGGCGGAGACGACGGAAAGGCCTGGAACAAGCGTCTGTGGAGCGGCAGGATCGTTGACGACGTGAGCGTCTGCTTCACGCTCTGCTCTCCGGACGGGGACAACGGCTTCCCGGGCGAGCTGACGGCGAGCGTCGAGTACACGCTGATGCCCGACCGCGTACGGATCGACTTTTCCGGCATGTCGAACGCCGACACCTATTTCTGCCCGACCTCGCATATCTATTTCTCCCTCGGCGAAAAGAACATCCTCGGCGCCGAAATGCAGATCAACGCCTCCGGGCACTTGGAGGTGGACGAGGGCCTGATCCCGACCGGCAGGATCCTTCCCATGACGGGCGATTTCGACTTCAACATTCCGCGCCCGATCGGCAGGGATTACGACGACTGCTTCATCCTCTGCGATGCGCCGGCCTGCACGGTGCGCACGAACGATATTACGCTTCAGGTCTTCACCGATTATCCGGCGCTCCAATTCTATACCGGGACCTATCTCGACTGCGGCCACGCGCCCAACGCGGGCTTCGCCGTGGAGCCGCAGTTCTTCCCCGACACGCCCAACAAGCCGGACTTCCCGGACGCGCTACTGAAGGCGGGAGAGAGATTCCACAAGTATGTCGAATACGTCGTCGAAGTGTTGAGCAAAGAATAAAAAACTGCGGCCGGAAATCCGGCCGCAGTCGTTATTTCATACGGTTTTATTCGTCCAGTCCGTCGTCGCAGATCAGACCGTAGCCGCCGTTCTTGCGCTCGTATACGACCGAGATCGCGTCCTCGGCGTCCATATTGCGGAAGACGAAGAACTCATGCCCCAGCAGATTCATCTGCAGGATGGCCTCCTGCACGCTCATGGGCTTGATCGAGAAGCGCTTGCTGCGCACGATCTTGAACTCTTCCTTGTCCTCTTCCTCGGCGGGAACGAAAGCAGGCGCGGCGTCACGCTCCAGTGCACCCTCGCGAAGACGCTTCTCGAGGCGTGTCTTGTTCCGGCGGATCTGACGCTCGATGGCGGCGACGCCGGAGTCGATGGACGCGTACATGTCGTTGGTAAGTTCGCTTGCTCTGTAGTACAGTCCGTTGTTGTGGATGGTGATCTCGGCGCGGAAGCGGCCGCGCTCGATCGAGAAGGTGACAAAGGCCTCGGCCTCATTCCTGAAAAAGCGGTCGAGCTTGCCGATCTTCTTGACGGCATAGGCGCGCAGATCCTCGGAAGAATCCATCTTCTTCTCGGCAAAAGTGAACTTCATACTGCCATTCCTCCTGTATATCGCGGCTGCACGCAGGAAAACACCGCGCGGCAGCAGCTTCAATTCAGAGACAGCCGCATCGAAGGCCATACTCTGTACCCACAGTATAGCACTTTTCCGGGGGGAATAAAAGTTTTTTTGAGGCGTGAGCGGAATATCGTCAGAACGTACCGTTTTGACAGAGAAAATTTGGCTATTCATACAAAAAAAGAAAGAGCCTGCCGGCTCTTTCTTTTTTGCTTTTCCGGGGATCAGAGAGCGTTCTCCTCGTACTCCTCAAGCATGTTCAGAAACAGCGTGCACTCGCCGTCGGAGGGCATGTGCAGCCCCGTGCGGGGAGAGACGGAAAAGCTCTCGACGGAGGGACCGTCCATCAGGCAGCTGCGCTTGAACTGCTGGCTGAAAAGGCGTCTGCAGTAGCTCTTGAGCCACTTGACAAGCTCCGCGTCCGAAAACTCGCCGCCGTAGGCGGCCCTGGCCAGACGCATGGTCTTGATCGGGTCGAAGCCGCAGATCAGGATCTTGTGGGTAAAGAAGTCCTGCAGGCTGTACGAGCCGACGGCGTCCTCGCTCTTCTGTTCGATCAGATCGTCGTGAATCGGCAGAAGCTCGGGCGTGACGGGGCAGTCCAGCACGTCGTAGAGCGCGGCCTTGAGCACCTTGTCGTCCGTCCCGGCGGCGATGTGGGCCACCGCGGCGCGCACCTGGGTCTTGGTCAGGCCGATGTTGACGTCGTACATGCTCGTGTGGTCGCCGTTGTAGGTGCACCAGCCGTCGATATATTCGCTGAGATCCTCCGTGCCGACGTCGAGTCCGTTGACCTTGTTGGCGATGTCCATGAGGATCTGCGTGCGTTCGCGCGCCTGGGCGTTCTCAAAGGCGACGGAGTAATCGTCGTGGGCGTGGCCGATGTCGTCGAAATGCTGCAGCACGCTCCGGGTGATGTCGATCACGCGCACCTCCGCGCCGATCTGCTCGGCGACGACGACGGCGTTAGACTTGGTGCGGCTGGACGTGCCGAAGCAGGGTATCGTGCAGGCGATCACGTTCGTCGAGGGCAGGCCCATGCGTTTGACGGCCATCGAGCTGACCAGCACGGCCAGCGTCGAATCCACGCCGCCGGAGATGCCGACGACGCAGTGGTCGAGATGCGCGTACTCCATGCGCTTGACAAGGCCGGAGATCTGAATGTCCAGCATGCGCTCGCAGTATTTCGCGAGAGCTTCTTCCCCGTCCGGCAGGTGCGGATGTCTGCGGAAGGAACGGGTGAGGGAGGTGTCGGTGAGCTCCCCGCCCCAGAACGCGATGCACAGATCTTCTCCTGGGACGTCAAAGCCGCCCGCCGCCCGGCGCAGGTTCGTCAGGTACTGCACGTCGATCTCGCTGACGGCCATGCCGTCGGCGCCTTCGCACTTTGCAAGAAGCTCGCCGTTCTCGGCGGCAAGGCAGAGACCGGAATAGCTGTTGTCGGTCGTGCTCTCGCCCCGGCCGGGGGCGGCCAGAAGGAGCGCGCAGCTGAGACGCTTCGAGAGGGCGAGGATCTCGTCTTTCCGCTCGTCGTCGGAGTAAACGGTCTGCGGGAAGGAGGCCATCTGCACGACGAGCGTCGCGCCCTCGAGCGCGTAGGCGTGGGCGGGAGAGAGCGGCTCGTCCAGGTCGGCGCCGAGCTCGACGGCGACGGAGAGATCGCCCAGCGCGGCATGCGTAAAGAGCGTGTTCGTGCACAGGCAGCTGTCAAAGGGGCCGACGGACACCAGATCGCCGTCGCCCTCGTATTCGGCGAAGGGGCTTCCCTTGACGCTCTCGCGCGGGACAAGGCCCAGCAGCTCGCCGTCGCAGATCACGGCCGCGGCGCTCAGCAGCTTTGCGCCGTACGCAAAGGGCAGGCCGACAAAGATCAGCATATCCTTGCCCTCGCTCGCGCAGATCACGCGCTCGAGCGCGCGCAGCGCGCCGTCGAGGACGACCCTGTGGCGGATGAGATCGCCGCAGGTGACGCCCGTGAGCGTCAGCTCGGGGAATACAAGGACCTTGACGCCGAGAGACGCGGCCTTTTCGATCGCCTCGATCACGCGCTCGGCGTTATAGCCGCAGTCCGCCACCCGGATCACGGGAGCGGCCGCAGCGACTTTTACAAAACCATCCTTCATGTCCCTGCGCTCCTTTTCAGAACTTGACGCGCTCGGCGATATAGCTCTTGACTTCGCTGATCGGGATGCGGACCTGCTCCATGCTGTCGCGGTCTCGGACCGTGACGCAGTGGTCGGCCTCGTCGGTCTCGGTGCCGACGGTGTTGAAGTCGAAGGTGATGCAGAAGGGCGTGCCGATCTCGTCCTCGCGGCGGTAGCGCTTGCCGATCGAGCCGGTCTCGTCATAGTCGCACATGAACTCCTTCGAGAGCTCGCGGTAAAGCTCCATGGCGGGGCCGGTCAGGATCTCCTTCTTCGACAGCGGCAGGATCGCGCATTTGTAGGGAGCGAGCGCCGGGTGGAGGTGCAGAACGGTGCGGATATCGTCGTTGCCCTTTTTGTCCTGGCCGACGACCTGCTCGTCATAGGCTTCGCACAGGAAGGCGAGCGCGACGCGGTCACAGCCGAGCGAGGGCTCGATCACGTAGGGGATATAGTGCTCGTTCGTATCCTGGTCAAAATAGGTCAGATCCTTGCCCGAGGCCTCCTGATGGCGGCCGAGGTCGTAATCCGTGCGGTCGGCGATGCCCCAGAGCTCGCCCCAGTCGGTGAAGGGGAAAGCGTATTCGATGTCGGTCGTCGCGCGGGAGTAGAAGGCGAGCTCGGCCTTTTCATGGTCGCGCAGGCGCAGATGCTCCTCGGAGATGCCGAGGCTGAGCAGCCAGTCTTTGCAGAAGTCCTTCCAGTAGGCGAACCACTCCAGGTCGGTGCCGGGCTTGCAGAAGAATTCGCATTCCATCTGCTCGAACTCGCGCGTGCGGAAGGTGAAGTTGCCCGGGGTGATCTCATTGCGGAAGGCCTTGCCGACCTGGCAGACGCCGAAGGGCAGCTTTCTTCTCGTCGTGCGCTGAATGTTGGCGAAGTTCACGAAAATGCCCTGCGCGGTCTCCGGACGGAGATAGCACACGGAAGAGGAATCCTCCGTTACGCCGATGGCCGTCTTGAACATCAGGTTGAATTTGCGGATGGGGGTAAAGTTGTGCTGGCCGCAGACGGGGCAGATGATGTCCTCGTGCGAGGCGATAAAGGCGTCCATCTCGTCGAAGGTCATCGCGTCGACGTTGACTTCGCCGTGCTCGTCGCCGATGAGCTTGTCGGCACGGTGGCGCGCCTTGCAGCTGCGGCAGTCGAGCAGAGGGTCCGAAAAGCCGGCGACGTGACCGGTCGTGACCCAGGTCTGCGGGTTCATGAGGATCGACGCGTCGAGGCCGACGTTGTAGGGGCTTTCCTGCACGAACTTCTTCAGCCAGGCTTTTTTGACGTTGTTTTTGAACTCGACGCCCAGGGGGCCGTAGTCCCAGGAGTTGGCCAGACCGCCGTATATCTCGCTGCCGGCGTAGACAAAGCCGCGGTTCTTGCACAGGGCGACGATCTTATCCATGGTTTTTTCGCTGTGTTCCATTTTCTCTTCCTTTCCCGCGGCTGGCTGCCGCAGAGATGTATTTTGCAACTGACAAACACATAATATAACAGATTTTTCCCGCAACTTCAATAAAAAAGTACGCGCCGGACGGCAAAGAGGCAACTGCATGCGAAAAAAATAAAAAAGTCGAAAAAAGGTGTTAACATAATGTGAGCAATGGTGTATAATACTTCCATCAATTTTTGCACAGCGGAAAACAGGCGGGGCAGGATGAAGGACAACACAGAAAAAAAGAAGAAAAACGCCGTCTCTTCGGGAACCGGAAAGAGCAGGGCGAGCAAAAAAGCGTACCGGAGAAAGAAAAACGCCATCATCGCGGCCGTCACGGTGATCTATCTGCTGATCGTCGCGGCCGCCGCCGTGATCATCGACGACAGACACCCCGAGATCACGCTCCTCGGCGACGCCGATCAGCTTGCCGAGGTCGGCGAGCCCTATGTCGACCCCGGGGCCGAGGCGTATCTGACGGGCAATCTCTTCGGGGAAACGACGAGCAACGTGGAGATCCAGGTCGAAAACGGCGTGGATACCTCGCGGATCGGCGACTATACGGTGAAATACAGCGCCACGGCCTTCGGCAAGAGCGCGGAGAGCTACCGCGTCGTCCATGTCCGCGACACGACGCCGCCGGTCATCACGCTCGAGCACGAAAAGGATTATCAGGCCAGCTGGCTCGTCGGCTATAAGGAAGAGGGCTTCTCGGCCTATGACAACTACGACGGCGATCTGACGGACAGGGTCGTGCGCACCGAGACGGACGACCGGGTCTATTACAGCGTCGTCGACTCTTCGGGCAACGAGTGCGCCGTGGAGCGCGTGATCGAATACGGCATCTCCGAGCCGATGATCCGTCTCACGGGCGGGGAAGAGATCGAGGTCGGCGCGTCCTTCACCTTTACCGAACCCGGCTACGAGGCCACGGACGAGAGCGGGAACGATCTGACGAGCTTCGTGCAGGTCAGCGGCGAGGTCATCCCGCATCAGCTCGGCACCTACAAGCTGAACTACACGATCATGAACGAACAGGGCGAGACCGCCACGGCGCAGCGCATCATCCACGTCGTCGCGCATCCCGTGGAGGCGGTGATCCCCGAGGAAAAGACGATCTACCTGACCTTTGACGACGGGCCGAGCGCCTATACAGCCCGACTGCTCGACACGCTGGCGCGCTACGACGTCAAAGCGACCTTCTTCGTGACGAACCTGGATCCGGATTATCAGGATATGATCGGCCGGGCCTACCGGGAGGGCCACTCGATCGGCGTGCACAGCGTGAGCCACAACTACGCCGAGATCTATCAGAGCAAAGAGGCCTTCTACCGCGATTTCCTCGGCATGCAGGAGATCATTTACGAGCAGACCGGCTCCTATACCAAGATCTTCCGCTTCCCGGGCGGCTCGAGCAACACCGTGAGCCGCAATTACCGCTACGGCATCATGTCGGAGCTCACCAAGAGCATGACGGACATGGGCTACGCCTACTTCGACTGGAATGTGGACAGCGGGGACGCCCTGGGCGGCGCCAAAAGCAGCTATGAGGTCGTCAACAACGTGGCGGCCGAATGCAGCGAGCATACCGTCTGCGTCGTGCTGCAGCACGACAGCAAGGGCTTCAGCGTGGACGCGGTGGCCAGCATCATCAACTGGGGCCGCAATCACGGATACACCTTCAAGGCGCTCGACGAGACCTGCTACGGCGCGCACCACGGTCTGGCGAACTAATTTATTGACAGAAAAGCGGCGCAGGCTTTATAGTAGTCCTGCGCCGCATTTTGATGAAAAAGCGACAGCTTCGGATAAGGAGAGAGAAACATGATCCTTGCTATCGACGTGGGAAACACCAATATCGTTCTCGGCTGCATCGACGAGGGGAAGATCGTCAGCGTCGTGCGCATCCATACGGATACGCGCGAGACCGAGGCGGAATACACGATCAAGCTCAAGGAGATCCTCTATGCCTATGGGATGGAGCTCAAAAGCATCGACGGCGCGATCCTCTCCTCCGTCGTCCCGCCCGTGACCGAGGCGATGCGCCGCGCGGTCAGACAGCTGACGGGGCTTGAGTGCATGATCGTCGGACCGGGCATGAAGACGGGGATGAACATCCGCATCGACGATCCCGGCACCGTCGCGGGCGACCTCATCGTCGGCGGCGTGGCGGCCATGCATTACTACGGCACGCCGGTGATCGTGCTCGATCTCGGCACGGCGACGACCGCCACGGTCATCGACGAGAAGGGCAGCTTCCGCGGAGGCGCGATCATGCCGGGCGTCAAGCTCTCCTACAGCGCGCTGGCCGCCGGGACGAGCCTGCTGCCGGAGATTTCCATCACGCCGCCGAAAAAGTGCATCGCGACCAACACGGTCGACTGCATGCGCGCGGGCGCCGTGTACGGCACGGCGGGGATGATCGACGGTCTGATCGACCGTATGGAGGAGGAGCTCGGCATGCCCTGCAGGCTCGTCGCGACGGGAGGACTGGCCTCCAGCATCGTGCCCTGCTGCCGGCACGAGATCGTCTGCGACGACGATCTGCTGCTCAAGGGCATGTGGTATCTCTACAAGAAAAACAAATAAAAAAACGCCTGAGCCGTAAATGCTCAGGCGCGTTTTTCAAAAGCCGGGATCAGTCGCCGTTCCAGGCGCGGATCTGCTCGCGCAGCCAGTTCGCCCACTCGTCGATCCCCTCGCCGGTGCGGGCGGAGATCGGGATAATCTTCATGTTGGGGTTGAGACGGCGGACGTATTTCTCGCAGGCTTCGAGATCGAAGTCGAAGTAGGGGAGCACGTCGATCTTGTTGATTAGCAGCACGTCGCAGATCGAAAACATCAGCGGGTATTTCAGGGGCTTGTCGTCTCCCTCGGGGACGGAGAGGATCATCGCATTCTTTGACGAGCCGGTGTCGAACTCCGCCGGGCAGACGAGATTGCCGATGTTCTCGAGAATGGCGAAATCGACGTCGTTCACGCCCAGCCCCTCGAGGCCCTGACGGGTCATGCCCGCGTCAAGGTGGCACATGCCGCCGGTGTGCAGCTGGATGACCTTCGCACCGGTCTTTTCAATGGTCGCGGCGTCGACGTCCGAGTCGATGTCGGCCTCCATGACGCCGATGCGGAACTCGTCCTTGAGCGCGGCGATGGTGCGGCGCAGCGTGGTGGTCTTGCCGCTTCCGGGCGAGCTCATCAGATTGAGCAGAAAGACCTTGTCCTTTTTCAAATCGGCGCGGAGCCTGTCCGCCTCGCGGTCGTTGCTTTCAAAAACGCTTTGCTTGATCTCCAGAACACGGAAGCCTTCCACGGTGATCCCTCCATACAGCGAATTCATGCTTGCTCAGCTTTTGCATTTTATCACGTTCGAGACGCTTTTTCAAGATGAGGAAAGAGAAATGACATACAAAGCGATCCTGTTCGATATGGACGGAACGGTGCTCGACACGCTGCGCGATCTCAACGCCGCCGTGTGCCGCGCGCTGGAGGAGTTCGGCTATCCGCCGCAGAGCCTCGACGAGACGCGGCGCCGGGTCGGCAACGGCTCGCGCCGGCTGCTGGAGCTCTCCGTCCCGGCCGGTACGGACGCGCGGGAGCTGGAGCGCATGCTCGCGTGGTATCTGCCGTATTACAACGCCCACGCCAACGACACGACCGCGCCCTATCCCGGGATCCCGGAGCTGCTGGCGGCGCTGAAGGCGGAGGGACTGCCGCTGGCGGTCGTTTCCAACAAACCGGACAGAACGGTGAAGGAGCTCTCCGAGATCCACTTTCCCGGACTGCTGGACATCGCCGTGGGCGAGAACGAAGCGGCGGGCGTGCGGCGCAAGCCCTGGCCGGACACGCTGCTCGCCGCGGCGGCGGCCCTGGGCGTCGAGGCGGGAGAGTGCCTGTATGCGGGCGACTCGGAGGTGGACGTGCTGACCGCTGCGCGCGCGGGGATGGACTGCGCCTCGGTGCTTTGGGGCTTCCGCAGCCGCGCCGAGCTGGAGGCCGCGGGAGCAAAGCAGTTCTTCGACACGCCGGAGGAGCTGGGAGAGTACTTACGAAAAGCCAGAGACTGAAAAAACCGGGAGGATGCCTCGTCAGGCATCCTCCCGGTTTTTTATAAGGGCGATTTTTTGATCTGCGCCCAGCGGCGCGGGTATTTCGGCGGCGTCTCCGCTCTCTTGCGGATGAGGATCGCGCTGTGCGTGATCTCCGTGCCGGGGATCGGATAGTCTCTGTCCGCCTCGATCTCGCCGCCGAGCAGGCGGATCGCGTTTTTCGCCTCATGCAGCTCCGCGGCGTGATCCGGCCCCTTCATGGCGATGAAAAGACCGCCCGTTTTGACCAGGGGCAGACAAAGCTCGCACAGGACGTTCAGCCGCGCCACGGCGCGGGAGACGGCAAAATCGAAGCCGCCGCGCCAGGCTTTCGGCGCTTCCTCGGCACGCGCGTGCACACAGGAAACGTCGTCAAAGCCCAGCTTTTCGCAAGTCTCGCGCAGGAAGCCGATGCGCTTGTCGAGACTGTCGAGCAGCACGAGCTTGATCGAGGGCTGCGCGATCTTCAGTGCCAGACCGGGGAGCCCGGCTCCCGTGCCGACGTCGATCACGCGCTTTCCGTCAAGCTCCGCGAGCGTGAGCAGCGCGGCGCTGTCGAGAAAATGAAGCCGCGCGGTCTCATCCTCGCCCTCGATCGCGGTGAGGTTCATCACCTTGTTCGTCTCTTCAAGCGCGTCCGCATAAATACGGTAACGCTCCAGCGCGCGTCCGTCGAGCGGAAGGGTCAGCTCCGCAAAGCCGGAGCGCAGGATCTCCTCCAGCATGGCTTATTCCGACTGCTCGAGCGAGAGCTTCAGCGCCTTGGCGAGCTGATCCGGGCAGGAGGTGTTCTTGCGGCCGCAGCGCACGCCCTCGAGACGGCGGATGACTTCCTCGACCTCCATCCCCTCGATCAGCTTTGCGATTCCCTTGAGATTGCCGTCGCAGCCGCCCATGACGGAAAAGCTCTTGACTCTTCCGTCCTCGGTCTCGATCTCCATGAGCTGGGAGCAGACGCCCCGCGGTCTGTAGCTGAATTTCATATCTTTTTTCCCTCCGCGTTTTTTCTGCATGATACCACCCGACGCGCTTTTTCGTCAAGATGCCGCCGACATATCCGCCTTCAGAGCGCGCATACGATGTTGAGAAAGGCGGGGGAGTGGATGTTGAGCGAAGGGAAAAAACTGGCGATGATCGGCGCGGCCGTACTGCTGTTTTATTCGCTGTGCCGCGCTCCCGCGGACGGCGCGGGAGAGAAGGCGCTCCCGGCGCATAGGGAAGCTCCGTACGCCGCGTCGGAGGGCGTCACGGCGCCGCAGGCGCGGGAGGAACCGCCGCTCCAGGCGCCGCCCTCCGCGCCCGAAGAGCGGGAGGAGAGCTTTTTCGCGCCCTCGCAGGCGGAAATGGCCGTCGCGATGACGATCGGCGGCACGGCGATGCTCAAAAACGAGACGGGCTATCCCGTCGACGCCGACGCGGTCGAGCGGGGAGGCACTTCGATCCGGCT
>JAFSNA010000117.1 GCA_017447645.1 Oscillospiraceae bacterium
TCCTTCCGGACGGGGCGCTTCCCTGTCATGTCAGAGCTTTTCGGTCAGCCTTTCCGCCGTCTCTCCGTCGATCCCTCCGGCGTCCTTGCCGCCGCGGCGGGGGATCTCCTCCGTGACGAGCTCCGCCCAGGCGGGCAGAAAGCCGGCGCCGAGCGCCACCCGCTGCGACGCGAGGTGGGACGGGGAGGTGCCGTAAAAGGGCAGGATCCCTTTTTTCAGGATCTCGTTTTTCAGCAGCGTGACCAGCAGCGTGGCCACGCCCTCGCCGCGGCTCGCGGGATCGACGTTGACCCCGATCTGCCACATCGTCGGGCTGTCGGCGCTTGCGCCCGCCATGCCGATGATCCTTCCCTCCCGCAGCGCCGCGACGCCGAGCATGTCCGGTGCCTCCGGGCAGAAGCAGAAGGCCTCGCCGAAGCGCTCGTCGCCGCGGAAGCGCTCGATCTCCTCCCTCTCATACCAGCGCAGCTCGCAATCGGCCGCGCGCGGCTCCGTCGGCCGTTCGGCGATGAAAAAGGGATGCGCCGAGGCGATCTGCCGGCCGTCCGCGCGCAGCATCCCGTCCAGCTCGCGCAGGCTGTCGGGCTCGAAAAACCACTCCGAGCCGCAGTCCGCGTACCGCTCGCGGCAGCGCGCGACGACGTCCGAGCGGCCGGTGAAGAGAAGCTTGCCGCCGACGGCCGCGATCTTGAGGAAGCAGTCCTTCCGCTCCTGAAAACGGCGGCGTCCTTCGAGAGGCCGATAGGTCGTGAACACGTTTCCTCCCGCGCGGACTTCCTCCGCCCCGCAGCAGTAATCGGCCGCGAGCTGGCGGCATAAAACCTCGTTCATGGATCCTCCTCCAGCAGTTTTTCGAGATACTTCGCCAGGCCGTCGCGCTCGTTGTCGCCGCAGACGGCGTCGGCGGCGGCCTTGACGGCGAAGGCGGCGTTGCCCATCGCCACGCCCGTCCCCGCGGTGCGGAGCAGGCTGAGGTCGTTCGTGCCGTCGCCGAAGGCGAGCGTGTTTTCCGGCCGGATCCCCAGCCTGCCGCACAGGACGGCGAGCGCCTCGCCCTTGTTGGCGGCGCCGATGTTCAGCTCGATGTTCGAGGGCACCGAGCTGCTGACCGCGATCTCCGGGAAGAGGGCGGGCAGGGTCTCCAGCTCTTTTTTCTTCGCGTGCATACTGCGGAAGTGCATCTGCAGCTTCTGCACGCTGCCGCCGTCCTCGCGCAGGAAGGTTTTGAGATCCTCCACAGGCGTGCGGGTGCGCAGGAAGAGCTCGAGGATGCCGCGGTCGGAGATATAGTCTCCGGCGCGCTCGTACATCGCGCGGCTGACGTAGCCCCAGTCGTCCTTGTAACAGTCGTAGATCACGTCGAGAGCGTCCATGTACGCGATCAGGCGCTGCGCCGTCTCGTTCGGGATCTCCGACCGGGACAGGACGGCGTCCTCCCGCGCGTCGTATACCTTCGCGCCGTTGATCGTGATGAAGAAGCGTGCAAAGGGCTCGGTCCGCAGCGGCGCGGGCACACCCTTGTAGATGCGCCCCGTCGCCGGTACGATCAGCGCGCCGTGCTCGTGCGCCGCGCGCAGCGCGTTCAGGCTGCGCTCCGTGAGGGATTTGTCGTCCCGCAGCAGCGTGCCGTCGAGATCGAAGGCGATCAGCTTGTACTTCATGTCTCCCTCCAGAGCTCGCCGTTTTCATAGTCGCGCAGGAATTCCGCGATGAGCGCGAGCAGCTCGGCCGCGCGGCCTTCCTCGCCGAAGCGGCAGTAAGCGCAGACCTTGTCCGTGTCCGGCAGATAGGGCAGGGGGAAGATGTCGATCTTCTCGAGATAGTCCTCCTGCAGGGCCGGGTCGGCCATGTCCCAGAAGATCTTCGCGTAGATCAGCGCGCCCACGCCCGAGAGCGCCAGCTGGAAGGCGTTCTCCACGTTCGTCAGCTCGCACACGAAATTCGGGTTGACGTCATAGTATTTCATATAGCTCATCAGACTGCGCCCGCCGGAGGAGTTGCGCGGCTGCTTGATGAAGGGCGCCTTCTCGAAAAAGCGCAGATCCACGCCCTTCGAGAACTCGGCGCGGAGCTGCTCGTAGCGCTCCCCCGCGAGCGAGCGCATCAGCTTCTTCGGCACGACGAGCAACTGCTCCTTGCGGCAGAGCTCCACCGTTTTATATGTGGAAGGCGGGTTGCTGATCGAGCCGATGACAAGGTCGATCCCCTCGTGCGCGACGGCCTTTTCCAGCTCCTCGGGCGATTCCTCGCTGATGCGGACGAAGACCTCGCCGTGCGCTTCGATATAGCGCGGCAGCACGCGCGGCAGGATCGCGCGCGCGATCGTATGCTCGATGCCGACGTGGATGCTCTCCTCTCCCGCAAGGCGGGTGCCGCAGGTCTCCTCAAACTCCTGCTTGAGCTTGAGCATCTCCTTGGCCGTCTGCAGAAAGAGCTTTCCGTTCTGCGTGAGGCGCAGAGGGCGGCTGCGCACCAGCAGCTCGGTCCCGAGCTCCGCCTCCAGCTTCGCGATCTGCTTGGACAGCGACTGCTGCGAGAGGAACAGATGCTTCGCGGCGGTGGAGAAGCTGCCCTCTTCGGCCACCGCGATAAAGCTGTTGATCAAGGTGAAGTCCATCGTAATACTCCCGAAAGTTGAAATATTAATTCGCTTTTTTGGAGTATAACACCGCTTTGCCCATTCGTCAATCGTCTTTCCGCGCCCCTGTTTGTGAAATCTTTTGTTGCGATTTCCGCTTATTATTCGGAAATTATATGGTTTTCGATCCCTTTTTCGTTTGATTTTTGAAAAATCATTTTTCCGTTTCGTCGAAACGCTTTACTCTTTTTTGCCGTAATTGCATTTTTCCCTTGCTTTTTTCAATTTTCGGTTGTATTATCTACGCATGAAAAGCGTACAGCGTTTTTCTCAATCAACAGCCTGGAGGAAATGAAAAATGAAAAAGCTACTTGCTCTGATCCTTGCTCTGTGCATGGTATTCGCGCTGTGTGCCTGCGGCAAAGCCGCACCGGCCGCCCCCACCACCCTGACGATGGGCACCGGCGGTGAGTCCGGCACCTATTACGCCGTCGGCAGCGTGTTGGGCAACTATATCAGCCCGAAGATCGGCGTAACCATCAACGTGGTCGCCTCCGGCGGCAGCGCCAAGAACCTCACGGGCATGTGCGTCGACAAGATCTACGATCTGGCCACCGTGCAGTCCGACGTCATGACCTTCGCCTTCAACGGCACGAACAGCTTCGCCGAGACCGGCAAGCTCGACAGCTTCCGCGTGCTCTGCGGTCTCTACGCCGAAACGGTGCAGATCGTCTCCGTCGATCCCTCCATCAAGTCCGTGGCCGACCTGAAGGGCAAGACCGTCTGCGTCGGCGACGTGGGCTCCGGAACCGCCTTCAGCGCGGTGGATATCCTCGGCATCTACGGCATGACGATCGATGACATCACTCCCGTCTACCAGTCCTTCGGCGCCTCGACGGAAAGCCTGCGCGACGGCAAGATCGACGCGGCCTTCACGACCGCCGGCGCCCCCACGCCCTCGATCGTCGACCTGGCCACGACCAACACCGTGAACCTCATTTCCATCGACGACGATCACCTGGCGAAGCTTCTCGACGCCTGCCCCTGGTACGCCGCCTACACGATCCCCGCCGGCACCTATAAGGGTCAGGACGCCGACGCCGTCACCGTCACGGTGAAGGCCACGCTGATCTGCCGCGCGGATCTTGACGACGACGTCGCCTACAAGATCGTCTCCACGATCTTCAACAACACCGGCGACCTCGCCGCGCAGAACGCCAAGTGCGCCGAGTTCTCGCTTGAGTTTGCGACCGAAGGCATCGCCGTTCCCTTTGCCGCCGGCGCCGCGAAATTCTTCTCCGAGAACGGCATCACCGTTGCCACTGCGCCCTGAACGACCGTTCCCCGCGAACGAAACGGAGCGCCGCTCTAATTTTGATGAGCGGCGCTCCCTTCCCCGTTATAACAGCTTTTGAAGGAGTTTAGCGACATGTCCGAAGAGATCAGAAAAACCGACATACCCGCCGCGGATGAGGGCTTTGATCAGGCCGCGATGGACGAGGTCATGAAGAAGTATGACCGCGAATCGAACACGCGCGTCTGGGAGGGCTGGCAGAAATGGGCCGTATACAGCGTGATGGCGGCCTTCTCGCTGTTTGTGATCTACGTCACCCTCTTCGCCGCATGGCTGGATCTGATCCGCTACCCCTCCTTCCTGGGCGGCGTGCTGCTGGTCGGCTATCTCGTTTTCCCGGTGAAGAAGGGCGTGCAGCGGGTCAACCACATCCCCTGGTACGACTGGCTTCTGATGCTCCTCGGGGCGGCGGCCTTCTTCTACGTCGTCGCGAACGCTTCGGATCTGACGATCCGGCTGGGCATGTCGCAGATCCGCTCCTATGAGATCGTGATCGGCATCGTCGGCATCGTCGCGGTGCTCGAGCTCTGCCGCCGCAGCGTCGGCATCCCGATCCTGTGTGTGGCGGGCGTCTTCCTGATCTACGCGCTGTACTACTACGCCTTCACGAAGGGGCTCGGGCCGGGGCGCGCGGTGCGCAACGTCTCCGTCAGCTTGTTCTACCTGGTGCAGGGCGGCGGCCTGCTGAACACGCCGGTGCAGGTCTGCTCGAAGTTCATCATCGTGTTCATCATCTTCGGCGCCTTTCTCGAGCGCACGGGCATCTCCCAGTTCTTCATCGACCTGGCCAACTCCCTCGTCGGCCGCTTCTCCGGCGGCCCGGCCAAGGTGGCGGTCATCTCCTCGGCGCTGTGCGGGATGGTATCCGGCTCGTCGGTGGGCAACACGGTCACGACCGGCTCGGTCACGATCCCGATGATGAAAAAGACCGGCTATCAGGGCGAATTTGCCGGCGCGGTCGAAGCGGCCGCCTCCACCGGCGGGCAGATCATGCCGCCGATCATGGGCGCCGCGGCCTTCCTGATGGCCGAGTACGTCGGCGTTCCCTACGCAAGCATCATCGTCCGGGCGATCCTGCCCGCGATCCTGTACTTCACCGGCATCTTCATCGCCGTCCACCTCGAGGCGAAAAAGCTGGGGCTCAAGGGCATCGAGCGCGAGAAGCTGCCCATACTGCGGCGGCTGCTGCGGCGGATCTATCTGCTGCTTCCGCTTGTGATCCTGGTATATCTGGTCTCCTCGGGCAGCAACACGATGGCCTTTTCCGCGGCGATCGCGATCCTCTTCGCGGTGTCGGTCGCGAACGCGCACCGCGACCCGATCCTCGCGCTCATCGGCATCGCGGCGCTGCTGGGCTATCTGTTCCTGGGGCTGACGGGCTTCGTCCGTCTGGCGCTGCTGCTCGTCGGCATCGCCTGCGGCGTGCTGTGCATGTTCAAAAAAGAGGCCGTCATGAGCCCCGGCGTGTTCTTCGACGCGCTGGCCAACGGCGCGAAGAGCTCGGTCACCGTGGCGGCGGCCTGCGCCGTGGCGGGCATCATCGGCGGCTGCATCACGATCACGGGCCTGGCCTCGCAGATCATCATCGCGATCGTCTCGCTCTCGCACGGCTCGGTGTTCATCGCGCTGTTCTTCACGATGCTGTGCTGCATCGTGCTCGGCATGGGCGTGCCGACCACCGCGAACTACTGCATCATGGCCTCGACCTGCGCCCCGATCCTGATCCAGATGGGCATCCCGGCGCTCGCGGCGCACTTTTTCGTGTTCTACTTCGGCATCGTCGCCGACATCACGCCGCCCGTCGCGCTGGCGGCCTACGCGGGCTCGGCCATCGCCAAGGCGCAGCCGATGAAAACGGCGGTCAACGCCTCGAAGCTTGCGATCGGCGCCTTCATCGTGCCCTATATCTTCGCGATGAACCCCGCGATGCTGCTCATCGACACCACGGCCCTGCAGGTCGTGCTGGTGATCGTCAGCTCGCTCGTCGGCATCTTCGGCGTGGCGGCGGCCCTCAACGGCTTCCTGCTCGGCCGCATCCCCGCCGTCCTGCGCGTCGTGCTCGCCGCCGGCGGTCTGCTGATGATGGATCCCAAGCCGATCACCGACCTCATCGGCATCGTGCTGCTCGCCGCGGTCGCCCTCTGGCAGTACCTCGGCGCGAGACGGGCCGGAGCGGCCGTCTGATTTCCGCCCGCAAAAAGCTCCGGAGCTGGTTTCACAGCTCCGGAGCTTTTTCTTTTATTCCTTTATCACATACTCAAAGAGCTCGAGCCTCGCGGCGCCCATTTCACGGAGGGCCGCGGCGCTGCGGGCCTGATCCTCCGGCGTGTTGTAGCGCGGGATCAGCGGCACGCGCACGAGCACGCGCTCCGGCCCCGCGCGATCAAGCAGAAAGCGCAGGTTCCCGCGCATCAGCGCGGCGTCGCCGCCGGTGTAGCGGCGGTAGATCTCCCCGTCCATGTCCTTGCAGTCCACGATGAAAAAATCGACCGCGTCAAGCGCCGTTTCGACATGCGCGCGCGGCACGGCAAGGCTGGTCTCGGCGCTGATCCGCCACTCGCCGGGGCAAAGCTCCCGAAAGCGGCGGATGAAGGCCGCGTGCAGCAGCGACTCGCCGCCGCCGAAGGTGACGCCCCCGCCGGTCGCGCGGAAGTAGAGGTCGTCGATCCGCACGCGCTCTATAAGCTCCGCGGCCGTCACGTCCTCGGCCGGAGCCTCGCGCAGCAGCCGCGCGTTGATGCACCAGCGGCAGCGCAGCGGGCAGAGCGCCCCGCCCACGAGCGTCGTGACGCCCGCGCCGTCGCTGCCCATGCGCAGACGCGCCAGGCTCAGCAGCGGATAGAGCGGCTCAGCCATCGCCTTCCTCCGGGACCCAGGCGACGTCGCCGGTCAGCTCGAAGGGCGTGTTTTCCGGCTCCTCCGTTTCCCCGTCCCAGACGATCTCGCCCGCTTCCGGTTCGTTCTCCGGCTCTTCCGTTTCGCCGTCCCAGGCGATCTCGCCCATTTCCACTTCGATCTGCGGCTCGGGCGTGGGCGCGGGCTCATAGGTCATCATGCCCACCACGTCGTCCCCGCCGCCGGGCAGATAGCGTCCGAGGGAAGGCGAGCAGGCCGACGCGCCCAGGCCGACCGAGGCGCAGAGCGCCGCGACGGCCACGCGCTTGCCCAGCGAGGCGCGCAGCGCCAGCTGCTTTTCGAGATAGCGCAGCTCGCTCTCGCAGCGCGGACAGGTCCCCCTGCACTCCCCCTGAAAGCCGCACTCGCGCGTCACGTAGGGGATGTCGTTTTCGTCCGCGATGCGCCGGCGGATCTCCTTGAGGATCCTGCATTTTTCTTTTCCGAGCATGGTCGAGTCCTCCCGTTTTGATCTTCTGTCTTTCATGACGCGCGAGAAGGAAAAAAGTTCCCGCAGCGGCAAAAAAACGCCGGAGGCGGTTGCCTCCGGCGTTTTCGTTTTTGCTTTCGCTTATGCGGGTCATTTCTGGTGGACGTCGACCTGCGGGAAGGGGATCTCGACGCCCTTGTCGGCGAAGAGCACGCGGATGTCGCGGTTGAGCGCGCGCTGCGCCGCGAAGATGTTCTCCTCCTTGACGTCGGCCACGAACTTGAGCACGACGCCGCTGTCGGCCAGCTCGTGCACGCCGAGATAGCGCGGCGCGCCGAGGTAGAGGTCCTTGCGGGCCAGGTACATGTCCGGCAGGCTCTCGTTGAGCATCTTCTCCAGCGCGCGCAGGTCGGTCTCGTAGGCGACGCTGCACAGGCAGACCGCCAGCGAGGTGTTGCGCGAGCGGTTCTGGAAGTTGCGGATGTCGGAGTTGTTGACGACCTTGAGGTTGTAGCCCGCGTCCTCGATCGTCGTGGTGCGCACGCCGATGTCGCGGACGATGCCGCGGAAGTCGTCGAGCACGATGATGTCGCCGATGGAGTACTTACCCTCGAAGATGATGAACAGGCCCGTGATGACGTCCTCGATCAGGCTCTGCGCGCCGAAGCCCAGGATCAGTCCGATGATCCCGATGCCGGCGAGGATCGCCGTCGTGTCGACGCCGAGGATGCGCAGGCCCCACACCACGCCGGCGATGACGGCGAGGTATTTCAGTCCGCCGATGAACATCGTGGTGATCGTGCGGGCGCGGGCGTTCCTCTTGCCGAGAACGGCGAGGAGCAGCTTGCCCAGCGTGTAGAGCAGCCACACCACGCACACGGCCAGCAGCAGCGTCAGCCAGTGGGCCAGGGTGATCTGCCCGCTGCGCTCGATCAGGAAGTTGGCCTTTTCCAGCTCGGCGATCTTGCTCGTCGTCTTTTCGGAGAAGGGAAGCCAGTTCGGGTTGAGCAGGAAGATGATGATCAGTGCCGCAATGCCGGCACCGATCAGGGTGCCTGTTCCGACGGCGGCTTTTTTCTTGCCTTTCTTGTTCATGGGTGTTCCTCCTATTATCTTCTCTTGAAAGCTCGTTTGAGGGAATCAGTACGGATAATCGATCGCGCCGGTCACAACCGGGACGTCCACGTATTCTGTCTCTGCGCCTTCTTTGGTGCAGGTGACATGGAGGGTAAACGTCAGGACGAAGCTTCTGTTTTCGCCTTCCGTCGGAACGGGGATGCCCGGGAACCTGATGTTGTGCGTGATCGTGCCCGCTTCGTTGTCGTACGGATCATCTGTAAACGTCCCGGCGCTGATCGGCTGAGGAGCAGAACTCACGCCGTCGATCGTCCAGGTGATGCTTGCGCTTGACACGGCCGCCGAGTAGGTATAGCCGGAGGCGGCGTTATACGTGAGATCCGTCTGCGTGAAGACCGCAAAGACGTCGTCGGTCGGTTCCTCGGTCCCGTATTCCACTGCCATCGCGCTCAGGCCGTGACCGGTCGGGGTGACGCCGATGACATCGACCGTGATCTCATCGCTCGTCTTGCTTGAGCCCCCAAAGGTGGCGGTAGCCTTGACGGTATAATTGCCGGTCGCGGAGAAGGTATCCGGGATCTCCGATCCGTGCAGGGTGAAGCCGACATAGTAGTCGTCACCGCTGCTGTCGGAGTAACAGGACGTGCTCGGGACCGTCAAGACGGCGGTGCCGCTTTCATAGATCGTGAAGCTGAGCGTGTCCATCACGTCGCTCGGCACGACGGGGGAGATCAGCCAGATCGAAGCGTCGAAGCTTTCCTTGCCTTCGGTCGTATCGAATACGGCCGTGCGTCCGTCACCGAAGGGATTGTCGGGCGCGGAGGCCCAGTTGCAGTCGACCTCAAAGCTGTCGCTGACCGGCTCGCCGTAGTATTCCGCGCTGATACGGACGACGTAGTAGTGCTCGGCGTTCAGCGTCGAGATGGTGTAGCCCAGACTGATGCGCAGAGGCGCGTCGTCGAGGAAGTCGAAGTCGGTGCCCTGCGTAAAGGTCGCGACAAGCGTCTCGTCGTCCTCATAGAGGGTCATGGAGATGTTCTCCAGCTCGTCCGGTTCCGCGTCGGAAACCAGATCGACAAAACCGCTGAGGTTCGCCGTAGCCTCGTCGTAGTCGAAGCGGCCGTTGTTGAAGGGACTGTCGGATCCGGTGCCCCAGCTGCAGTCGACCTCGAACTTGTCGCTGTAAGCCGTCCCGCCGTTGTAGGTGGCGCGGGCCTGGATGTAGTACTCGTGGCCGGAGGACAGCGGGTATTCGCTGACGTGCAGGTTGATATAGAGGAAGTCGTCGTCGATGAAGTCGTAGTAGTCTCCGTCGAAGCTGTCCATGGCCGTCGCGCTGTCGTCCTGATAGAGCAGCAGGATCAGATCGTCCAGATCGTCCTCCCCGACGCCGTCGGCAAGGTAAATGTTGCCGGTAAGCAGGCCCTCAAGCCCGTCGTAATCGAAGCTGCCTTCCTCGAAGGGATCGTCGGGCAAGGTGATCCAGGTGCATTCGACCGGGATCTTTTCGCTGTAAACCGTCTCGCCGTTGTAGGTGGCGCGGGCCTGGATGTAGTACTCGTGGCCGGAAGACAGCGAGTAGTCGTTGACGTCCAGATCAATATAGTCGTGGTCGTCGTTTTCGATGGTGTAGTAGTCTTCGTCGAAGCTGTCCATGGCCGTTGCGCTGTCGTCCTGATAGAGCAGCAGGATGAGATCCTCCAGCTCGTCCGGATCGACTTCGTCGGAAATGTAGAGATAGCCGTAGAGCGTCGCATCATCCTCGTAGTAAGAGAAGTTGCCTTCGCCGAAGGGACCGTCGCTGTTATCCTTGACGGTGAAGCTGCAGCTGTTGGAGGACTGCAGGTTCGTGATGTCGTCGTCGGTGTAGCTGACTGTCACGGCCAGTGTGTGATTGCCCTCGGGGAGGAAATCCTCCTCCGGAGGATCGTAGCGGAGATAGAAGTGCGCCCCGTCGTCGTCGTTGGTAACGCCCGTCTCGATGTCGTCGATGAGATTCGTCAGATCCTTTGTGCTGTTGTCCGGATACGTGAGCGTGGCGCTCACCAGGCTGATCGTATCAACGGAAGGATTGGGGACGATCGTCTTGTCGATCGGGAAGGATGCAATGAAGCCGTAGGGATGGATGCTGCTGCTCTCCTCGAAGTCCTTGGCGGTGCCGGCTCCGAGGTAGTCGCCGGTGGGCGGAGCGGCGATGAAATCGACATCGAGATCGTCGCTGTAGTACTCCACGTAATAGTACACGCCATAGGCCGTGATCGTGTATACGGGGTCGGCGGTCAGATCCGTGGTCACCACGCTCAGCTGGATGTAATTGCCCGTGTCGTCGCTTACGAGATCGAAATCGTCACTCGAATAGACCGCAATGGGATCCTCGTCTTCGTCTTCAAAGAGACCCAGCTCGAGATCCTCCACGTCGTTCGGGTCAACGCCGTCGATGAAATAGACCTTGCCGCTGAGGGTCGCCGTAGCCTCGTCGTACTCGAAGCTGCCCTCGCTGAATATGTTGGGTCTTTCTTCGACGGTGAAGCTGCCGCTGTTGGACGAGCGCAGGTTCGTACCGCCGCTGCCGGAGTAGTTGAGCATCACCGTCAGCGTGTAATCGCCCGTCGGGAGCAGACTGTCTGCGTCTGCTGTGTAAACGAAGCCGAAGTACTTGTCCGTAGAGCCGTCGGGAGTGAAGACCATATAGCCGGTCCCAGCCATGCCCAGCAGCTCCACCTCGTCGCCGTCCGGGTACTTGAGAACGATGCTTACCGGCTTGATCGTTTCGTCCGAGGCGTCGGGGACGATATCCGTGTCGAGCTCAAAGGCCGCGGAGAAGCCCTCGGGATAGATGACATCGGGGTCTCCCGTCACGCTCCGGAACTCGCCGGGGCCGAGATAGTCGACGGTCGGAATGTCGCGCTCCACCGGATCGGTGCCGACGGAGTCCGAGCTCGTGAACAGGGCGGTGCCGATCGCGAGCGACAGGTTGCCCGTGTAGCCGTCCGTATTGAATTCCAGGAAATACTTCGTCGCGTTTGCGGGCGGGGAGAGCGACGATTCATAGCCGCTGTAGGTATATACAAGATCTTCGTTGTCCGCCGTTCCGGTCCACGTCAGCTCGCCCGTGCCGGGCCAGATCGTGTCATACTCGTCCAGCACGCTGGACCCGTTGAGCCAGCGGACCGTGATGTTCGTGACCTCGATCCCGCCGTAGGTCATGATGTCGCCGGAGTCCTTCGTAAAGGTGGCCGTGGCGGTGTCGTCGTCATCCTCGTATGCGACGACGTACATCGGCATGTAGTTCGTCGCTTCCATGGCCTCCAGGTTCGGAACCGTTTCCGTCACTTCTTCCCCGAAGACGGTATAGTGAAGCGTGACGGTGGGAGTCCATTTCTGCGTATGTTCGCTGTTGAGGGCCTGAACGCCGTTGAGCGGAATGCCCCAGGAGATGCTGCCAATGTCGACTTCACCGGTCGTCGAAAACGCGCTGCCGGTGTAAGAGGGCGTAAGACTGATGTCATAGCTCAGCGAGTCGGAGTCCGCTTCGTTCTCCGAGACATAGTAGTCCAGCACCAGCGCGTCGAGACCGTAGCCGGGCGCGCCGAGCATGCTCCAGCTCGACAGGCTGCCGATTTCGAAGATCGGCGGCGAAGGCTCGGGCAGCACCGCTTCGAGCGACATCGGCTTGCAGACCAGCATATTGGGCTTGACGATCGTAAAGGTGGCGTCCGCCGGATCGTCGTAGTCGTCCGTGTTCGGGTCGGTGGCCGTGCCCTCGAAATAGAAGATCAGATAGAAGAATCTGGCGCTCGTGGCGTAATCCGGCGGCATGTAGATGTCCCCGGAGAGAATATCCGTGTAGGTAAAGTTCACCTGCTTGGCCGCGGTGTCGACGGTCCGCTCGACGGGACTGTCGCCGTCGCTCTTGTCCCAGACCTTTCTGATGTCTCCGGACGTGGTATAGGTGGTGTTGTTGGACATCCAGCCGATGTCGATGGCCCTGACGTTCACGTCATAATCATGCACGTCGTCGCCGGCATAACTGAAGACGAACTTTTCCGTCACACGGATGTAGTTGTCCACCGGCTCGGACTTGCCTTCCTTTTCCGAGACGATCGCCGTCACGGTCTTGGGCGTGACAGACTGGTCGATGGTGTCCGTCGCGCTCTCACCGTTGAGCGAGTAGTTCATCGAGCCGTTGACGGTCCAGGCGTTCGCGGCGTTTTCGGGGTCCTCCGTCGTCGTGTTCATGGTGAAGCTGCCTTCGCCGGTGAAGCTGTGGCTCATCGTGTCGTCGCTCTCCGTCGACACGATGACCTCTCCCACCAGATCGGCCGCCTCGTTGGCGGTGACGTCGACGGTCAGCGCGATGTGGCCGAGGCTCTCATAGTAGACGGCGCTGAAGCTGATCTCGGGCTCGCTCTTCGGCGTCGGGGACGGGCTCGGAGACGTGGACGGACTGGGCGAGGTCGTCGCGGGCGGCGTATACGGCGGCGTGTACGGCGGCGCAACCGAGGGCTCGGCCGAAGGCTCGGTCGAGGGTTCGGCCGACGGTTCGGTCGAGGGCTCCGTCGAGGGCTCGGTCGAGGGCTCTGTCGACGGTTCGGTCGAGGGTTCGGTCGAAGGTACGGTCGAGGGCACGGTGGAGGTCACCACGGAAGCCGGGGACTGGGACGGGGGATTGGTCCCGCCGCCTTTGCCGCCGGATTTGGGCACGAAGGTAGTGAGCAGGATCAACAACGCACCGGCCACGCCCAAAAGGGAGGTGGCCGCCGCGGATCCTACCCCGGCGATTTTCTTTTTATGCCGTACGCCCCGGACCTTCTCCATCATGGGGAAGATCTCGGACCCCTTGGTGCTTTGTTCCAGCGTATCCACTCTGTTTGTGCCTCTCTATATCTTGATCCGTACAGTCGATATAAAAACAGTTATACACCATATATTATAGGTATCGCTTTCTGTTATGTCAACAAAAAGCTTGTCTTTCTTTTGTCTTTTTCCTGTTATTATTGCGCCCCGGCGGCCGCCCCGCGGCAGGGGCATTGAAAAATTTCTCCTTTTTTGCTATCCTGTTCACGGCGGGCCTTCGGCCGCGCCGAAAAAGGGGAAGAAAGGGGCTTTGCCATGTCCGCCGTCAAGGGACGCTTCGCGCCGACGCCGAGCGGCAACATGCACATCGGCAACGCGCTGTGCTATCTGCTCGCCTGGCTCTCCGCCCGCTCGCAGGGCGGGGGCGTCGTGCTGCGCTTTGAGGACACGGATCTGCTGCGCATGCGCCCCGGCGCCGTGGAGCAGACCTTTTCCGACCTCCTCTGGCTCGGCCTCGACTGGGACGAGGGTCCCGCTCCCGATGAGCGCGGCGGCGCGTATTTCCAGTCCTGCCGCACGGAGATCTACGAGCGATATTTCGACGCTCTGCGCTCCCGCGGTCTGGTCTATCCCTGCTTCTGCTCGCGCAGGGACGTGCGCCTGGCCTCCGCCCCGCACGAAGAGGACCGCGCCGCCGTCTACGGCGGCGTCTGCCGCGATCTGACGGAGGCGGAGATCGCCGAGCGGAAAAAGCGGCGCCCGCCCGCCTGGCGGCTGCGGCTTGCGGACGAGACCGTCTCCTTCCGCGACCGGATCCGCGGCGGCTTTTCCTGCCGGATCCTGCGCGAATACGGCGACTTTCCGATCCGCCGCGCCGACGGCGTGTACTGCTACCAGTTCACCGCCGCGCTCGACGACGCGCTCATGGGCGTGAACGAGGTGCTGCGCTCGCGCGATCTGATCTCCTCCTCCCCCTGGCAGGTCTATATACAGCGGCTTTTCGGCTTCGAGCCTCCCGTCTTCGTCCACATCCCGCTGCTGCTCGACCCGGAGGGGCAGCGCATGGCCAAGCGGGACTTTTCGCTCTCTCTCAAGGAGCTCCGGCGGCACTACGCCCCGGAGGAGGTCGTCGGGGCCCTGGGCTTCCTCGCCGGGCTGCAGGACGAGCCGCGGCCCTGTGCGGCCGGGGCGCTGCTGCCGCTCTACGCGCCGGAGAAGCTGCCGCGGGAGGATATCGTGCTGCCGCGCGCGCTTTTCGCGCGCTGCGGGGAGAGCTGAGCCATTTCTTAATTACCTTTGTTTATTTATTGACGAATCCGTCCTTTCATGATAACATGATGTTGGTTTGTGCGGGGCACCGTTCGGGTGCTCCGCGCTCCACCGAAGGACAAAATGGAAAAAACAGTAATAACAAGGAGAATGAAAATGAAAAAGTTTCTCGCAATCCTTCTGCTGGCCTGCATGATGCTGGCCATGGCCGCCTGCGGACAGCAGGCCGCCCCCGCCGAGCAGCCCGCCGAGGCGCCCGCTGAAGCCCCCGCCGAGGCCCCCGCCGAGGCCCCCGCCGAGGCCCCTGCCGAAGAGCCCGCCGAAGAGCCCGCTCCCACTCCCGCCGAGTACAGGCTCGGCATGGGCGTCGTGATGAAGTTCAGTGACGGCAAGGCTCAGATCGACGCCACCACCGCCGCCGTCGTGCTCGACGCCGAGGGCAAGATCGTCGCCGCCAAGATCGACGTCGCCCAGGACAAGATGGACGTCACCGACGGCCAGGTCGACACCGAGGCTGTGTTCCAGACCAAGAAGGAGCTCAAGGAAGCGTACGGCATGAGCAATATCGGCAAGGCTGAATGGTATATCCAGGCTGCCGCGTTCGAAGAGTTCGTCATTGGCAAGACCGTCGAGGAGATCGAAGCTGTCGAGCTGGTTCAGGACGGCGAGCACATGGTCTTCGCGGACGAGACCCTTAAGGCTTCCTGCTCCATTTCCGTCGGCGAGTTCAAAGACGCCGTCGTCAAGG
Organism: Oscillospiraceae bacterium; assembly: GCA_017447645.1. Taxonomy (GTDB): domain Bacteria; phylum Bacillota; class Clostridia; order Oscillospirales; family Oscillospiraceae; genus Limivicinus. The sequence continues at coordinate 15,149 of JAFSNA010000117.1, forward strand.
CCTGCAAGGACGAGCAGGGCATGAGCTTCACCGCCGACGGCGCGTTTAAGCTCGGCCTGGCGATCATTTCCAGCGCCGACGGCTCCACCGCCGCCACCGCCGAAGAGGACGGCACCGTTAAGATGTACAGCGACTACGCCGCGGTCGTCGTCGGCGAGGACGGCAAGATCCTGGCCGCGCTGACCGACGCCACCCAGCCCAACATCACGATCAACGCCGACGGCGAGGTCGTCGAGACCGCCTTCAAGGGCACCAAGAGAGAGCTCAAGGAAGAATACGGCATGAGCAGCATCGGCAAGACCGAGTGGTATATCCAGGCCGCCGCGTTTGAGCAGTTCGCCGTCGGCAAGACCGCCGCGGAGCTCAAGTCCGTCGAGCTCGTTCAGGACGGCTCTCACATGGTCTTCGCGGACGAGGCCCTCAAAGCCTCCTGCTCCATCAGCGTTGACGACATCATCGCCGTCACCGTTCTGGCTGCGGAATACGCTGCCTGAGAGTGAGCAAAAAAACATAGGAGATGAACGCTGCAGTTCTGGTTAAGCGGATCTGCGCCGCCTTTGCGCTGCTGTCGCTGCTCGTCATGAGCGCCTGCGCCGCCCCGGCGGCGCAGGAAAGTGCGGCCGAAACGCCCCTTCCGCAGAAGATCGAGCCCAAGGGCAAGGTCTATTACAGCTATTTCGACACCATCTCCTATGTATACGACTATGCAGGAGATTCGGCAGAACGCTTTGACGAGCGTTCTGCCGAAGTTTCACATATCCTGTCGGATTACCACCGCTTCTTCGACATCTACCACGAGTACAGCGGCGTCAACAACCTCTGCACGCTCAATAAGGCCGCGGGGGGCGAGGCGCTGGAGCTCGATGAGAGGCTCATCGACTTCCTCCTGTACGCCAAGGAGATGTACACGCTGACAAACGGCGAGATGAACGTGATGCTCGGCGCGGTGCTGCGCCCCTGGCACGACTGCCGCGAGGCCGCCTCGAACGACCCTCTCTCCGCCGTGATCCCCGACGGGGAGACGCTGCGCCAGGCCGCCCGCCACACCGGCATCGAGCTGCTGGAGATCGACGCGGAGAAGCGCACCGCCCGCATCGCCGACCCGGAGGCTTCGATCGACGTGGGCGCGCTCGGCAAGGGCTACGCGACCGAGCGGGCGGCGGAATTCCTCGAGAGCGACGGCGCGTACGGCTATGTGCTGAACATCGGCGGCAACATCCGCTGCATCGGCACGCGGCCGGACGGAAGCGGCTGGGTCACGGCCATCCGCGATCCCTTCGACGACGAGAGCTATTGCCGCTCGATCCGCATTTCCGACACCTCCTGCGTAACCTCCGGCATCTACGAGCGCTATTTCACCGTGGACGGTCAGCGTTACCACCACATCATCGACAAGGATACCCTGTACCCTGCCGCGCACTTCGCTTCTCTGACCGTGGTCACGCACGACAGCGCCCTGGCCGACGCCCTGTCGACCGCGCTGTTCTGCATGAGCATTCCCGAGGGCGAAGCGCTTGCGCGGCGCGTCGGCGGCGTCGAGCTGCTGTGGATCCTCCCCGACGGGGAGATGCACGCGACGCCCGGCTTCGACGACATGACAGCCGAACCAACACCATCCTGAGGAGGCGGGAGATTTGAGCCTGAAAAAAACGATCTCATCCCTGAAACTGCCCCATTACAAAGGCACGGCGGGTATGGCCGCCGTGCGCATGGCCGTGCCCAAAGAGGTGCTGCTGCCGATGAACATGCACTCCGGACAGGCGGCCGAGCCCGTCGTGGCGGCGGGAGACCATGTCACCGTCGGCCAGCTGATCGCGCGCGAGGAGGGCCGCAACAGCGCCCCCGTCCACGCCACCGTGTCCGGCACGGTCAAAGCCATCGAGCCCTATGCCGCTGGCGGCCGCAAGACCACGGCCATCCGCATCGAGAGCGACGGCAAGATGGAAAAATGCCCCGATCTGTCGATCCCCGAGCCCACGAATCTCGACGAATTCCTCGCCTGCGTGCGCGAGAGCGGCGTGGTGGGCCTGGGCGGCGCGGCCTTCCCCGTGTGGGCCAAGCTCGCCGCCGCGCAGAAGAGCCACATCTCCACCGTGCTCATCAACGGCGCGGAGTGCGAGCCCTTCATCACCAGCGACCACCGCGTGATGCTCGAGCACGGCGATCTGATCGAAAAGGGCATCGCGCTCCTGAAGCGTTTCCTCGGCTCGGAGGAATACATCATCGGCATCGAGAAGAACAAGCCCGACGCCATCGCCGCGCTGACCGAGCGCTTCCGGGACGACCCGGCCGTGAGGGTCATGCCTCTCGACAGCGTCTACCCGCAGGGCGCCAAGCAGGTGCTGCTCTACAACGCCACCGGCAAGGTCGTCGGCCCGGGACAGCGTCTGGCCAGTCTGGGCGTGATCATCATCAACGTGACTTCGCTGGTGAAAACGGCGGAATTCTTCACCACCGGCATGCCGCTCGTCGAGCGCATCGTCACGGTGGAGGGCTCGGCCGTGCGCGAGCCGAAAAATCTGATCGTCCCGATCGGCTGCTCGATCCGCGACCTCGTTGAGGCCTGCGGTGGTCTGAAGGAGGAGCCGGGCAAGATCATCTATGGCGGCGCCATGATGGGCAAGACCGTGGACACGCTCGACGCCTCGGTGCTCAAGGCCACGAACGCCGTCGTCATCATGAACCGCAAGGACGCGGAAAAAACAAAGCCTTCGCCCTGCATCCACTGCGGACGCTGCGTGGCGGTCTGCCCCCTGGGGCTGAACCCCACGGCCTTCGCCCGCGCGATGGAGCTTGAGGACGAGGCCGCGCGCGCGGCGATCCTGCAGAAGGAGCAGGTCTCGCTGTGCATGGAGTGCGGCTGCTGCAGCTACGTCTGCCCGGCCCACCGTCCGCTTGCGGAGAACAACAGCGCCGCGAGGCGCTTCATCCGCGGCTGGGAGACCGCCCAGAAAGAAAAGAAGGAGGGGAGCAAGTGATGGACAACAAGCCCGTAATGGCTGCCGGCCCTCATATCCACAGCACCGACAGCTCCCGGCGGATCATGCTCGACGTGATCATCGCGCTGCTTCCCGCCTCGATCGCCGCCGTCGTGCTCTTCGGCACGGGCGCCGTCACGATGATCTGCGTCTGCGTCGCGGCCGCGGTGATCTCGGAATTCCTGTTTAACCTCATCGCCCGGCGCGAGCAGTCCGTCGGCGACCTCTCCGCCGTCGTGACCGGATTGCTGCTGGCGCTGAACCTCTCGACCAACGTGCCGCTGTGGCAGTGCGCGCTGGGCTCGATCTTCGCGATCGTGCTTGTCAAGTGCGCCTTCGGCGGCATGGGTCACAACTTCGCCAACCCCGCCATCACCGCGCGCGTCTTCCTGCTGATGGCCTTCACCTCCACCGTGGCCGGCGGCGCCGCGCCGGTGGTAACGGACGCGGTCAGCTCCGCCACGCCCCTGGCTCAGATCGGCACGGAGGGCGCGGTTCTGCCGACGATAGGCCAGATGTTCCTCGGCCTGCGCGGCGGCGCCGTCGGAGAGACCTGCATCCTCGCGCTGCTCATCGGCTTTGCTTACCTGCTGGTGAGAAAGGTCATCTCCTGGCATACGCCGGTGATCTTCATCGGCACGGTCTTTGTCTGCTTCCTCGTCGCGACGGGCAGCTTCTCCGCCGCGCTTTACGAGGTGCTTGCCGGCGGTCTGGTGCTCGGCGCCGTCTTCATGGCCACCGACTATACCACGACCCCGATCACGGCGGAGGGCCGGATGCTCTTCGCGCTGGGCTGCGGTCTGATCACCTTTGTGATCCGCTACTTCTGCGCCCTGCCCGAGGGCGTGTCCTACTCCATCCTGTGCATGAACATCCTCGCGCCCTGGCTTGAAAAGTGGACGCGCAGGAAGCCGCTGGGAGGTGTGTGATATGAAAAACAACGCTTTGCGCACGGCTCTCAGCCTGCTGCTCCTGCTGGCGCTGATGGCCGGCGTCGTCTACGGCGCGAACGCCTTCTCCTCCCCGATCGTCGCGGAGAACGAGCGTCTGGCCGCCGAGGCGGCGGCCGAGGCAGAAAAGGCGCTGCTGGGCGATTCCGTGATGCTCTACGACCGCGCCGATCCCGAGGGCTCGACCCTCGCGGTGACGGCCGACACGGTACAATCCGTCTACAAGGACGAGACCAAACAGACCTATCTGCTGCGTCTGGCCACCTTTGAGGGCTACACGAAGGATATCCCGATCGAGATGATCCTCGTCGTCGACTTTGAAGGCAAGATCGTCTCGCTGGACGTGGAGTCCTCCGGCGAGACCAAGGAGCTTGGACCCGACTTCCTGCCGAGCTTTACCGGGCAGGATTCCACCCTTGCGGGCGTTGAGCTGGTCGGAGGCGTGACCTTCTCCTCCTCCGCGATCCGCAGCGCCGTCAACGACGGCTTCGCCACGCTGATCGACAACGGTCTCTTCGCCGCCGCCGAGAAGGGCGCCGACCAGCTGCTCAACGAGCTGATCCCCCTCGTCTATCCCGGCATTGCCAATACCTCCGGCGTCGTGCAGGGCGAGGAGCTCGCCGGCGAGGGTCTCGTCGAGCGCGGCTTCAAGGCCGCGAACGGCAGCGGCTTCGCCTGGTTCACCGCGGGTGAGGAAAAGCTGCTGGCCGTCTCCACGACGCTCGGCGGTGTGAAGCTTTACAACGCCGCGGGCGAGGACGTGACCGCCTCCGCGGACGCCGCCCTGCTGGACGAGATCGCCTCTCTCAGCGCGGCCAACGCCGAGGATCTTGCCTCCAAGACGGAGCGGACGCTCCTCAGGATGCTGCCTGAGGGCGCCGAGCTCGTCCCCGCGGAGATCCCCGGTCTGGCCAACAGCGTCACGGCCGCCTATACCGTCGAGACCGCGGACGGCATGCTCTACGCCTTCGCCGCCCGTCCCTACGGCTACAACAACGAGATCATGGAGCTGTTCTATGTGCTCGACGAGAGCGGTGCGATCGCCGCCTTCCGCACGAAGGAGCTGATCCTCTACTCCGAGTACTTCAGCGATTACACACTCGACGAAGCGAGCTACAAGGAGGGCTTCCTCGGCCTGAGCTCCGAGAGCTTCAACGGCGAGCAGGCGCTGATCTCCGGCGCCACCATGAGCACCGGCGCGGTCACGACTGCGACGGAAGACGTGTTCGAGGCCTTCGGGCTTCTGACGGAAAACAGGGGGTGAGCGCATGAACGATAGAAAGCTGCTGTATCAAAACCCCGTGACGCTCCTGTTCCTGGGCGCCGTGCCCGCGCTGGGCGCGAGCGTCTCCGTGCAGGGCGCGCTGGGCATGAGCGCCGCCGTGATCGGCGTGCTGCTCCTCTCCGCGCTCGTGCTGGGCGCGCTGCGCGGCCTGATCCCCTCCGGGGCGAGACTGTTCGCCGCCGTGATCGTCGTGGCCGGCTTCGCCTCCGCGGCGCAGCTGCTGCTGCACGCCTTCCTGCCCTCCGCGTACGAGATGCTCGGCTTCTGGGCCGCGATCCTCGCGGTCGATCTGATGCTTTTCGCCGCGGCGGAGGACGCCGCCGAGTACGGACTCGGCAAGGGCCTTCTGAACGCGCTGATCTCCGGCGTGATCTTCGCCGTTTTCGTGCTGATCCTCGCCGCGATCCGCGAGCTCTTCGGCGCGGCCGCGCTGGGCGGCAGGGCCGTCGAGGCGCTGGAGGCCTATAAGATCCCGCTGCTTCTGAAGAGCTCCGGCGGACTCGTCGTCTTCGCGATCCTGCTGGCGATCGTCAACAAACTCTGTCCCGCGCAGGACGGCGCCGGCCCCCTGAGCCGCGCCGCCGCCGGACTCGGTGAAGAAAAGGAGGAGCAGGCATGAAAGAGAGTATTCTGCTGATCCTCGGCCTTGTGCTGGTCAACAACTACGTGCTGTCTTCCGCGCTCGGTCTCGTCCCGGCGCTGGGCTTCGCCTCGCAGCGGGGCAAGGTCCTCGCGCTCGGGCTGACCGTCACCTGCGTGACGGTGCTCGTCTCCGCGGGACTCTGGCTGCTGCGCGACACGATCCCCGTCTACTTCCGGATCCTGGCCGCCGCGGCGCTCGCGCTTGTGCTGCTCGCGCTGCTGCAGCTCGTGCTGGGCAAAAAGCTCGGCGTGTTCCTGCCGCTCATCGCGCTCAACAGCGTGGTGCTGGCCGCCGCTCTCAAGGGCCTTGAGGCCGAGACGCTCGGCGCGGCCGTGCTCGGCGCGCTCGGCGCGGCTCTGGGCTTCCTCTTCGCGCTGTTCCTCTTCGCGGGACTGTCCAAGCGCATCGAGCCGGAGCATCTGCCCAAGGCCTTCCGGGGCTTCCCGATCCAGCTTCTGGCCGCGGCGATCGTCGCGCTGGCGCTCACCGCTTTCTGATGAAAGGCTTCTTCGCCGACAAAAAGCATCGCGCCGACCTCATCGTGATCGGCGCGATGCTCCTGCTCGCGCTCGTGCTGTGGCTCGTGATCGGCGCGACGCGGAAAGAGGGCGGTCAGGTCGTCGTGAGCGTGAACGGCGTCGAGACCGAGCGGCATCCTCTGTCCGTGGACGGGACCTATCCGCTCAACGGCGGCAGCAACATCCTGGTCATCTCCGGCGGCGAGGCCTGGCTGAGCGAGGCGAACTGCCCGGACCTACTCTGCGTCAGGCAGGGAAAGATCCGTTACACCGGCCAGTCCATCATCTGTCTGCCCAACCGTCTGACCGTGACCGTCGAGGGCGGCGAGCCGAACGACGTGGATTTCGTAGTGGGGTGAGCGCATGAAAACAAAAAAGATCGCTCTCACGGCCATGTGCGTCGCGCTGGCGATGATCCTGTCGTATGTCGAAAGCCTGCTCCCTTCCGTCGGCATCCCGGGCGTGAAGCTGGGCCTTGCCAACCTTGTCGTGATCTTCGCGCTCTACAAGCTCGGCTGGGGCGAGGCGGCGGGGATCTCGCTGCTGCGCGTGTTCCTCGTCGCGCTGCTTTTCGGCCACGCGGCCAGCCTGATGTACAGCGCCGCGGGCGCGGTGCTCTCTCTTCTGGGCATGACCCTGCTGAAAAAGACCGACCGGCTCGGCTGCGTGGCGGTCAGCGTGATCGGCGGCGTGCTGCACAACATCGGCCAGATCCTGATGGCCTGGCTGCTGATGGGGCAGAACGTCATGTACTACCTGCCGGTGCTGATCTTCAGCGGCACGGCCGCGGGCGTCGCGATCGGCGTCGTCTCTGCCCTGCTCGTGAAGCGCATCGACCTCAGGTAAAGCAAAAGGGGCCGTTGCAAAATAGCTTTCTCCCGTGTCATCCTGAGGAACGAAGTGACGAAGGATCTTTCTTTTGAAGGTTTTTACGACCTTTTTAAGAAAGATCCTTCGCTGCGCTCAGGATGACAGGCTATTTTGCAACGGCTCCTTTTTGCGTCTGCGCTCTGTTTTCCGCGCGGCTCAGCGCTGATACGGGGGCTGGACCCGCTCCTGCCTGCCGAGACCGAACAGATAGAGCCCGGCCATGACCATGGCGGTGATCATCAGCATCACGGACAGCAGCGACAGTGTGCTCATGAGCGCCGAAATGCCGCCGTAGCCGAAGCTTCTCGGGAAATTGACCAGCTGTCTGACAAAGGGGATGAAGCGGAAGAAGGCCGCGCCGAGGCACATGATCAGCCCGTAGATGCCCTTGCCGAACAAGGCGGCGCCGAGGAGGCCGTAGGCGAAGAAGATGCACACGAGCCAGAACGTGAGGCCCGTGACGACGTTGACCAGGTACAGGAAGGCGACGACGCACATCATGATCGCGGCGACGAGCTTCTTGCGGAGCAGGAGGAACAGCCCGGCGAGCAGCAGCGCGATCTCAAGGAAGAACGCGACGAAGGTCGAATAGTTCAGGCTATGATACTGGATGGACAGGACCATATTGCGCGCGGTCGAGATGAACATGAGGAAGCTCGCGGCCATCAGGCAGATGCCGGCGATAAGGGCAAAGACGTTTTTCTTCTGATTCATGACAGATTCTCCGTTCTCTTTTATTTTGTTTTTATTGATGGGACTGCGGTGAGGGGCGGCGTGTGCTCAGCCGCGGTACAGGGGCTGGGCCTGCTTTTGTCTGACAAGACCGAGCAGCCAAAGCCCGGCCATGACCATCGCGGCGATCATCAGCACCGTGCCGAACAGCGAGGAGAGGTTGTTGACGAGCAGCAGCCCGCTGTTGTACTTGACGAGGCTCGGGAAGCCGATCAGCTGCCTGACAAAAGGCGCGAAGCGCAGGGCGGCCGCGCACAGGCACATGACCAGCGCATAGACGCCTCTCCCGAACAGCCCGGCCGCGAAGAGGGTGTAGGCGCCGAGGATGCAGCCGGTAATAAGCCAGTTATAGCTCGCGCCCCCGGCGGTCTGGTTGTAGGCGACGTTGCTCAGAAACAGCGCGACGACGGCGCACATCATGATCGCGGCGGGGAGCTTCCTGCGCAGCAGGATAAAGAGGCCGCACAGGAGCAGCAGGATGTCGATGTTGAGCGCGAGGATGTTGCCGATCGAGGTCGCGGCCCTGACGGAGCGGATCATGTTCGACGCGGTCGTGACGAGCATGAAAAAGCCGGAACACATCAGAAAAATGCCGCCGAGCAGGGAAAACACACTTTTTTTCTGATTCATGGCAATTCCTCCGATTCAAATCCGTATCATGGGACAGCAGCTCGCGCGGCCGCGCGGAGGCTCAGTACGGATACTCCGGCCGGGCCGGAGCGGGCGCCGCCTTTTCCTTTCTGAACAGGCAGAGCCCCGCCATGATCATGCCGGCGAGGATCAGCAGCGAGCTGAGCAGCGAGAGGCTGCTGTTGAAAACGGAAAGCCCGCCGTAGCTGACGCTTCTCGGGAAAGCGGTGAGCTGGCTGACAAGGGGGAAGAAGCGGATCGTCGCGGCGGCGAGGCACATGACCAGCGCGTAGACGCCCCTCCCGAACAGCCCCGCGGCGAAGAGCGCGTAGGCCAGGAAGATGCAGACGACCGAGACCCAATCGTAGCGCGCGGTATAGATGATCGCGGTCAGCGAGATGTTGAGGATGTAGAAAAAGGCGGCGGCGCTCATCATGATCGCGGCGACGAGCGGCTTGCGCAGCAGCAGGAACAGGCCGCAGAGAAGGATCAGGACGGCGACGCAGGCCCCCAGGATCGAATTGAAGTTGACGGAATACCTCAGAGACCGGATCAGGCCGACCGCGGTGATCAGAAACGAGCAGAAGCCCGCGCTCATCAGAAAGATGCCGCCGAGCAGGCCGAAAATGTTTTTCTTCTGATTCATGATGTTCCCTCCATATTTTGAAATGCTCTTTGCGCTCGCTCAGTAAAGCCCCGGCTCAGGCTGCTCGGGCTGCGGCTGTACGGCCTCGTCCTCCCGCTGCGCGCCGAAGTACAGGCCCAGGAAGAGCCAGGCGAGGAAGCTGAAGCTGCCGAGGAGCAGCGACGAGCCCAGCGTGGTCAGGATCGTTGCCAAGCGGGAATAGCCGGCGTTGAAGGTGATCATCGGCAAAATGCCGCCCACGAGCGAAGTGACGAGCTCGAGGATCGCGCCGAGGATGAACAGGCCCTTCGAGGCCCGGCCGTGCTTGAAAAAGCCGATCATGAACATCACGCCCACGCCGGCGCTGATCAGGCTCAAGGCCATGGAGCCGATGCTATAGACGCGGTAGCTTCCGTCCATCCCCTTCACAAGGCTGATCACTGCGGAGACCACGCTCAGGAAGGACCAAAGCGCAAGGACGCCCTCTCCGATCCCCGCGCCGAGATAGAGGCGGCGGAAAATGAAGACGATGATAGCCAGCAGGATCAGATCCCGGACCAGCGTGAGTCCATAAACCCTGAAAAAGCCAAAGGATCCGTAACGGCTGTTGATGAAAAAAGAAATCAAAATCGACGCCAGTCCCAAAACCAGCCCGATCAGCAGAAAAATCCCCGCGAGGATGCGCAGGCTCTTCTTTCTTTCCATGAAGTTTACCTCCCGAAAAACGGTTGGAAATATTATAAAGCGGGCTCAAATAATTGTCAACAATCGGCAAAAAATACCCCTTTGCGGCCCCTTCGGCACGTCTCGACGACGGTTGACTTTTTTAGGCAAAAACACTATAATTATTTTAATTTGTTTTCAATGGAGGCTTGCGCCCGCGGGCGGGCGCATACGCGGCAGGATGAAGGATCGGGGCCTTGGCGGGCATCATTTTGTCAACGCCTACGTGGCGGATAAGCTGCGTCGGTTTGACGCCATGGATCGGAGCTTCGAAGCGCTCTTCGAGCTGATGTTCTCCGAGCGGGAGAACACCCTCTGTGAGCGCAGCGACGGCTATCGCATCATCAAAACGAGCTACGGCGAGGCCAGAGAAGAGACGCTCGCGCGTGCGGCGGCGCTGAAAAAGCGCCTCTCCGCAGCGGAGCGCGACGCCGTCGTCGGCCTGTATATGGACAATTCCCTGGCCTGGATCGAGTGCTTCTGGGCCATCCTGTGCGCGGGCTTCCGCCCGCTGCTGCTGAACCTGCGTCTCGACGCCGAGACCCTTGAGAGCGCGCTGAAGGCGGCCGGGGCCGCCGCGGTGGTCTCGGACGGCCGGCGCTTTTCCGTCCCGACGATCGCCGCCGAGGAGCTGGCCGTCGGGGAGGAGCCTCTCGCCGGGCCGCAGTTCGGGAGCGATCTGCTGGTCATGTCCTCCGGCACCTCCGGCTCGGTCAAGCTCTGCGCCTACGGCGCGGAGGAGCTGTACTGGCAGATCAGCGACAGTTCGCAGATCATCCGCCGCTGCCGCGCGATCCGGCGCTTTTACCGCGGCGAGATCAAGCTGCTGGCCTTTCTGCCCTTCTATCACATCTTCGGTCTGACCGCGGTCTACATCTGGTTCGGCTTTTTTGCGCGGAGCTTCGTCCTTCTGAAGGACTACGCGCCGCAGACCATCCTCAACACGATCCGCCGCCACGGCGTGACGCACATCTTCGCCGTCCCCCTGTTCTGGGACCGCGTGTATGAAGAGGCGCTGCGCACGATCCGCGGCCGCGGCGAAAAAACGCTGCGGAAGTTCGAGCGGGGGCTCGCCCTCGCGAAACGGCTGGGCCGCGTCCCTCTGCTCGGCCGGATCTTCGGCCGTCTGGCCTTCCGCGAGGTTCGGGACAATCTCTTCGGCGAGAGCGTCCGCTTCATGATCTCCGGCGGCAGCAGCATCCGGGCGGAGGTGCTCGCCTTCTTCAACGGCGTCGGCTACCGTCTCGCCAACGGCTACGGCGCAAGCGAGATCGGCATCGGCTCGGTCGAGCTGAGCGCGAACGCGCGCTGGCTCTGCGCCGGCTTCGTCGGCAGGCCGCTGAGCTCGCTTGCCTATCGGATCGATCCGGAGGGCGAGCTTCTCGTCCGCGGGAAGAGCGCCGCCCGCGTCATATGGGAGGACGGCGTCCCCCGGCCGCGCGGGGATTGGTTCAACACCCACGACCTGGCCGAATGCGTCGGCGGACACTACCGCATCCTCGGCCGCCGCGACGATCTCGTGATCGGGCTCGACGGCGAAAACCTCAACCCGACGCTGATCGAGGAACGGCTGCGCGGCGATCGCTCCGGCGAGCTGTGCCTGATCGACGCCGGGGGGGCGACGCTGCTCGTCTCCGCGCCGCGGGGGCTGGGCGCGCGGGAGCTGGCCGAGCGCGAGCGCGCGCTGCGCGAAAGGCTCGGCGAGCTGGGCCTCAGCGCCCGGATCGGCAGGCTCGTGTTCGTCCCGGGGCCGCTGATGGCGCCGGATGAGATCAAGCTCAACCGCCGCCGCCTGCGGGAGGAGCTGCTGAGCGGCCGTCTCACGCCCCTTGCGCCCGACGCGGAGGACGAGGGCGCGGAGGACGCGCTGCTCGACTCCCTGCGCGCCGCCATGGCGGCCGCGCTGGGCAGGGAGCCGGAGGAGATCGGCGCGCGCGCCGACTTTTTCCTGGACCTCGGCGGCTCGAGCCTGGACTACTTTGCCCTCGTCAGCGCGCTGCGCGGCGAGTACGGCGTCGACTTCCCCACGGAGGACGGCAGCAGCCTGAGCACCGCGGAGGCGCTGCGGGACTATATCAGATCGGCAGGGGCTTATGTGGATTAAGCTGTTTCATATCTTTGTCAAGATCACGGGCTGGCCCGTGCAGTGGCTGTGCTTCCGCACGCGCGTGCTGTACGAGGACCCCGCCGTGCAGAAGCGGCACATCCGCTCCGCCGCGATCGTCGTTTCCAATCATTGCGCGGTCTACGACTACGCAGTGCTGATGTTCGTCTTCTGGACGAGGACCCTGCGCTGTCAGATGGCGGAGCTCCTGTTCGAAAAGAAGCCCCTGGGGCTGCTGCTGCGCGCGCTGGGCGGGATCCGCGTGGACCGGAACGCACACGATTTCGGCTTTATGGCCGTCTCGGAGGAGATCCTGCGCCGCGGCGGCGTGGTGGAGATCTTCCCGGAGAGCCGCCTCCCCCGCCCGGGGGAGGAGCGGCCGCTGCCCTTCAAGCCGAGCGCGGCGTATCTGGCGCTGAGCACCGGCGTGCCGGTCATCCCGGTCTATACGAACGGCTCTTATTTCCGGCGCCGTCGCGCCGTCGTGCTGATCGGCCGGCCGATCGACCCCAACGCCTTCCGCAGCGCCGAGCGCAGCGAGAAGGAAACGATCGCCGCGCTCAACGACGCCATGCGCGAGCGCATCATCGAACTGGAGAGGGAATACCATGAGCGCTGCGAAAAGTGAACGGGAACGTCCCTCCTACCTGTTTTACGACTTTGTCAAGATCACGGCCGCGCTGCCCGGTCTGCTGTGGTACCGGCCGAAGCTGATCTATGAAAACGACGCCGCGCGCGAGCGCATCCGCGGCGGAGCGCTGGTGATCGCCAACCATATCGGCTTTTTCGATCCGGTGTATCTGCACTGCGCCGTCTGGTACCGCAGGATGCACTTCGTCTGCCTGCAGCAGTTTTTCGACAGCTCCTGGGGCTGGTTTTTCCGGGCCGTGCACTGCATTCCTATCGACAAGAACAACGTCGGGATCGAATCGGTCCGCGAGATCATCCGGCATCTCAAGGCCGGCGGGATCGTAAGCATGTTCCCGGAGGGGCACGTCAACGACGGCAGCGGCGAGCTGGACGCCTTCAAATCCGGCGCGGTGCTGATGGCGCTGCGCGGCGGCGCCCCCGTCCTGCCGGTGTACATCCGGCCGAAAAAGCACTGGTACGACCGTCTGATCATGGTGATCGGCCAGCGCGTCGACGTAAAGGAACTCACCAGCGGAAAAGGCGGCGTGGCCGGCATGGACGCGGCCGCGCAGCTGCTGCTTGAAAAAGAACGACAACTAAAAGAACTGATCGGGAGGAGCTAGGACCATGTATTCTGCAAACAGAGAGATATGGCGCAAATATACCGATGAGGAGACCTTCTCGCGCATCCGCGAGATGGATACGGTCGCCGACATGTGGCGCCGCTGCCTGGACGAATACGCCGCGCAGACGGCGATCGTCGACAACGGCAGCGCTTACAGCTACGCGCAGCTCGAGGAAGACTGCGCGCGTTTCCGCGCGCTGCTCGGCGCGGCGGAGACGAAGGGCAGGCGCATCGGTCTGCTCATTCCCAATTCCTATGTTTTCGCCGTCGCGTACCTCGCCGTCGTCACCCTCGGCGGCACGGCCGTCGTGCTGCCCGCGCATCTGGACGAGAAGGCCGTCTTCGGCTGCTGCATGAAGTTCGGCATTTCCGCGCTCGTCGCCGCGCCGGAGCTCGCCGCACGCACCGCCTTCGCCGCGGAGCGCATCCCCTCGCTGCGTCTGCTCTCCTCCGCCGACCGCGCGGAGAGCGGCGTCCCCATGGCCGAGGTAGGGGGCGCTGATCCCTGCGTGATCATGTTCACCGGCGGCACCACCGGCAAGAGCAAGGGCGCGCTGCTGTCGAACACGGCGGTGATGCAGGGCACGGTCAACGGCTGCTACGGCTATCGCGAGGTCTTCTCCCAGCGCTATCTGCTGATCCTCCCGCTGAGCCATGTCTTCGGGCTGATCCGCAACCTGATGACCAGCCTCTATACCGGCAGCACGCTGTTCATCTGCCGCAGCAACAAGGATATGTTCCGCGACATCGCCGTCTTCCGGCCCACCGCGCTGGTGATGGTGCCGGCTCTGGCGGAGATGGCGCTGGGACTCTCGAAGAAATTCGGCCGCAACATGCTCGGCGACGATCTCAGGACCATCATCTGCGGCGCGGCGCCCGTCGCGCCCTACCTCGTCGGCGCCTACGGTCAGATGGGGATCGCCCTTCTGCCCGGCTACGGGCTGACCGAGTCGGCCAACCTCGTCTCCGGCAACCCGGAGAGCGAGCGCCTGCCGGAGTCCGTCGGCCTCATGTTCCCGAACCAGGAGTACCGCATCGAGAACGGCGAGCTGTGGCTCAAGGGCCTGAACATGTTCGAGGGCTATGTCGGCGAAGACGAGAGCGAGGCCTGGAGCGACGGCTGGTTCCGCACCGGCGATCTGGTGCGCTTCGACGACGAGGGCTTTCTGTACATCACCGGCCGCACCAAGGAGATCATCGTGCTCCCGAGCGGCGAGAACATCTCTCCGGCCGAGCTGGAGGCGCATTTCAACGCGCTCGACTGCGTCCAGGACTCGCAGGTCTTCGAGGACCGCGGCGAGCGGGGCGAGTCGTTCCTGGCGCTGGAGGTCGTGCCGCGCATGACGGTGCTCGCCGGCAAGCCGGCGGAGGAGGCCGCGGCCTTCGTCCGCGCGCAGCTTGAGGCGGTCAACCGCTCGCTGCCCTCCTTCCAGCAGGTCAGCCGCATCGTGATCCGCGACCGCGACTTTGACCGGACGCCCAGTATGAAGATCGTGAGATACAAGAAATGAAAAGAGAAGAGATCATCGAGCGTCTCAAGGATCTCCTGCTTGAGACGGACGAGCGCAGCGCCGCCGCGATCGAAAGCTGCGGCGAGGACGCCGATCTTGCGACCGACCTGGGCCTGTCCTCCGTAGGCATGCTGTACCTGGTCATCGCCATCGAGGAGAGCTTCGGCATCCTCTTCGAAAACGTGACGATGGGCGATTTCGTCACGCTGCGCGACGTGGTCGATTATCTGGAGGAGAAAACAAAATGATCTGGCGGCCGGGAGACTGCGTCCCCGGAGACGTGATCCGCGTCCGCCTCGGCGAGCTGTATCACTACGGCGTTTTCGCCTCGGAGGACGAGGTCATCCAGTTCGGCCTGCCGCCGCTGCCGCAGTATCGCGAGCGGCCGGACGCCTTCACCGTGCTTTCCACGGACGTCGATCTCTTTTCCTGCGGGCAGATCGTGGAGATCGGCCTCCCCGAAAAGGACGAACGCCGCGCGCGCTTCTCCCGCGAGGAGACGCTGCGCCGCGCCCGCGCCCGCCTGGGCGAGACCGGCTATGACCTGCTGAGGAACAACTGCGAGCACTTTGTCTGGGACTGCGCCTTCGGTGAGAAGAAGTGCGTCCAGGAGCAGGAGGCCCGCAGCCGCTGGCGCTCCCGCGCGGTGCTGGACGTCTATCTCGCGCCCCTCGGCGCGCAGGAGGAGGAGATCGAGATCGCCTCGCCCGAGCGGCGGCGCGATCTGGAGCGGACCCGCTGCCCGGAGACGCTGCGCCAGCGCCTCGTGGCCTGGAAAACGCTCGAATACGCGGCGAAACGGAGCTTCGGCCTGGATGCGGAGACGCTGCATTTTCAGAAGAACGCCTTCGGCCGCTGGCACTGCGAGGGAATGGAATTCTCCCTCGCGCACAGCGAGGGCATGGCGGTCGCCGCCGTGTCCGACAGACCGGTCGGCGTCGATGTGGAGAACATCCCCGTCTTTGTACGGCGCCGCGCGGATCGGCCCGATCAGGTCGAGTCGATGCTGCGCAGGATCCGCGCCCCCGGCGAGGAGGATGTGCGCGGCGCGGCCGCGCTGCTCTGGGCCTGGACGGGCAAGGAAAGCCTGTTCAAGGCCGGGCAGAAGGGCTTTTTCTCCCCGCAGCGGCTGCGCTGCGGCGAAGAGACCGCCCGCTTCGTGCTCTCGCTCGAGCCGCCGGTGCTGCTCTCCGTCAGCGGAGAGCGCCTGGACCGGCTGCGTCTTTACCTCTGCGCCGACGGCGGCGCGCGCCGTCTGGACAAAGACCTGATCCGCGGCGGGAGAGAGGCGCTGGAGGGATATTTCCTCTGACGCCGCGCCGCATGACGGCAGACGCGCTTTTTCGCATCCTTTACCACATCAGGATAAATCGGAGGACAACATGAGACAGTTCGACATCCTGGCAGACGCAAGCTGCGACATCACCGACGATCTGCAGCAGAAGTATGACATCCATGTGATCCCCGGCCACATGTGCCTGCCGGACCACAGAGACGTCCGTACTTATCCGCGCTGGGATCTCTTCGGAAGAGACGAGTTTTACGCGGACTTGAAGAAGCGCCCCAACGAGTATACGACCTCGCCTCCCAACGTGGCGGAGATCGCCCAGGCTCTGGAGGAGAGCGCGGAAAAGGGCCGCGACGCCCTGCTGCTGACGATCTCCGGCGGTATGAGCGGGACCTACAACTTCGCGCTGCAGGCGAGAAACCAGGTCCTGGAGAAGCACCCTGAGATGACGATCCACTGTGTGGACTCGCTGCGCTTCGGCCCCGGTCTCGGTCTGATGACCGTTCACGCGGCGGAGCTTCGCGCCGGCGGCGCGGACCTCGGGGCGACGGCCACCTGGATCGAGGACAACAAGAACCGCTATCACCAGGCCGGCTGGCTGGACGACCTGTCCTTCGTCGCCAAAAAGGGCCGTCTCACGCATTCGAAGGCCTTCTTCGGCACGCTCGCGGGCGTTAAGCCCATCGGCGAGTTCGACTACAACGGCCTGACCACGGTCATCGGAAAGGTCAAGGGCGCGCAGAAGGCCTATGAGGTGCTGCTGACCTACATCGCCGAGACCGCCGAAAACCCCGGGGAGCAGACCTTCTTCATCGCGCAGACCAACCGCCTCCCCCAGGCGGAGACCTTCAAGCGCATGATCGAGGAGCGCTTTCATCCGCGCGAGGTCCGGATCCAGGACGTCCATCCCTGCTGCGGCGTGAACATCGGGCCGGGCCTGATGGCCGCCTACTACGTCGGGAAGCCCATCTCCTCCGATCTGTCGGCGGAGCGCGCGATCATCGAAAACGCCTCAAGGACGGTGTGATCATTTGAAAAAGCTGACGAAAAAGTGGCAGATCCTGCTCTACGCCGCGTCGGGTCTCGGCATCAACATGCTGAACCTGATGATGAACTCCTACCTCTGCAGCGCGCTGCTGGTAGGCGGCTTCGGCGAGGCGGCCGTACCCTTCCAGACCTTCGCCCAGAGGGATCTGGTGCTCAACGACCCTCTTCTGCACCTCCGTTCGCTTACGCTCTGGGGCCTCTTCGTGCTGATCGCAAAGATCGTCGACGGCGTGATCGACGTGCCGATGGCCGCCTTTACGGACGCGCTGCGCAGCCGCTGGGGCCGCCGCCGCCCCTCGCTGCTCATCGGTCTGGTGCCCCTGCTGCTGAGCTATCTGCTCTTCCTGGTGATCCCCCAGCCGGGCGCCACGCTCCTCAACACGCTGTACTACGGCGTGGTCCTCTGCGTCTTCTACACCAGCTATACCCTGACGATGGTCACCTATTACGCCACCTACACCGAGATCGTGGACAGCACCGACGCGCGCAATCTCATGTCCAACGCCAAGTCGGTCTTTGACATCTTCTACTTCATCCTCGGCTACGTCGGCGTGCGCGCGCTGCTCAACGGCATCAACATCCGCCCCGTCGCGCTGATGGTGCTGCCGCTGTCGATGACGATGCTGATCCCGCTGTTCATGATCAAAGAGCCCTCCTCTCTCGACGGCCGCGCCGGCGGCGAGGAAGGCCTGCGCACGGTCGATCTGATCAGCTCGCTGCGCTACACCTTCCGCAACCGCCCCTTCATCATCTGGATGCTGGTCTATTCCTTCATGACCTTCGGCGTCCAGCTCTTCCTCGGCGGCATCAACGAGTATTTCTCCTATGTGGGGATGAGCATGATCCTGGTGATGATCGCCGCCTTCGCGCCGGTCCCCTTCACGCTGATCCTCTATAACCGCATCCTCAAGCGCCGCGGCTTCGGCTACGCCTTCCGCTACGCCCTGCTGACCTTCTCGCTGGGCATGATCTGCATGTTCGCCGTTTCCCGGCTCGGCCAGGGCACGGTCAAGACCGTGCTGAGCATCGTGACCGGCCTCATGAGCTCGCTGGCCATCGGCGCGCTCTTCGCGGTGGCCTATTCCGTACCCTCGCAGCTGGCGGCCGAGGAAGAGGGGAAGACCGGCGTGTCCAACTCCGCGATGTACTTCGCGGTGCAGGGGCTCTTCGCCGGCGTCGCCTCCGGCATCGGCACCGGGCTGGTGCTCAACGCCCTCAAGGGGACGGAGAGCGCCGCCTCCGGCGCGATCCGCTTCATGACGCTGATCGCCGCGGCGGGCACGCTGCTGTCCTTTGTGCTGACCTATACCCTTCCCCGCTCCATGGCCGAGCTCGGGAAGGAAGAGAAGGAGTCGAGGTCGTAAGGACATGAGTATCCGAAGAATCAACGGTTTTCAGCTGGAGCACATGCTTCGCAACGGTCTTGCGAACCTCCAGAACAACGAGGCGGAGCTCAACCGCCTGAACGTCTTCCCCGTCGCGGACGGAGACACCGGCACCAACATGTCCCTGACGCTCTGCAACGGCGTATCCGCGGCGCAGAGCAAGGCCGAGGTCGGGCTGTATCTGCGCGAGCTGAGCGAAGGCATGCTGCTCGGCGCGCGGGGCAATTCCGGCGTCATCCTCTCGCAGATCTTCCGCGGCATCGCGCTGGAGCTGGCGCGCTGCGCCGTGATCGGCCCCGGTGAGCTGCGCAACGCGCTCGTCCGCGGCTACCGCACCGCCTACGAGGCGGTGATCCAGCCCGTGGAGGGCACGATCCTCACCGTGGCGCGCGAGGGCATCGAACATATCCGCGGTCAGATCGGCCGCGGCACGGGCATCGACACGCTGCTTTCGATGTATATCGCGGAAATGCGCAAGACCCTGTCCTACACGCCGGAAATGCTCAGCGTCCTCAAGGACGCGGGCGTCGTGGACAGCGGGGCGCTGGGCTATATTCTGATCTGCGAGGGCATGCTCAAATACCTCTACGGCGAGACGCTGCACGCGCACGCGCCCGCTTCTCCGGCCGCGAACGCGGCCCCGGGCGCCGCGGACCCCTCGCTTTTCAACGAGGACAGCAGCTTTGAGGACGGTTACTGTCTGGAGTTCATCCTGCAGCTGATGCGCAGGCCGGGCTACGTCCAGCATTTCCGCCTCCCGGGCTTCATCGAGGATCTGAAGCCGCACGGCGGCTCGCTCGTCGCCATCCAGGACGGCACGCGCGTCAAGGTGCATATCCACACCCACAAGCCTGCCAAGATCCTCGCTCTCGCGCAGCAGTACGGCGAGTTCATCAGCTTCAAGCTGGACAACATGCAGATGCAGCACAACGAGCATATTCGCGCCGCGGCCTCCGCGCCGGAGCAGCCGCTCGCGGTCGTGGCCGTGACCTGCGGAGAGGGGATCGCCCGCTGCTTCCGCGAGCTCGGCTGCAGCGCGGTCATCGACGGCGGGACGAGCATGAACCCCTCCGCGCAGAGCTTTCTCGACGCCTTCCGCAGCCTGCGCGCCGCGTGCATTGCCGTGCTGCCCAATCACATCAACGCCATCCCGGCCGCCGAGCAGGCCGCCTCGCTCTTCGGCGGCGCCCGCATCGAGGTCATCCCCAGCCGCAGCATGGCGGAGGGCTACTATGCCCTGGCCATGGACGTGCCGGACAGCCCGGATACGGACTACCGCCTGCGCTGCCTGCGCTCCGGGATCGAGCAGGTCGTCACGCTCGGGATCACGACCGCCGCCAACTCCTACGAGAACGGCGGCCTGAGCTGCCGTCCCGGCGATCTGATCGTCCTGCGGGACAAGGAGCTGCTCGCCGTCGGCGAGGACGCGGCCGAATGCCTGAAGACCGCGCTGGGAAAGCTTCCCTTCATCGAGGACAAGGAGAGCGCCGTGCTCTTCCGCGGCTTTGCCGTCCCCCAGACCGAGGAGGACGCGCTGACCGAAGCGCTCGGCGAACGCCTCCCCTGCGCCGAGGTCTGCGCGCTGGACGGAGGGCAGAGCCTGTATCGCTGGCTGATCGGCCTGAGTTAAGGAGAAAGCATGAGTATCCCCCTTCTGATCATACTTATCGTCGTCGGCGTGTTCGTGCTTCTCTTCCTGCTGCCCACCTGGCTTCTCTCCGGCAAGCTGTACCGGAAGCTGCTGGTCCGGCAGAGCCCGGACAAGTGGGCCCGCCAGTGCAGCTTCCCCGACGACGAGGAATACTGCCGCATGTTCGAAGAGGCTCTCGCCTGGGACGAGCGATACCGGGACAGGATGCGCCCGCTCTCCGTTGAGAGCGACGGTCTGAAGCTGCAGGCGCAGTATTACGACTTCGGCGCGGACCGGGCGGTCATCATCATTCCCGGGCGCACCGAGGGCTGCCTGTATTCCTGCTATTTCGCCGAGCCCTACCGCGCCGCGGGCTGGAACGTGCTTGCGATCGACAACCGCGCACACGGGCTTTCCGAGGGGAAATACCCCACGCTCGGCAAGCGGGAGTGCTATGACCTGCTCGCCTGGGGGCGGCTGCTGCACGAGCGCTGCGGCGTGAAAAAGGTCGTGCTCCACGGCGTCTGCATCGGCGCCTCGGCCGCGCTCAACGCGCTGACGCTGCCGGAATGTCCGGACTACATGGCCGGCATGACGGCGGACGGGATGTACACCACCTTCTGCGATTCGTTCAAGGCCCACATGGACGAGGACCATCACCCCAACTTCCCGATCACGTATGAGGTCATGGGCCACATCCTTCTCTACGCCGGCTCGAACGTCGTCACGGACGGGCCGATCTACCGGATCGGGCGGCTGAAAAAGCCCATCCTCTTCCTCCACAGCCGGGAGGACCGCTTCTCCCTGCCGGAGAAGGCGCAGCTGCTCTATGACAGCTGCAGCGCCCCCAAAACGCTGCACTTCTTCCCCCGGGGCGCGCATTCCCGCATCCGCATTCACGCGCCGGAGGAATACGACGCGTGCATCGCGGAATTCCTCAAAACGGTGTGAACAGCCCTTCGCTGCGAACATACAAAAAGCGGACCAAAACCGCGGAAAGGAGAAAGAATATGGATATCAAGCCCTCCAACGTTCTGACCATGGGCATCCTCGCCGTCGCACTCTGCAGCTTCGGCATCCCCGGCATCATCTTCGGCGCCATCGGCAAGAACAAGGCCAAGGCCTACGTCGACTACTACGGCGAGACCACCGGCCAGGTCAAGGCCGGCAGCATCATGTCCAAGATCGGCTTCATCATCGGCATCATCATGACCGTGATCTGGGTCCTCGACATCATTCTCGTGATCGCCGGCAACATGTAATCCCTTTCCCCAAGGAGAAAAGAGATCGGGGACCCGCCGCGGCGGATCCCCGGTCGAACAGGCAAAAGAAAGGAGTCTTTCAAAATGTATTGCGACAGATGCGGGGCGGAGATCCCCGCCGGCGCGGCCTTCTGCGCCAACTGCGGCGCTCCCGTCAGCCAGGCGCCGGCTGATCCGTACGCTCCCGTTTATCCCGCCGCTCCCGCGGTAAAACCGAGCTCCATCCTGACCATGGGTATCCTGGCCGTTTCCTTCTGCTGCACCGTCTATTTTGCCTTCCTCGGCATCATCTTCGGCGCCATCGGCAAGAGCAAGGCCAAGGCCTACGCCGCCAGCTGCGGCGAGCCCTCCGGCCAGGTCAAGGCCGGCAGCATCATGTCCAAGATCGGCTTCATCGTCGGCATCGTCGTGACGGCGATCCTTGTCGTCGTTCTGGCCGTTGCCATTATCGAAAACATGTGATCCCGTATGGGAAATGCACGGTCCGGGATCTGCTTCGGCGGATCCCCGGCCCGGCAAACGCGCTGAAAGGAGTTTGTTATGATCTGTGAAAGATGCGGGGTAGAGATCCCCGAAGGCGCAGTCTTCTGTCCCAACTGCGGCATGGCGGCCTCTCAGGCGCCCGGCGACGCGCTGGTCCCGGTCGCTTCCGACAAGCCCGCTCTCACGCCGGGCACCGTTCTGGCCTGGGGCATCGTCGCGGCGTCCATCGCCTGCATCCCCTTCGTCAACTTCGTCGGCATCATCCTCGGCGTGATCGCGCTGAGGAAGGCGGACGGCTATCTCGCCCTGTACGGCCCCGGCTCCAGGCAGGTGAAGATCGGTCACATCCTGTCCAAGGTCGGCATTTACGGCGGCATCGGGATGACCATTTTCTGGATCGCGTATTTCGTCCTCATCGTCGTGCTGGCCATGAATTATTGACGAAGAGCGCCGCAGGGTCAAAACATGTAATGGAAAAAAAGAAAAACGGGAACAATGGGAGGAGAGAGGCTGTCATGACGGATAAAACGCACCGACGCCTCCCGACGCTCGGAAAGGCGGTCAAAACGCTGCTGGTGTTCCTGTTTTCTTTTTTTGTAATATCGGTATGTCTCACGCTGCTCAGCCAGCGCCTCGCCTTCGGCCGCCGCGACGCGGTACCGCCGACGGAGCTGCGTTATGAAGAGTCCTCGGCCGGAGCGCGCGAGCGCGTCAGCTTCCCCTCGGGCGGAAACACGCTGCGCGGCTGGCTCTACGGAGAGGACGGCGCGCGCGGTCTGGTGATCGTCGTGCACGGTCTCGGCGGCGGGGCGGACAGCTTTCTGCCGGAGATCGAGCGCTTCGTCGCCGAGGGCTACGCGGTGCTCTCCTACGACGGCACGGGGACGCGCTCCTCCGACGGCGCGGGCGTGCGCGGCCTGCCCCAGGCGCGGGAGGATCTGGAGGCCGCGCTGCGCTACGTCGCGGGCGAAGAGCGTCTGCGCGCGCTGCCGCTGTATCTGTACGGGCACAGCGCGGGCGGCTATGCCGTCGCGCGCGTCCTGCCGGAGCATCCGGAGGTTGCGGGCGCGGTCTGCCTCGCCGCCTTTGACCGGCCCGTCGAGGAGATGCTGTATCAGGCGCGGGAGAAGGCGGGCCTGCTCTCCGCGCTCGGCGAGCCCTTCCTCCGCGCAAGCTGCGCGCTGCTGTTCGGAAAGGACGCGGACGCCTCGGCCGCCGGGGCGGTCGCGCTCAGCTCCGCGCCGGTGCTGATCGCCGCGGGCCGGGACGACGAGACCGTCCCCTACCGGCTCAGCCTCCTCGCCGCAAGCTCCGCCGGAGAGGGGCGGACGCTCCTGCTGCTCGACGGCGCGCACGACGATCTGCGCTTTGACGGGGCGGCGCGCGCCGCACGCGCGGCGCTGCTGGCGGGAGAGCCGGTCGATCGGCGCGCCTGCTGCATTCTCAGCGAGCAATGGATGAGCGCCGTGCTGGCGCTGTTCTCCTCCGCGGAGGAGGCCGATCTGCCCGCCGCGGCCTGATGCGGAGCGTACGAAAAAAGAGCGTCTTTCGACGCTCTTTTTTCATGCGCTCATTTCCTTTTTGATCCGGCCGATCGCGCCCTTTTCCAGGCGCGAGACCTGCGCCTGCGAGATGCCGATCTCGCGGGCGACCTCGGTCTGCGTGCGGCCGTCGTAAAAACGCAGGGCCAGGATGCGCCTCTCCCGCGAGCTCAGGCGGGAGACGGCCTCCTCGAGCGCGATCTGCTCGAGCCACTGCTCGTCGCCGCTGTTCTGATCGCCGATCTGGTCCATGATGCATCCGCCCTCGCCGCCGTCGCCGAACACCGGCTCATAGAGCGAGACGGGCTCGCAGATCGCGTCCATCGCAAAGACGATCTCCCGCCGCGCGATGCCGGTCTCGGCGGCAAGCTCCTCCACGCTCGGCTCGCGGCCGGTGGAAGAGAGCAGCTTTTCCTTGGCCTGCAGCACACGGTAGGCCGTGTCGCGCATCGAGCGCGAGACGCGCAGCGCGCTGTGATCGCGCAGAAAGCGCCGCAGCTCCCCGGCGATCATCGGAACGATTATCGGATGGAGAGAAGAGTTAAAACGTTCCGAAAATCAGCGATTATTGCTCGATTTCTGCATCTTTCAAATACTTTCGGAGCTGGAGCTTGACGTCGATGCTGCCGTCCTTGTAGATGATGACCCGGTCGATGAGCTGCTGGCAGGTGCTCTGCCGCTGCACGTCGTTCATCTCCGGCCAGGTCGACTGCAGGGTGCGGAGGATGCCCTTGATCTTCTGCTTTTTCCTCTCGATGGTGGAA
>JAFSNA010000118.1 GCA_017447645.1 Oscillospiraceae bacterium
AACGACCCCGCCGTCGAGCGCATCGCGACCCCGCGCATGGCGCTGACCGCTGCCGAGTATCTGGCCTTTGAGAAGGACATGCACGTGCTGGTCATCCTCACGGATATTACGAACTATGCCGAGGCGCTGCGTGAGGTCTCCGCCGCGAAGAAGGAGGTTCCGGGCCGCCGCGGCTATCCCGGCTACCTGTATACCGACCTCGCCACGCTCTATGAGCGCGCCGGCCGCCGCCAGGGCAAGAAGGGCTCGATCACGATGATCCCGATCCTGACCATGCCCGAGGACGACAAGACCCACCCGATCCCCGACCTGACCGGCTACATCACCGAGGGACAGATCATCCTCTCGCGCGATCTGCACCGCAAGGGCATCGTCCCGCCCGTGGACGTGCTTCCGTCCCTGAGCCGTCTGAAGGACAAGGGCATCGGCGTCGGCAAGACCCGCGAGGACCACGCCGGCACGATGAACCAGCTCTTCGCCGCCTACTCCCGCGGCAAGGACGCCAAGGAGCTGATGACGATCCTCGGCGAGGCCGCTTTGAGCGACGACGACAAGCTCTTTGCCAAATTTGCCGACGAGTTTGAACGCCGGTACGTCTCCCAGGGCAACACGACCAACCGCAGCATCACCGAGACGCTGGACCTCGGCTGGCAGCTGCTGAAGATCCTCCCGCGGCGCGAGCTCAAGCGTATCAAGCCCGAGATGATCGACAAGTACATGCCGAAAGACTGAGCCGTCTTTTGAGTCATAATCAGGAGGTGATGTTTTTTGGCAGGTACCGCTGTTACCCCGACCCGCATGGTGCTCAATCAGCTCAAGGGCAGATTGAAGACCGCGCGGCGCGGCCACAAGCTTCTGAAGGATAAGCGCGACGAGCTGATGCGCCAGTTCATGGACGTGGTGCGTCAGAACAAGGTCCTCCGGCTCCGCGTCGAGGAGGGGCTGACGCAGGCCTTCGCCTCGCTGCAGGTGGCAAGCTCGATCATGTCCCCCGAGATGCTCGAGCAGGCGCTGCTCTATCCGCGCCAGAGCGTCGAGCTCGGCATGGACTTCCGGAACATCATGAGCGTGAACGTGCCTCTCTACAGCTTCACGACGAAAAACAACGACCCCTCGGA
This sequence comes from Oscillospiraceae bacterium, assembly GCA_017447645.1. Taxonomy (GTDB): domain Bacteria; phylum Bacillota; class Clostridia; order Oscillospirales; family Oscillospiraceae; genus Limivicinus. The sequence goes on from JAFSNA010000118.1 coordinate 1,119, forward strand.
GATCTACCCCTACGGCTTCGCGCAGACCTCCGGCGAGCTGGACGACGCGCTGGACAAGCTGGCCAGGGTGTTCGAGGATATGCTGGAGCTGGCCCAGGTCGAGAAGACCATGCAGCTCCTCGCCGAGGAGATCGAGAAGACGCGCCGCCGCGTCAACGCGCTGGAGTACGTCATGATCCCCGAGCTCGAGGGCAACATCAAGTATATCTCCATGAAGCTGGAGGAGAACGAGAACGCCACGAAGGTCCGTCTGCTCAAGGTCAAGGAGATGGTGCTGCAGGATGTGCACCACTATCAGCAATAAGCGCCATTTCGGGCTGTCAAAGCAAAAACTCCCCGTCTCACGACGGGGAGTTTTTAAGACGCTCGCCGGGCTCGAGGACGAGAGCGGCGAGGATGAAAACGACTGAGGCAGTCTCACAAGAAAAACAAAAGGGAGCAGCTTGGCTGCTCCCTTTTGTTATAAGGATGAGGACAAAATGAAAAAGATGAGGTATCTCAGATGGTGTTTCTATCGTAAAGGATAGTTGTTACGTAAACAAGCCTGAAATTGTTTCAAGATTGTAAAACCGCTTGTTCAGTCCAGCGTGAGGTTCCAGACCGTGGTGGGCGGCAGCACGGTATCCGAGGCGACATAGGCCTCTCCTCCCCGCTCCGCCGGCGTGAAAAATACGGCCTCACGGCAGCCCAGATGCGCCGCGGCAGAGGCGGCGGTATCGTCCGGAATGCCTTGCGCGCAAAGGATCTCGGGCACGATCAGCTGCTCGCCGTCACGGTAGGCGGCGAAGATCCCGTCGCTGGAGGCATACAGCCCGCCGTCGTAGGCCTCGCACAGCGCGCGCTGCGCCTCGAGCATCGGATGCGACAGGTGGACATGCGCCTTTCCGCGCAGCATGTTCTCGCGCCAGAGCATGTACTCCGTCCCGGTCAGCTTCATTATGTCAATCGACCGGCGCGCCGGGACGAGCTTTTCTGCCCGCCGCAGGACATGCTTCGTGCCGATGCTTTTCTCATACCAGGCGTACAGGCTCTCCTCCGCGGGCAGGGTCGTGACGATAACGGCCTCGCGCTCGCGGCAGATCGCGGCGGCGTACTGCGTCAGCGCCGCGCCGATCCCCTTTCCCCTCGCGCTCTCATCCACGGCGACGGCGTAGATATAGCCGAGGTGCGGGCTCTCCCCGCCGGCAAGCAGCTCATAGCCCGTCAGCGCGTAGGCCGCGCCGCAGAGGCGACCGGACTCGTCCTCCGCGACGGCCGCGCCGCCGATGTCCGGCATGAGGGCGAAGAAGGCGTCGAGATAGGCGTCCCGCTCGTTGAATACGCGCTGCCACAGCGCGCGCATGGCCGGGACGTCGTCTTTCCGGTAGTGACGGATGTTCATTCCTCGATCCACCTCGCGGTGTATTTTTTCAGCAGATGCGCGGGCTTGTAGCTTTCCTTCGAACGGCGCAGCGTTTCGATGCCCATGTCGTCCTCGCGGTTGATCCAGCGCAGGTCGGGGTGCTTTGCCGTCAGCATGCGCGTCAGCTCCCGGCAGGTCATCGGATAGGCGCCGTTCAGGCTGACCTCGGCCTTTTCAAAGTGGACGTCGAAGGTGTCCTCGCAGATCATCTCGCCGAGCGTGAAGCCCACGATCCTGTCGCCGGAAAAGAGCACGCCGCCCTCGAGGCTGAGCCTTTCAAAGGCCGCGAAGGCGCGCACGATCGCCGTGTGCTCATAGACGATGCTCCGGAAGAGCCTGTCGGCGTTTTCCTCGCTCCAGACGTCCAGCATGTCGAGACAGCCCGGGATCAGCTCCCGCGTCAGCGGCACGAAGCGCCAGTCGTTTTCCGCCTCGAAGCGGTTGCAGTGGTTCTTCTTGCCGTGCAGGGCCTTCCCCGCGTAAGTCGCCAGCTTTTCCGCCTCGTAGATATAGTCGGCGTTGTCCGTGTCCTCGACATAGGCAAAGCGGCCGGGATACTCGCTCTCGAGCCGGGCGCGGTGCTCCTCCGTGACGCCGCGCAGGCAGAAGGGCTCATAGCCCTTTTCGGCGGCAAAGGCGCGCAGCGCCTCGATCGCGGGGCGCAGCGGCCCCGTGCCGATCGGAAAAACGAAGGCCGGCTTGCCCTCGTATCGCAGCTTGGTCAGCATCCGGTCCCCGGCGCGGGCGATGAGCTGGCGGTAGCGGCAGTCCCAGATATATATATTCCCGAAGTTATAGTCCGCGCTGCGGCTGCCCTCGGCCCTGACGATCTCGTCCACCCAGGGCTTGTCACAGAGCGTGACGGTCTTGAAGTCGATCATAGGATCCCTTTACTGTTCGTACAAAGTCGTATCGCGGCGCAGGACGCGGCGCAGCTCGCGCAGGTCGGCGAAGGTCTCGGGCCGCTTGGAGACGTCGCGCAGCAGGGCCGAGGGGTGGTAGACGGCCATGTACCTCACGCCGTCCTTTTCGAACCACTGTCCGTGCTCGCGCGTGATGCGGAAGTCTTTTTTGATCAGCTCGCCCGCGGCGATGCGTCCGAGGCATACGATGATCTTCGGCCGGACAAGTCTGATCTGCTCGTCCAGCCAGGGCCGGCAGGCCGTCATTTCCTCCTCCGCCGGGTCGCGGTTCATCGGCGGGCGGCATTTGACGGTATTGGCGATGTAGATTTGGCTCCTCTTGAGCCCGATCATTTCCAGCATGTCGTCCAGCAGCTTGCCCGCCGGGCCGACGAAGGGCTCGCCCTGCAGGTCTTCCTGCTCGCCGGGTCCCTCGCCGATGAGCATCAGCTCGCTCGGCGCCGTACCCACGCCGAAGACCAGTCTCGTCCTCGTCGCGCCCAGGGGGCAGTTTCCGCAAAGCGCGCAGCGCGCCTCGAGGGCCTTCATTTCTTCGCTCATGCCTTTAATTCTCCTCCGTCCCGCGCACCAGCTGCAGCAGCAGCTCGCGGCGGTTGTTGTCGGGATAGTCCATCACGTATTCCAGCAGGAAATTCAGCATCTCGCCCAGCTCTCGGCCTCTCAGGCCCAGCTCGACCAGGTCGTCCCCCGTGACGGCGAGGTGCTTTACGGAAAAGCACTCGCCGCTTTTGAGCACGGCGCGCAGATCCTGATAGCAGCGGCGGCTCTGCAGCGCGTCGCTGCATTGGGCGGCGCAGGCGACCGTGTCGACGCCGTAGCGGTTGAGAAGCTTTTTCCACTCCTTGGGCGTTTTCGGCGGCTCGGTGCGCAGGAGTTCGCAGCAGTCGGCGCAGCAGCGCTGCGTGCGCCCGTCGAGACGCAGCGCGCCCAGGAATTCGCGCGCCGAGGAGATCAGACCGTGCCGCTCGAGTACGGCGCACAGCCCCGCCCAGCGCGGCAGCGCCTTCTTCGGCAGCGCCGTGAGACGGATCATCTCCGACACCGGATCGTCCTCCCGGCGCGGGAGCAGATACCGGTCGAGCAGCCCCGCTTCGATCACCGTCAGCAGGATCTGCGGACGGCTCGTCAGCAGCATTTTCTCGATCTCGTCGCGCACGCGCTCCGGCGAAAGGGCCGCCGCGAGCGGAGCCTTTTCATAGACCGCGGCAAGCGTCCGCTCCTCGATCCCGAAGCCGAGACGCGCGGAAAAGCGCAGCGCGCGGAACATGCGCAGCGCGTCCTCCTCAAAGCGGCGCGGAGGCTCGCCCACGCAGCGGATGACGCCCCGGCGGATGTCCTCGACCCCGCCAAAGGGGTCGATGATCAAGCCGTCCGGCGGCAGGGCGATCGCGTTCATCGTAAAGTCCCGCCGCGCGAGATCGGAGGTCAGATCGCCGACGAAGCTGACGGCCTCCGGGTGGCGATGGTCGGCATAAGCGCCGTCGCTGCGGAAGGTCGTGACCTCGACGGAGTGGGAGTTGACCAGCACCGTGACCGTTCCGTGCCGGATGCCGACCGTGAGCGTGCGCGGGAACAGCTCCCGCACCTGCTCGGGCAGGGCGCTGGTGCAGATGTCCCAGTCCTGCGGGTGCACGCCGAGGATCATGTCGCGTACGCAGCCGCCGACGAGATAGGCGAGATAGCCGCGCGACTGCAGCGTGATGAGCACCTGTTTGACGTATTTGGGCGGTGTGACGGCAGACATGGCCCGACCTCGTTTCCTTCGATAACTCTTGCATAATGGCGGGGGCGGTATTATAATAGTGTATCGGGTAACACAGGATATAAGGGCCCGGAGCCCCCGGATCCACTATATCTATATGTATTTTAGCATTTCGCCTGACCAACATCAATACTCTTTTTCGGAGCGCTGATACCATGATCGAATTTGACAATTTCCTATCTCCCGGCCGCAAGGGTCATCTGGTCGGCATCGGCGGCGTGTCCATGTCCTCCCTCGCCGAGGTGCTCAAGGGAATGGGCATCACCGTCACCGGCTCGGACATGAACGAGGGCCGCAACGTCGAGGTGCTGCGCGAGCACGGCTTCACGGTCCGCATCGGTCACCGGGCGGAGAATATCGACGAGGACGTGGACTTTCTCGTGCGCACCGCCGCCGCCCACGACGACAACCCCGAGATCGTCGCGGCGCATGCGCGCGGCATCCCTGTCTTTGAGCGGACCCAGGCCTGGGGCGCGATCTCCAAGGACTATCGGAACGCGCTGTGCATCGCCGGCACCCACGGCAAGACCACCACGACCTCGATGTGCACGCACATCAACATGGCTGCCGACCGCGACCCGACCGTCATGATCGGCGGGACGCTGCCGCTGCTGCACTCCGGCCACCGTGTGGGCCACGGCAACACGATCATCATGGAGGCCTGCGAGTATTACAACTCCTTCCTCTCCTTCCATCCGACGATCGCCGTGATCCTGAACATCGAGGCTGACCATCTGGACTTTTTCAAGGACATCGAGGACATCAAGGCCTCCTTCCGCGCCTTTGCCGAGCGCGTGCCCGTGGACGGCTCCGTCATCGTCAATCTCGACGACAAGAACGCCATGGACGCCGTCAAGGGTCTCAACCGGCATATCATGACCTTCGGACTGCGCGAGGAAGCCGACGTCCGCGCCGAGAACATCTCCTTTCTCGGTGAGAACAGCCATTTCGACATCATCTACAACGGCAGGAAGTACACCGACGTGACGCTGCACGTCCCGGGCATGCACAACATCAAGAACGCCCTGGCCGCCACGGCGGCCTCGATCTGCCTGGGCATCCGGCCCACGGCGGTCAAATACGGTCTGGCCGGCTTCAACGGCGCCGGCCGCCGCTTTGAGTTCAAGGGCAAATTCAACGGCGCGGACGTCTATGACGACTACGCCCACCACCCGGGCGAGCTCAAGGCCCTGCTCGACATGGTCGAGACGCTGGGCTACAAGCGCACGGTCGTCGTCTTCCAGCCCCACACCTACAGCCGCACGGCCGCGCTCTTCGACGACTTCGTCGCCCAGCTCCGCCGTCCCGATGTTCTGCTGCTGGCCGAGATCTTCGCCGCGCGCGAGAAGAACACGATCGGCATCTCCTCGGCCGATCTGGCCGAGCAGATCCCGGGGGCGAACTTCTACGCCTCCTTCGACGAGCTGGAAAACGCGCTGCGCAGCCTGGCCCAGCCCGGCGACATCATCCTCACCGTCGGCGCGGGCGACGTCTACCGCGTGGGCGAGCGGCTTGTGGAAGAAAAATAAGCCCCGAACCAGCAAAAATCTCCCCGATGCTTTCGCATCGGGGAGATTTTTTCTTTCGCGCCGGGCTTACTCGAAGGCCGACATCGTGGCGGCCAGCCATACGCCGTCCTGCCGGATGAAGACCATCTTGTAGCCGTCCTCGCGCTCGTACGAGTCCTTCCCGTGCCACTGGGTGGCGGTGAAGTCCGCCTTGTAGTGGATCGTGCAGGTGAAGCAGTTGTCGCCCACGCGGTGGAAGTTGTCGTAGCTGAGCTCCTTTTGCTCGGTCTCCGTGGCCGAGGCCCAGATCATCGCGTCGTAGGAGTGCGAGGCGTAGCTGTACAGCTCGGTGTCGGGCAGGATGCAGTCCGTCAGATCCTTGAGCCGGGCGCCGTTGTACTTGTCGTTGGTGTACTTCAGATAGGCCTCAAAAAAGTTCTGCACGGCCTCGCGCATCGCGATGGAGATGTTGTCGTCGCTGGGATAGAAGAAGATATACTTCCCGTCCGCGCCGACCACGGGCGTGAGCTCGACGCCGTTGCAGACGGCGCTGATCTCCGGCTCGATGTAGAGGCCGTCGACCTCGTAGAGCAGCGTGTCGTAGCCGCCGTCGGGGAGATACTCCTCCAGGCCGCGGAAGATGATCTGTTCCCGCTTGCTGACCTGCTCGTCGCCGAGCTCGGCGCCGCAGACCATGACCTTGACGCCCTCCGGCGCCTCGACGCGCAGAGAATAGGTCGTCGTGGGCATGATCACATAGCGCAGCATGCCGTCCTCCGGCTCGCCGACGGGAGCGATCTCGTTCCCCTCGGAGTCGCTGACAGTGATCTGTCCGTAGAGCGGCCCGACCTCATAGCGCACCATGCGCGGCCGCGCGGCGTCAAAGCGCTGCTCAAGCTCGCTCAGCTCGGTCAGCTCGACCGCCGGGTCGATGATCTTTTCCTGGCCCAGCGGGATGCCGTTGAGACAAGGCGTCACTCCGTCGGGCGCGTCGATCTGCACGGTGAGCGCCTGCAGGCTGTCCGTCAGGGTCTTGGAGGTGATGCTGTCGAGCGTCCACTCCTTGCGGCCGAAGCTGAAGCGGTCCCCCGTCTCATGGGGCAGCAGGCGGACCTCGCCGATCCGCGCGGCGCCCGCGTACAGGGAGAAGATGGTCTGCTCGTCGTCGCTGTGCACGATGTCGCGGCGATAGCTGATCGTCTTGCCCTTGATCGTGCTGTCGAAATAGCCGTCGAAGAGCTCGCGCGCGTTCTCGTACTCGCTGACGCCGCCGGCGGTCTTTGCCAGCGTCTCGCGCCAGTCGTCCTCGCTCATGCTCGCCATCAGCTCGTCCATGGTCCGCTCGGCGCGGGTCTCCTCATAGACGGCCGTGTACTTGTAGAACACCACGCACACAAGGAAGCCCAGCATCAGCAGCAGCATCGCCCAGAACAGGAGGAACAGGCCCCAGCCGTCTCTTCTCGATCTCTTTTTAGTCATGGAGATCCTCCTCTCTGAGCACGATGAAGCCCGTGGGGATCCCGCGCGGTCCGGTGACGGAGGCGCAGTTGTTGATGATCTCGCCGTCGTAGACCATGACCGAGGACGAGCCGCCGTCGAGGTTGCCGACGGTGACCGCGCCGTAGCTGAGCATGATGTCCACCACGTTTTCCAGCGTCGCGCCGAGGGTCTTGCTGCTTCTGCCGTCAAGCACGAGCAGCAGCAGCGCGCCGTCCTCGCGCTGGCCGATAGCCGTGCGCGGATTGACGCCGTTGCCGACGAGGTTCTGCGTCTGCACCTTGCCGTTGATGACGAGGTCCGAGGCGATGCCGTCGTGCGTGACAAAGCTGACGGCCCACTTCATGCCCTTGTCGAGCGCTTCCTTCCCGCTCATGCGGCCGACGTGCAGGATACCGTCGCTGTCAAGGCCTATGACGTTGTAGCTGGTCCACTGATCGCCGAAGATGATCTCTCCCTCGGCGATGACCATGCCGGTCGGCGTGCCGCCGTTGCCCAGGCCGTTGTTGTCGATGAAGCCGCCCGCGTTCGTGCCCGCGATGCCTTTGTATTTCGCCACCATGTCTGTGAGCTGCATGCCCGGATCCACGCCGAAGCGGCCGGAGGTGCCCAGCATGACGGCCTTCGGATCGCGGATGATCAGCAGCTTGCCGCGGCAGGTGCCGTAGGCGATGTCGATCAGCTCGAGATAGGGCGTCTCCTTGCCGTTGTCCTCACGCTGCCGCGCCTCGGCGACATGGATCAGCGAGGTGTTGACCTGCTCGGTCTCCAGCTCCTCCGTGCTCTGCGGCAGGTAGCACTCCAGCTCCTCCTCCGAGAGGAAGAGGCCGGGGATCCAGCGCAGCGCACTGGTCTCGCGCAGCGAATTGCAGACCGCGCCCGCCATCGTGGGCGAGGGTCCCTTGAGGGAGACCCACACGACGCCGGCGAGCGTGATGACCACGCACAGCAGCGTCACGCCCAGAAAGGCCAGAAAGCGGCCGAAAATGTGCTTTTTCCTTTTTTGGCGTTTTTTCTTTTTCCCTTCATCCATCAAAGATCACTCCTCCTTCGACGGAGAGTTGGAGATCCTCTCCCACATGGGCAGATCGTAGAGCATCTGCTCGCGCAGCAGCTTGTAGCGTTCGGTAGGCTTGCTCTTGTCTCCGTTGACCGTGAAGCGCCACTGGCCGGAGCTGTTCGGGTCGCCGCCGTAGTCGCTCACGAAGGTGTCCGGCAGCTCCTGCTTGAGCCGTTCGACGTCCTCTCTGGTGATCTGCGTGAAGGTGCTGCCGCAGATGCGGACGATCTTCAGCTGCTTGAGGCCGTACAGGGGGGAGAGGTCCTTGAGATTCGGCAGGTTGGAGATGTTGAGGTACTCCAGCTTGTACTTGTCGGCCAGCACGCTGATATCGCCCACAGGCGTGCCGTGGCATTCGAGAAACTCCAGGTCCGGGCAGTCCTCGAGCGGCGTGAGATCGCCGACCTTGCTGAGCGTTGTAATCAGGACCTGCAGCTTGGGGAAATTGCGCACAAACTCGATGTTCGAGATATGCCCGTAGTGGCCGAGATCCAGATACAGCACGTCGTGCATGTATTGAAGCAGGTAAACATTATCATCGTTCAGGATGCCTGTGTCGCCGTCGTTGATGAGCGTCGTGTCCGTCATATAGACGTGGCCGGAGATGATAACGCTCCAGACAACGCGCTTGTCCGGATACTCGGCGCGCAGCGCGTCCATCGCGTCATAGTCCGTGATGCCGCAGTCCTCAATGCGCAGCAGGTCCAGCGCGCGCAGATAGGGCAGCGCCTCGCGGAAGAGCTCGATGCCCTCGTTGCCGATGGCTATCTTCTTGTATTTGAGCTTCTCGGTCGTCCAGTCGGCCGTCTGGCCGAAGAGCTCAAAGCGGCAGTTCAACTCGGCCTCCGGAAAGGCCGCCGCCAGTTTGGAGAGGCTGTCGAAGGACAGCGTCGTCACGCCATCCTCCGGCGCGAGCGTCAGCGTCTTGAGCTCCGGCAGGATCGCGAGCGCGGGCAGGATCTGCGGCACGTCCCCGTCCGCCGCGGCGCTGAGATCCACACTCTCGGCGCTGCAGTCGATCTCCTCACCGAGGATCTGTGCTTTCCAGCTCACCTTTGCCTGCGGGAAGGCCTTTTCCACGGCGCGCAGCTGCTCGAGCGTTTCCCCTCTCGCCCCCAGGGAGATCTCCCTGACGTTCTTGAGCTCGTTGCTCGCGCGCATCAGCTCCTCCAGCGAGGAGCCGGCGCCGGAGAGGTCAAGGCTCTCGACGTTGGAGCTGACCGTGAGCGTGCCGAAATGCAGCTCCTTCGGTCCTTCTTCGACAGGGGCTTCCTCCTGCGCGGCGCTATCCTCCGGCTGTGCGGCCGGAGCGGCGGCCTTCCCGCAGCCGGAGAGCGGCAGCGTGAGCGCCAGGATCAGGAGCAGCGCGAGACAAATCCATGAGACCCGCTTCATACTCACTTCTTTCCTTCCTTCCCTTGATTAACGATCAATTCTCCCCTGCCGTTTCTTCGGAGGGAAGCGTGTCCGTGACGTAAATGACGTCGGAGAGCGTGCGGCCATAGTCCGTGCTGACGAGCTCGCCCATCCAGGTCATCGCGGCGCTGCGGCCGCCGTCGAGGTTATAGGCGCTGACGCAGCCGAGCGACTCAAAAAGCTCGGCCAGCTGGCGCATGTCCATGCCGCGCGAGCCGGACCAGGCTCCGCCGCGGCTGCCCTCTACCTCGACCAGGTAATAGTGCCCCGGCTGAACGTAGCCGATGGCCGAGCGCGGATTGGCCGGGTACACCTCGGTGTTGAAGCGCTCCTTTGCATGGCCCTCGCCGTCCAGCAGGCCGGGGCCGAAGCTCCACACCTGCCAGGGCTCGGCTTCCAGGAGCGCGCCGAGATCCAGGGCGCGGTTCTCGATCGTCTCCATGCGGCCGTCGCGGTAGAGGACGCAGACATCCTGGAAGCGCTTGTCGCGGTACAGCTCGCCGTTGCGGATCACGATGCCCATGCCGCGGCCGGCATAGTGGTCGCCGGTGACGGCAACGATCGCGCCGACGTCCTTCGACAGCTCTTCAATGTACTGCGAGCCGCCGCCGTACCTGCCGCGGCCGAAGCCGCAGCGCAGATATTCCAGGTCGCTGACGTACACGTCCGCGACGTAATAGATCAATCCGGGCTCCGCGTACTGCGTGATCTCAACGCTCACATTGGCGCTCTTATAGCTGTTCTCGGTCCGGACGATCTCGCCCTCCGTGAACTTGTCGGCGTATTCCTCGCCCCAGCGGCCGGAATACACGCGCGCGGGCGTGGGCTCCGGCGTCGGCTCGGGCGAAGGGCTCGGCTCGCTCGTCGGCTCCGGCGTCGGTGCGCTCGTCGGCTCCGGCAAGGGCGTCGGCGCACCAACGGGCTCCGCTTCGGGCGCGGGCTCCGTCGGCAGCAGCGCGAAGAGCACGGTGAGCCCCAGCGTCAGACACAGCAGCAGCGCGATCAGGAGCGTCCGCCTGATGACTGCGTCCTTCATTCTCTTCTCTGATAGACGATCAGCAGGATCGATTCAATGATCACGAGGACCAGAAAGATCAGAAAGGGAATCTTGAACACATCGCGGGAGAGAAACTGCATCGCGCCGTTGAAGCGGTCGAGCACCCACAGGACCAGAAAGATCACCGCGACGTCGATGCAGATATGGGGCAGTATCTTTTTCATCCCTGTCATCCCTCGCTTTCTGCGGGCATCTCCGCGGCCTTCGGCGTATCCGCAACGACAGGCGTGTCCGAAATGTAGACGATGTCAAACGAACCGCGGTCGTAATTGGTGCTGAGGAACTCGCCCAGCCAGCTCATGGCGGCGCTTCGGCCGCCGTCGAGCGCATAGGCCCGGACACAGCCGAGCTCCTCAAACATTGAGGCCATTTCGCTGAAGGTCATGCCGTAGGAGCCGATGAATTTTCCCCAGCGATTGCCCTCGACCTTCACCAGGCAATAGTGTCCCGGCTCGTAATAGCCGATCGCACAGCGCGGGTTTTTCACGTTGACGTTGAGGACGTTGCTTTGGCCGTCGAGGAAGGTCTTGGCATGTCCCTCCGCGTCCAGCAGTCCGGGGCCGAAGCTCCACACCTGCCAGGGTCCGGCAGCCTTGACCGCTTCGATATCCAGCTCGTCTTTCGTAAACGTCTCCATGCTGCCGTCGGTATAGAGCACGCAGACGTCCTCGTACGGCGTCTCGCTGTACAGCACGCCGTTGCGGAGGACGATGCCGCTGTGAAGCTTGTAATGGTCGCCGTTGATCGCCACGATCGCATTGACGCGTTTGGCGATCTTATCGATCTGGACTTCCGTGCCCACGTTGAATTCGCCGTTTCCTTCGCCGGTGGCAAAGGCGGTACCGAGATATTTCAGGTCTCTGATGTAGACGTCCGCGACGAAGTAGATAAGGCCGGGCTTCTCGACGCGCTCGAGCGTGATGTACACATTCTCGCTCTGATAGCTGTTCTCGGTCTGGATGACCTCGCCTTCCGTGAACTTATCGGCAAACTTCTCGCCCCACATGCCGGTATAGACGCGCTCGGGCGTCGGCTCCGGCGTCGGCTCGGCGTCGGGCTCGGGCGTGCTTTCGGCACCCTGCGGGGTCTCGGTCGGAGCGGCGCTTTCTGCCGGCTCGGGCGGAAGCGTCGCAACGACGACGGGCGTGGGGGCCTTTTTCCCGAGATGGATGTCCCAGTAGTCCAGCGCATGGTGGAACAGCGCGAACACATTCAGCCCGACGATGATCGCAAGGATGTCGAGCAGGATCATCTTGCCGACGCGCATGTGCTTTTTCCTGCGCTTTTTCTTCTTCTTTTTCTTGACGGGCTTGACTGCCGGTACTTCAACAGTCTCCTGCACTTCTTTTTCCAGTTCGTCCATCATGTCACCTCTCGGGGAAATAGGCCGCCATCGTCTCATCGTCGGCGCCGGTATAGACTTTCACGATATTCAGCCAGGAATCGTCGCGCGCCTGTGTGAACACGGTGTTGCGCGTCGCCGCCAGCTTGTTCTCATATAACTGCTGGCTCTCGCCCCAGCGTCTGAGGTTGCGCGGCATCTCCTTGGAGGTCTCGTACACCATGCGGTTGAGGATCTCGAGCGCAAGCTCATAGCTCAGACCGTTCTGATACAGCTCCGAGGCCGTCTCCAGCATCAGCTTTTTGAACTCGCCCGAGCGCAGCAGAACGGTGAACATGCGTCCGATCTCCGAGTTCGGGTCGATCATGGCCCAGATGGAGGCCTGGCCGTTTTCCATCGAGATGTCCAGGTCGAAGAACATCGTGCGCCACTTGTTGTCCGGCTGGTTGCCGCGGCAGTAGCGGATGTTCCCGGTCGGGTCCAGATTGTTGAAATAGGTCTCGAGCAGCAGCCACTGGGCCATCGACTTGAGATCCAGCCGGTCGGAGATATAGCTGTAGGTATCGGGATCGCTGATGTTGCAGCTGACGATGTAGCTGTACAGCGTCCGCATCTCCGGCTGGTTGATCGGCGCGCGGCTGATGATCGAGAGCTCCTCGTCCGAGCCGGTGTGGCTTTCGATGTATTTCTTCGAGTACGCCTCGCGCAGCGTGTAGATGCCGCGGTATTCGCCGTCGATATAGAGCACGCAGAAGCGGGAATCGAGCGTCAGCGGGTCCGTGTCCGCGGCGGCCACCCGTTCGGCAAACTCGGCGGCAAGCGGCTCGCGGAAGGTCTTGAGCGTGACGGTGTCGCCGCCGCGCAGGTTCAGCGAGTGGAACTCGGTGATGCCCTGGCCGAAGAGGTCATAGCTGATGTCGCCGCCGTAGCGGTCGCGGAAGACGACCTTGAAGCTCTTCTTCGCCCAGACGGAGCGGGACGCGGCGCCGTGCAGCGTGATCATGCAGTCGGAGGAAAAGCTGCCGCCGTCGAGATCGTAAAACTCCGTATGCGAGTCGTATTCCATATTGCCGTTGTTGTGCAGGACGCCGAGCTTCATCGGCTCGAGCGCGATGCAGACGACGGGCAGGTCGTGGTTTTCGTTGATGACGTATGTAAAGCTGGCCGTCTCGCTCCTGAGCTTGCCGCCCGTTGCAGAGACCGCGCGGATCAGCGTGGTCTTGCTCAGATGGATGGGGCCGGTATAGACCTCGGAGGAGGCGTCCGGCAGCGTGCCGTTGAGCGTGTAATAGATCGTTCCCTCGCCGGAGAGCTCGACGTCCAGGCCGTCTACATTGTTATAGATGCCGGGGGGCGTCACGCTCTCGGGCCGCATGGCGATCATGCGCGCGCCCGCGCCGTTGGCCGCGGCCGGCGTCCGCTTCGCAAAGAGGAAGAAGCCGCTCTTTCCGTCCAGGCGGCCCTTGCTGTGGTTGAGCGGGACGCCGTAGAGGCTGACGTAGTCGCACAGGCTGCCGTCGGCGTGATAGATGTAGACGCAGTCTCCCTTCGAGTCGAGCTTGAAGGGCGCGTGGCAGGAGGTGGAGGGAAGGACGGCCTCGCCGCAGTAGACGACGAAAGTCTGCGAGGGTCTGAGGATCGTGTCGGGCAGCTGGAAGGCGAAGGGCTCGTCGGAATCGTCGCTCACGAAATAGTCGCTGAGACGGATGTCCTCGTTCGAGTCGTTCTTCAGCTCGATCCAGTCGTAAAAGGCGCCGGCGTGGAAGTAAAAGTCGTCGTTGTAGGTGACGGCCTCGTTGATCACCAGCTTGCCGTGCCGGTCGTTCGCCGCGTTGAAGGCCTCGCAGCCGTCCTCGGTGTTGGGCCAGCCGGGCGTGGGATAGTAGCTCGTGCGCACCTTCCCGTCCTCGAAGCAGAGCACGGCGTCCGTCGGGCAGCTCTCATAGTCCGCCTGCCAGAGCAGCTCGCCCTCCGGAGAGGAGAGAAACACGCTATCCCCGTCGCCGGAGAGCTTGAAGTTCGTGTGCAGCTCGCCCTCGGAGCGGTCCTTCTTCGAGCAGAAGATCAGCTTGTATTCGCCGCCTGCGAGCGTCAGCTCCGGGATGCGCCACTTGCACGGATCGCCCTTGTCGTCCGACAGCCAGCAGCCGCTCAGATCCTGGGTCTCGCCGGAGGGATTGTACAGCTCGATCCAGTCGGAAAAATCGCCGTCGGCGTCCGGGAGCGTGGCCTTGTTGGCGGCCTGCAGCTCGCTGAGGACGACCTCGGTACGGAAGGGCTCCGGCGTGGGCTCGGGTGTGGGCGCGGGCGTGGGCTCGGCTTCCTGTACGGGGGCCGCGGTCGCCGTTCCGGGAGCGCCGCTCGCCGCGGGGGCGGAGGCGGGCAGGCCGCAGGCGCCGAGCAGCAGCGCGCACAGCAGTGCGCAGGCCGTCAGCGCCCTGTATCGTTTATGGCTTGATTTCAGCTCAAACACGCTTTGTTTCTCCTTTGAAAAGATCGTTTGACGCATGGCATAATCATTCATGTTAGTTTACCATTTTCGCCTTATGGTGTCAAGTTTCTCTCCCCCGCGGCGCAGAGGATGAAATGAGGTCCTTGATCTGCTTTTTTGCGTGTTTTACAATTTTGAAACACTTTTCCCCTTATTTGCGAAACATCTTGCTGGTATTCTTAATGTCAGAAAGCTAAAAGAATCTTTTTCATTTTTCTCCTTTTTTCCTCTCACTTATACAAGATCGGGGCCGGGCAGTACACACTGCCCGGTTCTGATTTCTTTGTGTACCGTTTCGGGGACTGTGCGGCGGCGCGGATCGCTTGCATTGTTTCGGGCATACTGATAAGATAGGATCGGAAATAACGTCAGGGTGGTGAGGACGACGGAAGAGCGGACATACATCGCGATCGACCTGAAGAGCTTTTACGCTTCGGTCGAATGCCGCGAGCGCGGTCTGGACCCGCTGGACGCCCACCTGGTCGTGGCGGATCCCACGCGCACGGACAAGACGATCTGCCTGGCCGTGTCGCCCTCGCTCAAGGCCTACGGCATCGGCGGCCGCGCGCGCCTGTTCGAGGTCGTGCAGCGCGTGGACGAGGTCAACGCCCTGCGCCGCAGCCGCGCCCCGGGGCGGGAGCTTTCCGGCTCGTCGCAGCTTGCGAGCGAGCTGGAAAGGGATCCGTCGCTCGCGCTCGACTATATCGTGGCGCCGCCGCGCATGGCCCATTACATGGAATACAGCACCCGCATCTACAAGATCTATCTCCGATACGCCGCGCCGGAGGATATTCACGTCTACTCCATCGACGAGATCTTCCTCGACGCGACAGACTATCTGCGCACGCGCGGCATCCCGGCGCGGGATTTCGCGATGCTCATCGTGCGCGACGTGCTCGACACCACGGGCATTACGGCCACGGTCGGCATCGGCACGAATCTGTACCTGGCGAAGATCGCGATGGACGTCATGGCCAAGCGCATGAAGCCGGACAAGGACGGCGTGCGCATCGCCGAGCTCGACGAGATGAGCTATCGCCGCGCGCTGTGGGATCACCGCCCGCTGACGGACTTCTGGCGCGTGGGGCGCGGGATCGCCAAAAAGCTGGAGGACAACGGGCTGTATACGATGGGCGACGTGGCGCGCTGCTCGGTCGGCAAACGCGGCTCCGGCCACGATGAGGAGCTGCTCTACCGTCTCTTCGGCGTCAACGCCGAGCTTCTGATCGACCACGCCTGGGGCTTTGAGAGCTGCCTGATCTCCGACATCAAGGCCTACCGTCCCTCCACGCGCAGCATCAGCACCTCGCAGGTGCTCATGACGCCCTATGACTTTGAGAAGGCGCGGCTGATCGTGCGCGAGATGACCGAGCAGATGGTGCTCGAGCTTGTCGAAAAGGCGCTGGTGACCGATCTGATCGAGCTGTATATCAACTACGACCGCGTCTCCCTCTCCGACGAGGGGCTGGCCCGGGAATACGCCTCGCAGGCGGAGAACGACCGCTACGGCCGCCGGGCGCCCAAAAGCGCGCACGGTTCGGAGAGGCTGGACCGCTACAATTCCTCGTCGAAGCAGATCACGGAGGCGATGCTCGCCCTCTACGACCGCATCGCGGACAAGGCCCTGTGCGTGCGGCGCGTCACGATCGCCGCCTGCGAGCTGGAGGACGAGAGCTTTCTCGGCCGTGAGAGCGAGAAGCAGCTCGACCTCTTCGGCGAGATGGAGAGCGCAAAAGAAGAGGACGTGCGGAAGGCCGCGCTCGAGGACGAGCGAAAGCGTCAGCGCGTGATGCTGGACATCAGGAAGAAGTACGGCAAAAACGCCATTCTGAAGGGCACCAATCTGGAAAAGGGCGCGACCGCCAGGGACCGCAACCGCCAGATCGGCGGACACAAGGCATAGGAGGGCGCCATGGGCAAATACGACGACATCATTTCCCTCCCCCATCCCGTATCGAAGACGCACCCGCCCATGCCGCGCGCCGAGCGCGCCGCGCAGTTTTCCTCCTTCGCCGCGCTGAGCGGCTATGAGGAGGCGGTGGCGGAGAGCGCGCGTCTGACCGAGACGCGCACCGAGCTCGGTCGGGACGCGCTCGAGGCGCTGGACGAGACGATCCGCGCGCTCGCGGCGGAGACCGCGGAGAGGCCGGAGGCGGTGATCCGCTTTTTCGTGCCGGATGAAAAGAAGGCCGGCGGCCGCTATGAGACGGTCCGCGGCCGGGTGAAGAAGATCGACGAATACGCCGCGCAGCTCGTGCTGGCAGAGGGAAAAAAGATCCCGCTCGGCGACATCGTGTCGATCGAAAGGGTATAAAAAAAGAACCGGTGAAAACCGGTTCTTTTTTTATGCGTGATCCGTTACTTCTTTGCTTTTCTCTTGCCGCTGTTCTTGAAGATCGCGCCGATGCCGAGCACGATCGCCAGGAAGATCAGGTAGCCGAAGATCTGCTTGTAGCCCTTGCCGACCCAGCAGCAGTAGCACATGAACAGGCAGCACAGCATGCCCAGGATCGGAAGGACGAAGCGCTTGAAGAAGCCGAAGTCCTTGCACTTGAACATGATGGCGGCGAACATCGGGATGTACATGGCGTAGAGGTTGATGACAGAGATCTCGTCCGGCTCCCAGCCGATCCACTCACAACTGTGCAGACCGCCCATGAAGTCGGGGCCGTACATCCACAGCACGGCCGTCCAGGCGTACCAGAAGCCGCCCAGGATCATGCCGATGATGCCGGATTTGATGACGAAGTTGTTCTGCTCGTCGACCTGGCCGTAGAACTCCGGCCGGGGGCCGAGCTTGCGGGCGGACAGCGAATACATGCCGCGGCAGGAGCCCATGATCAGGCCGTTCATGACGCCCAGGCAGCCGATCGCGATAAAGGCGTAGACGATCGTGCCGATGACGTTGCCGAAGACCTTGGAGAAGGCGATGCGGGGCAGCGCCTCGCCGAGGGGCCATGTGCCGATGATCGTGCCGACGTCGCCGACGCAGCTCATCGCGAAGATGTACAGGCAGTAGAGCACGGTGCAGAACAGCGAGCCGAGGATCAGCGCGATGGGCAGGTTGCGCTTGGCGTTTTTGAGCTCGGCGTTGATCGTGGTGGCGATGATCCAGCCCTCATAGGCGAAGGCAAAGGCTGCCACGCCCGAGAGCACGCCGGAGAAGGCGCTCTGTCCGGCGACGGCGTCCTTGTATGCGGCGGTATTGACATAGTCGAGCACGCGCGCGGTCGCACCGGTCCTGAGACCGAAGATGATGCCGACGACGGCCATAAGCAGCAGCGGGACCAGCTTGATGACCGTCATGCTGACCTGCAGCTTGCCGGCGAGCTTGGGACTGAGCATGTTGACGCCGTAGCCGAGCATCAGGAAGCCCGCGCCGAGGCCCAGCGCCTGGGAGCTGACGGTGCCGCTGACGAAGAAGTCCATGGCCGGGATGCCGAGGAGCTCGCAGAAGAACACGGCCGAGAAGAAGGCCAGGATCGCCGCGAGGCAGGGATAGTAGATCGTGGTCATGAACCAGCCGACGTAATAGGCGTAGCCCTCGCCCAGCGCGACCTCGGCGTAGTCGACGACGCCGTTGACCTTCTCAAACTTCGAGCCCAGCTCGGCGAACACGAGCGAGCAGATGATGCAGATGAGGCCGACGATCGCGACGACCAGCACGCCCTGGAGCATGTTGCCGTGCGTGAGCGCAAGGACCTTGCCGCCCTTGATGAAGATACCGGAGCCGATGACGATGCCGATGACCATCGAGATCGCGGTCGGCAGACCGTAGCGTTTTTCCATGGTGTTGTTGCTCAATGTTATCCTCTCCTTTCGGGATAACCATAGAATAGCAGATTCTTCCGTGAAGTCAACAACAAAAACGCGCGGCGGGCCCTTTCGGGCCGCCGCGCGCGGTATTTTTTTGCATTATTTTGCAAAGCCGAGCGTGACCTTGAACAGATCGCCGTCGACCGTGACGGTCAGACTGCCGCCCTGCAGCTCGGCGAGGCTGCGCGCGATCGACAGGCCCAATCCGCTGCCCTCGCTCGAGCGCGAGGCGTCGCCGCGCACAAAGCGCTCGGTCAGCTCCTCGGGGCTCTGCACGATCTCGCTGCGCGAGGTGTTGCGGAAGATCACGGACGGGCCGCTTGCATCCTCCTTCAGCTCGAGGAAGACGCGCGTGCCGGGGAGGGCATATTTGAGGATATTGCTCATGAGGTTGTCGAAGATGCGCTGGGTGTGCCGCGCGTCGGCGCGCGCCTTCACCTCGCCCTCCGGCCTGCGGAGCACGAGCTCCAGGTTTTTCTCCGCGAGCTTTTCGCCGTACTCGCCCGCCGCCTGCTCGAGCATCACGCCCAAATCGCAGTCCTCGATCGTCACGCCCAGCGTGCCGGAGGAGGCCTTGGAGGCCTCGACGAGGTCGTCCGTCAGCTTTTTCAGGCGCGCGCTCTGGCGCTGCAGCACCTCGATGTATTCCCGGGCCTTTTCGTTTTCGATCTCTTCCCTGGAGAGCAGATCGACGTAGCTGACGATCGAGGTCAGCGGCGTTTTGATGTCGTGCGAGACGTTGGTGATGAGCTCGGTCTTCATGCGCTCGCTGCGCATGCGCTCCTCGACCGCGCGGGTGATCCCGGAGCGGATGTTGTTGAGGTCCCCGGCGTGGGCTTTGAACTCGCCGAGCAGATATTTCGTCGGCACGGTATAGTCCGTGTTGCCGGCCGCGAGCTCCTGCGCGCCGCGGCGCAGCTCCCTGGCGCTGATCAGCGCCCAGACCGCCAGCGGGAAGAACACGAACAGATTGATGAAGAAGCCGGTCGCGCCCGCCCTGCGGCTGTTTGCCGCGAGGATCACGAAGCCGATGAACTCCGCTCCGCAGAGGATCAGGACGCCGCGCCATACCAGCGGCAGGCCCTTGACGATCATGTTCAGCCAGCCCCAAATGCCCTTGAGCGCGCGCCACAGCAGATGCAGCAGCTTGTAAAGGATCGTGCCGCGGACGAGCGTCTTCTGCTTGACGCGCACGGCGAGACTCACGCACCACAGCAGACCGAGCAGCGCGGCGAGCACGAACAGCAGCGCGGCAACCGTCAGGCGGAAGCCGATCTGGCGGTTGAGATGATTGAGGATCTCGGCAAAGACATACAGGATGTAGCCTCCGGCCGTGAAGATCAGCACGGTGAAGAGGTCGAAGGGGATCTTTTCGGTAAAGCGCGCCCGGATCTCGTCCGAATCCTTACGGTGTCCGGCCGCGCAGAGCAGGAAGATGAAGACCGCGATCGCGAGCAGCAGACAGGCGGCGGCCGCGCCGATGAGAAGCTGATCGTTGGCCGCGGCGAAGTCGAAGCAGCCCATCTGGAAGGCGGCGCTGTCGCGCTCCGTCATCTCGCGCAGGAGATAGCAGGTCACGGTGAACGGCACCTCCCGGTCAAACGGGGCATAGACGTTGCCCGGGCTCGTCACACGATCGACGACTCTCGGCGTGGGCTTTGGGTCCGCGGTGGGCGGCGTCGTCGGCACGGCCACGGATTCGACCCCGTCGGGGACAGGCGTCGGCAACGGCTCCGGGGGCGGCGTCTCCTTCGCTTCCTCTTCCTCCTGCGCGTCCTCGCCCCAAAGGCTTCCGAAAGCGAAGGCCGAATAGGGATACCACTCGCTTACCGGTATTGTGACGACGGCGATGCTCTCCTCGCCGTTATAGGTATTCGCGCGCAGCACGCCGTCGCAGTCGCGGACCTCATAGCGGAAGTTGGCGCTGCTTGCAAGCAGGGTGTCGTTTTCTCCTTCCCCATCGACGGGAAGAACTCTGTTGGCGATGTTCTGCGCCTCGAGCGCGCAGAGCGACTGCGCCAGATTCTCGCGCGCCGCGGCCGCGCCGCGGTCGTAGAAGCCCGCGGTATACAGCATCCCGGCGGCGGCCGCGTTGAAAACGCAGCCGAGGCAGAGGATGCAGAAGAGGACGACTGCGATGGTTTTGGCAGGAAAACTGCCTTTTAGCTTTTTCATTTCCCGCTCCTTTCAAACTTATAGCCCTGGCCCCACACGGCCTTGATCCAGCGCGGCTCGGCGGGGTCGACCTCCAGTTTTTCGCGTATGTGGCGGATATGTACCGAAACCGTGTTCTCCGCGCCGTAGGGCTCGCCGTTCCAGACGCGGCGGTAGAGCTCCCGGGGCGAAAAGACCTCGCCCGCGTGGCGCATCAGGAAGCGCAGGATCTCGTATTCCGTCGGCGTGAGAGAGACCACCTCGCCGTCGCGCGCGACCTCCTTGGCCTTTTCGTCCAGACTGACCGGCCCGATCATGAGCGCGGCGTCGTCCTCCTTCCCGCCGCCGAGCTGCATGTAGCGCCGCAGCTGGGATCTTACGCGGGCGCAGAGCTCGACCGGGTTAAAG
>JAFSNA010000119.1 GCA_017447645.1 Oscillospiraceae bacterium
CGTCAACGAGATGATCAACAACTTCATCAAGCCGGGCCTGGAGGATCTGTGCGTCTCGCGCACCAGCTTCACCAGGGGCGTGCCCGTGGACTTCGACCCGGGCCACGTCGTCTACGTCTGGGTCGACGCGCTGTTCAACTACTGCACGGCGCTGGGCCTGTACAACGACCGCTATCATGACTTCGACAAATACTGGCCGGCGGACGTGCACGTCGTCGGCAAGGAGATCGTGCGCTTCCACTCGATCATCTGGCCCGCCATGCTCATGAGCGCGGGTCTGCCCCTGCCGAAAAAGGTCTACGGCCACGGCTGGCTGATCATCGACGGCGGCAAGGTCTCCAAGTCCAAGGCGAACAACTCCGCCAACGTCATCGACCCCTACATCCTCTCGGAGAAATTCGGCGTCGACGCGCTGCGCTTCTTCCTGCTGAGGACCTTCCCCTTCGGCTCTGACGGCAACTTCTCCAACGAGCTGCTGATCTCCACGATCAACACGGACCTGGCCAACGACCTGGGCAACCTCGTCTCCCGCACGACGGCGATGATCGAGAAGTACTTCGGCGGCGAGCTGCCGGAAGAGCGCGTCTCCGATCCGCTCGACGACGAGCTCAGGGCCATGGTCTCCGCCCTTCCGGAGAAATACGCCGCGCAGATGGATATTTACCAGCCCCACCTCGCGCTTGAGGAGGTCTTCCGCGTCATCCAGCGCGCGAACAAGTACATCGACGAGACGATGCCCTGGGTCCTGGCAAAGGACGAGGCGAAGAAGCCCCGCCTGGCCGAGGTCATGTACAATCTGCTCGAGGCGCTGCGCATCAGCCTGATCTGCCTCACGCCCTTCATGCCCGAAAGCTGCGACAAGGCCTTCGCGCAGATCGGCGCGCAGGACTGCCGCGGCTGGGACGACGCCTTTTACGGCGCGCTCCGCGGCGAGATCCGCGTCCGCAAGGGCGAGACGCTCTTCCCGCGTCTCGATCTGGACAAGACCCTCGCCGAGCTCGAGGAGATCTCGCGCCGCTCGAAGGCGCCCAAGTCCAAGCCCGTGCTGCCCGACGTGACGATCGACGAGTTCGCCAAATGCGACATGCGCGTGTGCAAGGTGCTCTCCTGCGAGGCCGTGAAGAAGAGCGAGAAGCTTCTGAAGTTCTCCCTCGACGACGGCAGCGGCACGCCGCGCCAGATCCTCTCGGGCATCCACAAGTTCTACGAGCCCGAGCAGCTCGTCGGCAAGACCGTGGTCGCGATCCTCAATCTGCCGCCGCGCAAGATGATGGGGCAGGACTCCAACGGCATGCTGCTCTCCGCCGTGCGCGAGGTCGACGGCAAGGAGGAGCTGCACCTGATGATCCTCGACGACTCCGTCCCGGTCGGCTCTCAGCTCTGCTGATTTTCGAGGCGTCCGCCGACCGTATCGCCTTCGGCATCTTGCGGATAATTTGCGCCCCGCCTGCGCCGATTTTCTTTGACATACACAAAGTATGCCTGCAAAAAATCGGCTTTGCCGGAACACAAATTCTCTCGCAATCTGCTCTTGCAGACACGGTCGGCGGACGCCTTGCAGAGCGGGTCTGACAGGCGGCAGGATGGGAAATCATCCTGCCGCTTTCCCCTTGTTTCCGCTCAAAAAGCGTGATATAATCCCTTTTCGGTAAAAAACAGGCACAGGAGGCTTGATCAAATGACAAAGATCGACATTTTCTCCGGCTTTCTCGGCGCGGGCAAGACCACGCTGATCCGCAAGCTGATCGCGGAGGCCTACAAGGGCGAAAAGCTGGTGCTGATCGAAAACGAGTTCGGTGAGATCGCCATCGACGGCGGCTTCCTCGCCGATGCGGGTGTGGAGATCACCGAGATGAACTCCGGCTGCATCTGCTGCACCCTCGTCGGCGACTTCACGAAGGCCCTGAAGAAGGTCATGGACGACTTCGCCCCCGACCGCATCCTCATCGAGCCCTCGGGCGTCGGCAAGCTCAGCGACGTCGCGCGCGCGGTCGAGCGCGTGGAGGGCGCCGTCATCGGCAGCCGCGTCACCGTCGTGGACGCCGGCAAGGCCAGGATGTATATGCGCAACTTCGGCGAGTTCTTCAACGACCAGGTCGCCAACGCCGACCTCATCGTCCTCAGCCGCACCGACGTCGTCCCGGCCGAAAAGGTCGTCGCGGCGAGCGAGCTGCTCCGCACGCTCAACCCCAACGCCAAGCTCATCACCACGCCGCTGCTGCAGCTCGACGGCGCGCAGGTCCGCGAAGCCATGGAGCACGACGCCCTGCACGAGGAGATGGAGCGCCTGCGCCATGAGCACGCGCATCATCATCACGACCACGATGAGGACGAGTGCGACGATCCGGAATGCGAGTGCCATCACCACCATCATGACGATGACGAGGATGAGCATGAGCATCACCACCATCACCATCATCACGACCACGACGAGGACGAGTGCGATGATCCCGAATGCGAGTGCCATCACCACCATCACGACGATGATGAGGATGAGCGCGAGCATCATCACCACCACTACGATGAAAACGGCGTCTGCGCATGCGGCCATCACCACGACGACGATGACGACGAGCATGAGCATCACCATCACCACCACCATGCCGACGAGATCTTCACCTCCTGGGGACGCGAGACCGCCCGCAAGTTCTCCGAGGACGAGATCCGTGCGGTCCTCGCGCAGCTCGGCGACGAGGCGAAATACGGCATGGTCCTGCGCGCGAAGGGCATCGTGGACGCGACCGACGGCGAGTGGATCTACTTCGACTACGTCCCCGGCGAGATCGACGTGCGCCGCGGCAGCCCGGCCGTGACCGGCCGCTTCTGCGTGATCGGCTCGAAGATGAACGAAGACGCCCTGAAGGAGCTGTTTTGACCTTGAACGAGACCAGAGAGACGCCCGTCTACCTCTTTACCGGCTTTTTGGAGGCGGGCAAGACGAAATTCATCCAGGAAACGCTGGAGGACAAGCGCTTCTGCAACGGCGAGCGCACGCTGCTGCTCGTCTGCGAGGAGGGCGAGGAGGAATACGAGCCCGACCAGTTTGCGGACAGGAGCGTCTTCATCCGTACGCTCGAGGACCAGAGCGAGCTGAACGCCGCGCATCTTTCCGCCCTTGTGAAGGAGACGCGCGCCGAGCGCGTGGTCATCGAGTACAACGGCATGTGGATGCTCGACGCCCTTTACGGCGCGATGCCGCAGGGCTGGATGGTCTATCAGGAGTTCCTCTTTGCCGACGCGACGACCTTCCTCAGCTACAACGCCAACATGCGCCAGCTCGTCTACGACAAGCTCAAGAGCTGCGAGCTGGTGGTGTTCAACCGCTTCCGCCCGGACATGGACAAAATGGCCTTCCACAAGATCGTCCGCGGGGCCTCGCGCCGCAGCGACATCGCCTATGAATACGCCGGCGGCAAGGTCGAGTACGACGACATCCAGGACCCGCTGCCCTACGATCTCAGCGCCCCCGTCGTGGAGATCGGCGACGACGATTTCGCCGTCTGGTACCGCGACCTGTCCGAGGAGCCGAAAAACTACGAGGGCAAGACCGTGCGCGTCAAATGCCGCGCGCTGCAGCGCAAAAAGATGCCGCCGCATACCTTCGTGGTCGGCCGCCACGTCATGACCTGCTGCGTCGAGGACATCCAGTTCGCCGGCCTCGTCTGCCAAAAGGACGACGTCTCGGACATCGTCGACGACAGCTGGATGCTGCTGACCGCCGAGATCCGCTTCAAATTCTCCCGCGCCTACGGCAAAAAGGGCCCGGTGCTCACGTATCGGTCCCACGAGCCCTGCGAGCCCCCCGCCCAGCCCGTCGCGACCTTTTATTGAGGATATGGAAAAGCGCCCCCGCTCCGTTCGGAGCAGGGGCGCTTTTCTTACTGAAAACCAAGAGATGAAAACAAAAGATCCTCACAGGTACTTCGTGTCCTCCGGCGGGAGGAATTCCTTTTCCGGCATGCGGTAGGGCTGGGTGCCGCGGCGCTCGGCCTCCATGCAGTCGCGCACGAAGTTGATGAACTCCTCCGCCGGCTCCGACAGGTGCGCGCTGCGCGTCCAGACCAGCGCGTATTCGATCTGCCGGGCGCTGTCGGTGATGATCTTCTTCACGACAAGGTCGTTTTCGCTGTAGGTCGTCATCGGGTAGATGCAGATGCCGGCGTTCTGCTCGGCGAGCGCGACGGCGTCGATATAGTTCGACAGATCCCCCGCGATGCAGGGCTCGCGGCCGATCTCGCCGAACCAGGCGCGCAGCGACTCCGCCCGCGAGCGGCGGTTCGGGATGAACAGGGGCTGATCGACCAGCTTTTCCAGCGCGATCAGCTCGCCCTCCTCCCGGGCGAGCGGGTGATCCTTCGACATCATGGCCACCCAGGGCTCGCGCCCGACGGAGATCCCGTCGAGGAGCTCGGCGTTGTAGGGCGCGGCCACCAGCGCGAGGTCGGCCAGACCGCGGTGCACGCGCTCGATGACCTCGTCGCCGCTGCCGTTCCACAGATGGACGGCCACCTGCGGGTACTCCGAGCGGAAGCCCGCGATCCAGCGCGCGAGCAGGTAAGGGCCGCGGCCCTCGACCAGGCTGATGTTCAGATCCCCGGCCAGCCCCTCCATCGAGCGGATCTCTTGCTGCGTCTGCTCGGAGAGCTCCAGCAGCTGCCGGGCCCGCCGATACAGCAGCGCGCCGGCCTCCGTCATTGTCAGATGCCGCTTGCCGCGGATGAACAGCTGCGCGCCCAGCTCCTCCTCCAGGTTCTTGATCTGGCTCGACAGCGGCGGCTGGCTCATGTTCAGCCGCTCCGCCGCGCGCGTGATGTTCAGCTCCTCGGCCACGACCGTGAAATAGTGCAGAGACCGCAGATCCATTCCCGAAGCCCCCTTCGTTCGTATTTCATACCGGTCATTATAGCGGAATCGTATGGTACCTGCAAGGGCGAGGGGCGTTTCCCTCCGTCTTATCATAGCGAAGCCCTCTTTTTATCATACGAAAACAATATGATAAGATCGGACTCATACAGCAGATCGTTGAAGACGGCGCGGCGCTGTGCTACAATTTTCCGCGTGAGAAAAAAACAAGGAGGTCGTCGCCATGTGCGGGATCGTCGGATATACGGGGCGGGAACAGGCAGGGCCGATCCTGCTCGACGGGCTGGAGCATCTGGAATACCGCGGCTATGACTCGGCGGGCATCGCGGTGCTCTCGCCGAGCAGGGGCCTGCAGGTCCGCAAGGCCAAGGGCAGGCTGAAGGTGCTCTCCGCCCTGACGGACGGAGGAAAATGCCTCGGCGGCACGATGGGCGTGGGGCACACGCGCTGGGCCACGCACGGCGAGCCGAACGACGTCAACTCCCACCCGCACCTGAGCGAGGACGAGCGCATCGCGGTCGTGCACAACGGCATCATCGAAAACTACGTCGAGCTCAAAAGCTTCCTTGTCTCCACGGGCGTGACCTTCCGCTCGGAGACGGACACCGAGGTCGTCGCGCAGCTGCTGGGCTATTATTACAAGCGCTGCGGCAGCATCCTCGACGCGGTCTGGCGCGTGCTCGACCGCATCGAAGGCGCCTACGCGCTGGGCATCCTCTGCGCCGACCTGCCGGACAGCTTCATCGCCGCGCGCAAGGACGCGCCGCTGCTGCTCGGCTACGGCGAGGGCTGCAGCTTCATCGCCTCGGACGTGACCGCGATCATCCGACACACGCGCGACGTGGCCTATATGGAGGACGGCGAGGTCGCCGTCGTCAGCCCGGAAAAGATCGTCGTGTACAACGCCCTCGGCGAGGAAGTGGAAAAGGAGCACCACACCGTCGACTGGGACATCAGCGACGCGGAAAAGGGCGGCTACGCGCATTTCATGTTCAAGGAGATCATGGAGCAGCCCGAGGCCATCCGCAAGACCGTCTCGCCGCGCATCCGCGAAAGGCGCATCGTCTTCGACGAGCTGAAAATGAGCGAGGAGGAGCTGCGGAGCTTCAACAAGCTCTATATCGTCGCCTGCGGCTCGAGCTATCACGTCGGCATGGTCGGCAAATACAATCTCGAACGGCTGCTGCGCATGCAGGTCGATATCGCCCTGGCCTCGGAGTTCCGCTACGCCGACCCGCTCGTCGACGAAAAGACGCTCGTCATCGTCATCAGCCAGTCCGGTGAGACGCTCGACACGATGGCCGCGCTGCGCAAGGCGAAGAGCCTCGGCGCGCGCATCCTCTCGATCGTCAACGTGGTCGGCAGCTCGATCGCGCGCGAGAGCGACGACGTGCTCTACACCTGGGCCGGGCCGGAGATCGCCGTGGCCACGACGAAGGCCTACAGCACGCAGCTGGTGCTGCTGGACATGTTCGGCATCTACCTGGCGGACCTGTACGGCAAGCTCGGTCCGGAGAGTTATGACGAGCTCGTCGGCGAGCTGCTGGCGCTCAGCGCGAAAATGGAAAGCGTGCTGGAGAACACCGAGACGATCAAGTATCTCGCCTCGCGCTCCTTCAACCGCGATTCGATCTTCTTCATCGGCCGCAACCTTGACTACGCCCTCGGGCTCGAGGGCAGCCTGAAGCTCAAGGAGATCTCCTACGTCCACTGCGAGGCCTACGCCGCGGGCGAGCTCAAGCACGGCACGATCTCGCTGATCGTGGACGGGACGCTGGTCGTGGCGCTGTGCACCTACAAGGCGCTGTTCGAAAAGAGCGTCTCGAACATCGTCGAGGTCCAGTCCCGCGGCGCGGACGTGATCGCGCTGACGGACGAGAGCATGAAGGAAGCGCTGTCCAAGACCGTGTCGAACATCCTTACGATCCCCGACACGCACCCGATCTTCGCGCCCTCGCTCGGCGTGGTGCCGCTGCAGATCTTTGCCTACTATGTGGCGCTGCAGCGCGGCTGCGACATCGACAAGCCGCGCAACCTCGCCAAGAGCGTCACGGTGGA
>JAFSNA010000120.1 GCA_017447645.1 Oscillospiraceae bacterium
CCGGCATCGTCAAGCCGGGCGTTCCCTGTGTGGCTTACGCGCAGGGTGAGAGCGTGCTGGACGTGATCCGCGCGCGCTGCGACGCGCTCTCCTCTCCTCTCACCGTGCCCGATTTTTCCGCGATCATATCGGAATTTGACAGTCTCGAGGGCCAGGTTTTTTCCTACCGCGGGAAACAGTATGCGCTCTCCCTGCTCGGCGCGCATCAGCGCCGCAACGCCGCCGTCGTCATCGAAACGGCCGGGAAGCTGATCGAAAAGGGCTGGCATATCGAGCAGGACGCGCTGGAGCACGGCCTGTACGCCGCCGCCTGGCCCGGCCGCTTCGAGCTCTGCTGCGACGAGCCGCCCTTCATCGTGGACGGCGGGCACAATCCGCAGTGCGCCGAAGCTGTGTGCGAGAGCCTGCTGCACTATTTCCCGGATACGCGGCGGGTGCTGCTGCTGGGCGTGCTGCGCGACAAGGACGCCGCCTCGATGGCTTCGATCCTCGACCGCGCTGCGGACGAATACGTCTGCACCGCGCCGGAAAGCGAGCGGGCGCTTTCGCCCGGGGAGCTCGCCGCGGTGCTGCGGCCCTTCGGAAAAAAGGTCACTGTCTGCGAGAGCGTTTCCGACGCCGTGTTCACGGCGAAGGAGCGCGCGGGAAGCGGCGGCATGGTCTGCGCGACCGGCTCGATCTATCTGGCCGGAAGCGTACGGTATGAACTCGGGATGTACTGAAAGGAGCGTTTTGGATGCACAATCGGGATAAAACGCTTGCGCACTTCGGCGCTGAGCTCGCCTCCTCCGCGCCCTCTCCGGGCGGCGGAGGCGCCGCCGCGCTCTGCGGGGCTCTCGCGGCCGCGCTGGGCGGGATGGTCGTCTCGCTGACGGTCGGAAAGAAAAAATACGCTGCGAATGAGAGCGCGCTGCGCGAGCTTGGAGAGCGTGCGGAAAAGGCGCGCAGGGAGCTGCTGGATATGATCGACGGCGACGCAGCGGCTTTCGCGCCGCTTGCCCGCGCCTATTCCCTGCCCAAGGACGCGCCCGACCGCGAGCCGATCCTGGAAGAGGCTCTGATGCACGCGGCCGCCTCGCCGCTGAAGATCGCCGAGCTCTGCTGCGAGGTCGTCGAGATCCTCGAGAGCTGCGCCTCGATGGGCAGCCTGCTCGTCCTCTCCGACGCGGCCTCCGGCGCCGCGCTCGCCGAGGGCGCGCTGAGAGCCGCCGTGATCAACGTCAAGGTCAACACGGCGCTGATGCACAATCGCAGCCACGCCGCCGCGCTCAACGCGCGCGTGGACGAAATGGAAAAGGAGTACGCCGCGCGCGCCGCGGCGATCCGCGCCTCGCTGGGATATTAAAAGGAGTTTTGCCATGACGATCAACAAAACAAAACGCCTTGTGATCGACGCGATGCTCGCGGCGATGTGCTTTGTGCTCAGCCGCTACGCCTCGATCACCCTGCCCACCGTCAAGATCAGCTTCGATTCTCTCCCCGTCCTGGTCGCCGCGCTGCTGCTCGGCCCGCTGGACGGTATGGCGGTCGGCCTGATCGGCAGATTTTTTGAGCAGCTTTTTTCTCAGTACGGCCTAACGGTCACGACGCCGCTCTGGATCCTGCCGCATGCGCTGCGCGGTTTGCTGGTCGGGCTGTATGCCCGGCGGCATGCGTATCAGCTTGAAAAGAAGCAGCTGTATTTCATCACGACAGCTGCGGCGCTGCTGGTCACCGCGCTCAACACGCTCGTGCAGTATATCGACAGCCGGGTCTTTTCCTATTCCTATGTCGCCGCGCTTCCGACGCTCCTGCTGCGCATCGTGCTCGGCATCCTGACGGCCGTGCTGTTTGCCGGGATCCTGCCGGGCATTCTCGCCCCGCTGCGGAAGATGCTCGGCGCCAAGTCCACGCTGACAGAGCTGGAAGAATAAAGCCATCCCTTGACATCCCCGTCCCGAAGCGCTATAGTTTATTCGCGCCGCATCCGCCCCGAGCGGAGCGACAGCAGAAAGGAATTGAATATGGAGAAAAAACAGCAAGAGAGCAAAGTCCAGAAGCTGACGATCCTCTCGATCTTTACCGCGGTCATCATCGTTCTGCAGGTCCTGTGTACATTTATCCGCTTCGGCCCCTTCTCGATCACGCTCGCGCTTGCCCCGATCATCATCGGCGCGGCGATGTACGGTCCCTCTGCGGGAGCCTATCTGGGCGGTGTTTTCGGGCTTGTCGTTCTGGTGACCGGTCTCTTTGGCTGGGACGGCGGAGTCGTGATGTATCTGCTCGGTCAAAACGCCGTCGGATGCGTGCTTATCTGCATCGGCAAGGGTGCGGCCGCCGGCTGGATCTCCGGGCTCGTTTACAAGCTCTTTGAAAAAAAGAGTCTTCCTCTCGCCGTTATCCTGGCCGCTATCGTCTGTCCCGTCGTCAACACCGGGCTGTTCGTGCTCGGCATGATGGCCTTCTTCATGTCCACTCTGGAAGCCTGGGCGGGCGGGCAGAACATGGTCTATTATGTTTTTATCGTTCTTGCGGGGCTTAATTTCCTTGTTGAATTAGGCGTCAACCTTCTGCTCTCGTCCGGTATCACCTCCATCATCCGCTACGGCAAGCGCAGAGAGCGCGTATAATCCTCCGATATGACAGCGGCCGAAGCCTCAAACGGCTTCGGCCGCTTTTTTTATGAAGAATGCTTAAAACTTGGCTTTCTTTCTTGTAAATCGGCAAATAATTTGCTATCATGTTGTCGTAAGGTGACATAATATCCCCCAATCCTTGTAAAAAAGGAGATAAACAGCATGAAGATCCGTAACAGGCGGCTTCTGTCGCTGCTGCTGATGCTCAGTCTATTTGCCTCGCTCCTGTCCGCCGGCGCATGGGCCGTCGACGTGCCGGAGATCAGCTGCGAGATAGGAACGGCGCTTGACTATACGATCCCGCTCGAAGGCGGCGGCAGCGCCACGGGCTATGAGGTCCTGGACGGCGGCAGTCTTCCGAACGGGCTGAGCGTCAAGCTTGAGAACGGAGCCGTCAAGCTTGTCGGGACGCCCGGCGCCTCCGGCGATTACAGCTATCGGCTCAATATCACCACCGCGGAGGGCACGCAGGAATACCATCTGACCATCAAGGTCATCGAGCCCGCGCCGACCCCGACGCCCACGCCGACCCCGACGCCCACGCCGACGCCCGAACCGACGCCGGAGCCCACGCCCAGCCCCACGCCGGTTCCCGCCCCCGAGGTCTACAAGCCTCCTTACGGCGAGGAGGTGCTGGAGGGGGATTCCGCCATATTCATCTCGAAGGCCCACTACGCCGACACGATCGAATGGCGCTTTGTCAATCCGAAGAATCAGGACACCGTCGACGCCGGCGATGCCGCCAAACTGAGCCGTTATTTTCCCGGTACGCACTGCGAGGGCTACGACGAAGAAACTCTGATCGTCTACAACATCCGCTATGAGATGAACGGCTGGCAGGCAGTCTGCAAGTTTATCGGCGACGGCGGCTCTACCTTTTCCGAAGGAGCGACCATCACCGTGAAGAAGAACGGTCCTCTGCCGCCCTCCATCACGCGCGACCCCTTCGTGAGCTCCGATTCCGACACGCTGTCCGTCTCGGCCAACGATCCGAACAACGGCGTGCTGAACTATCAGTGGTACAGCAGCACGGACAACAGCAACGCCGACGACGACGGCAGCGACATCAAGATCGCCGGAGCGACCTCCCCCACCTTCGTTCCTCCGGAGACGCCGGGCACCGTCTATTACTACTGCGTCGTGTGGAGCACGGTCGACGGCGAGAAGAGCCTTGAGGCAAAATCCCGCGTCGCCGCCGTCACGCACGCGCCGCAGGCCACGCCCGAACCGACGCCGGAGCCCACGCCCGAGCC
>JAFSNA010000121.1 GCA_017447645.1 Oscillospiraceae bacterium
AAAAATTAAGAAGAAAGTCTCTTTCCGCATCAGAAAGAGACTTTCTTTTTCGGAAAAAGAAAGGTACAATGGAAAAAACGCAAAGAAGGACGCAACAAGAGGTATGGACGAACAGGTGAGAAAGAAAAACATCGGCGGCAAGGGCCTTCTCGCGCTTGTGCTCTTTGCGCTGGCGCTGGCGCTCTGCGCGGCGGCGGTGCGGCTTTTCACCGTGCGCGTCGGCGGCAGGCTCTATCTCTGCACGGATGTGGCGGATCTGCGCAGCGCCTCGATCAGCTGTGAGGAATACGACGAGGCGTCCGCCCGCCAGAGCGGGAAAACGATCCGCTGGAGCGTCCCGATCGGAGAGGACCGCTACGACAGCTTTTCCGAAACGCTGACGCTCTTCTCCCTGCCGGAGGATGAGATCGGCCGTCTCGGCTATTTCCCCTATCTGGAAACGGTCGACGCGCGCCCCTGCCGGGACTATGCCGCGCTCGCGGAGGCGGCGGCGGAGCGGGATGATCTGCGCTTCATCTGGACCGTGCCCAGCTCGGCCGGCGCGATCGACGGCAACACCGAAACGCTCGACGCCGCCGGCCTCGGCCCGGAGGAACTCGAACAGTTGACGGCGTTGCTGCCGCGGCTGGAGACTGTCGACCTGCGCGCCTCGGCTTTCAGTGAAGAACAGACGGACGCCTTCGCCGCTGCGCATGAAGAGCTGCGAACGATCTACACGGTCCCGCTCTGGGGACTTGACGTCCCCGGCGACGCGGAGGAGCTGCGTCTCGGGGCGGAGGTCTCCGGCGACACGGAGGAGCTTGCCGCGGCGCTGGGAAGACTTCAAAGGCTGAAAAAGCTGGATCTGCGCGACTGCATGCTCACACCCGCGCAGCTCGCGCGCATTCTGCCGCTCTGCGAGGGGCTCGAGACGGATTACGTGGTCCGCCTCTGCGGCCGGATCTTCACGGCCGACTGCACGGAAATGGATCTCAGCGGATGCCGGATCGACGACCTTGCCGAGGTGGAGACGGCCGCGACGCTGATGCCGAAGCTGAAAAAGGTGATCATGAGCGACTGCGGCGTCCCGGATGAGGAAATGGACGCGCTCGACCAGCGGCATGAGGACATCCGTTTTGTCTGGACGATCTATTTCAGTATCTACTCCCTGCGCACGGACGCGACCTTTTTCTGCGCCGCCGACGTGCCGCAGCTCAACTACGACGCGCCGGTTTTGGGCGATGCGCAGCTCTATCCGATCCGCTACTGCCGCGACATGATCGCGCTCGACCTCGGCCACATGTGGATCTCGGATCTGAGCTTCCTTTACAACATGCCGAAGCTGCAGTATCTGATCCTGGTCGGCGCGCGTTTCCGCGACATGACGCCGATCGGCTCGCTGGCGGATCTGAAATACCTTGAAATATTCCAGACCTCGCCGAAGGACATCAGCCCGCTGCTCAACTGCAAAAAGCTGGAGCAGCTGAACATGTGCTACTGCTACGGCTTCGATCTGAGTCCGCTCAAGGAGATGAAGCAGCTCAAGCGGCTTTGGTATGCCGGACTCGGCCCCGGGCGCGGCGCGGCGCTGCAGGAAGCGCTGCCCGACACGCAGGTCTATTGCCCCTACACCGACCCGGACGGCTCGACCGGCGGCGGCTGGCGCGAGGATGAAGCCTATTTTGAGATGCGCGACGTTTTCGCCATGTACTACCAGCCCGGCGGAACGGGAATCCACTGAAAGTTATAAAAAACGATCCAAAAAGGAAGCGGAAAACCGCTTCCTTTTTTTGCGCGTATTTTACGTCACAAGGGCTCCGAGCGTCAGGATCCCGAGACAGCGGCGGCGGATCTCCGAAAGCTCCGTCAGCGGCAGGGGATTGACGCCGCGTCCGCACTCGATCGTAAAGCCGGGACGGCGGAAGCTCTGGATGAACCAGTCCTTATAGCCCGCGAAGCCGGAAGCATAGGGGGTGTCCTCGGGACTGTAGCCGGATACGGCGGCGAAGGTCGCGGCGATGTCGCGCGCGCCGGGGATCTCATAGTCGCCGTAGCGCCAGTAGATCACCTCGCCCTGCGTGTGGAAGGCGAGCGTCAGCGCGGGGTCGAAGCGGCGCGTCAGGGCGGCCATCGCCCGGCTCTCCGGCGCGGAAAGAGGAGCGGGGCCGACGTAATCCTTCGGCGCCGGGCCGCGGACCCCGGCCGCAGCCTTGATCTCCCTGGCCGTCTCCCAGCCGGCGGGGTACTGCAAATTCAGATCCGTCCCGCGGATGTTGGCCTTCCAGCCCGCCGGGAAAGGAACGCCGGGATACTGCCCGGCGATCGAGCGGGCGCTCTCGAAGGCCTCCCCGCGCCGGAGCTCGCCCGTCACAAGATCGAGCCCGTCGGGGTCGACGAGCGGCACCAGGCACAGCCGCGCATAATCGAGCAGCTCCGCTGCGCTCTGGCCGAAGATCATCCCGCCCTGCGCAAAGCTTTCCGCCAGCTCCTCCGCGAAGGAGAGCAGCAGCGGCGTCGTGATCCATTCGTTGGCGTGGTGAGCGGCGCTGTAAAGCACGCGATTCTCCCCCGCGCCGAGCGTGAGCGACCAGAGCGGACGGCCCAGCACGCTGCGCCCGACCGAAGCACAGGAGAGAAAGGGATAGCGCGCGCAGAGCCCGCGGACACAATAGGCCGCGAGCGCGGAGCAAAAGTCGATGTCCGTCGGCACGACGTCGAAGGGCAGGGGCACCGTGACCATGGCGCCGATGGGGATGTTGCCCGGCTCAAGCGTGCTGTTGGCCAGCTCTACGGCCTCCGGACGGGCGCCATAGAGCTGCGCGATGGAATAGAAGCTCTCGCCCGCACGGACGCGGTGGCGCAGATAACCCGTGTACCAGGGCAGCAGCGCCTCGTGCGAGGCCCGGCCGGCCACGCCGTCCGACGCCAGACCGCGCGAGAGCTGAAAACGTCTGAGGGCCTCCTGCGTGCGCAGGCCGAAGATCCCGTCCGTCTCCAACGGGCCGAAGGACGCACGGTCAAGCGCGAGCTGCAGCAGCTGCACGGCCGGGCCGCGGTCGGAAAAACGCAGAACTCTCACTTTCAAAAGACCTCCTTGCAGGGAAACTGCGCTTAACGATATGCCGCAGAGAAACGAAAAAGACCCGATTTCGGGAGAAGGAAGGCAAAAAAGCCGACGAGAGACAGGATACGGCAAAAATAAACCTTGCAAAAAGGCGGCTTTTCCTATAAACTATACCATGCGGCGGAGCGTGTCCGCCAGCCTGACTGCCTGTACGGCTCTCCATTTTCAAGCCGTGCGGAGCTTTAATAAGGAGGAAACAGCAAGCCCGGACTCGGGCTGCGGCAGTGTGGAGACCTGTCGTATTGGCGGCACGCCCCTTTGCGGACGGCCGTGAGTGCGTTCCGTGCGAAGGCAGAACGCACAGAGTCGAGAAACATGGCAACTGTCCAACTGAAGAACATCAAGAAAGTCTACCCCTTCATCAGCGGCGAGCAGAAAAAGAAAAAGAAAAAGGCTGACGAACCCGAGAAGAAGAAAGACAACCTCCAGATCACCGATGAAGGCGTCGTCGCCGTCCAGGCGTTCAATCTGGATATCGCCGACAAGGAATTCATCGTGCTGGTCGGCCCGTCCGGCTGCGGCAAGTCCACGACGCTGCGCATGGTCGCCGGCCTCGAAGAGATCACCGACGGCGAGCTGTACATCGACGGCAAGCTGATGAACGACGTGGCTCCCAAGGATCGCGACATCGCGATGGTCTTCCAGAACTATGCCCTGTACCCGCACATGACCGTGTATGAAAACATGGCCTTCTCCCTGAAGCTCAGAAAAGAGCCCAAGGACGTGATCGACAAGAAGGTCCGTGAGGCGGCCGAGATTCTCGACATCACCCAGTACCTCGAG
>JAFSNA010000122.1 GCA_017447645.1 Oscillospiraceae bacterium
GCGATCTACGGCATGACCGGCGGCCAGATGGCCCCGACCACGCTCGTCGGACAGAAGACGACGACCTCTCCCTACGGCCGCGACGAGGCCTGGTGCGGCGCGCCGATCAAGGTCTCCGAGATGCTCAGCGAGATCCCCGGCGCCTACTACATCGAGCGCTGCGCCGTCAACAACAACGCCAACATCCTCAAGACCAAGAAGGCGATCAAGAAGGCGTTCCAGTATCAGCTGGAGGGAAAGGGCTTCTGCCTGATCGAGGTCCTCTCCACCTGCCCCACCAACTGGGGCCTGAACCCGGTGGAGGCCATGAAGTGGCTGGAGGACAACATGATCCCCTACTATCCGCTGGGCGTGAAGAAAGACAAGGGGGCTGAATAAGCATGAAGAAAGGATATATTTTCGCGGGCTTCGGCGGCCAGGGCATGCTGCTGATCGGTAAATTCCTCGCCATGGCGAACATGCTCGACGGCAAGCACGTCAGCTGGCTGCCCTCCTACGGTCCCGAGATGCGCGGCGGCACGGCCAACTGCTCCGTCATCGTCAGCGACGAAGAGGTCGCCTCTCCCATGATCGACAAGGCCGACGTCCTCATCGCCATGAACCTGCCTTCCCTCGACAAGTTCGAGCACACGGTCAAGCCCGGCGGCCTGATCGTCGTCAACAGCTCCATCATTGACCGCAAGGTACAGCGCACCGACGTCAGAACGGTCTACTGCGACGCAGCCAGGATCGCGGACGAGGTCAAGAACCCCAAGGGTGCGAACGTGGCTATCCTCGGCGCCATGATGGGCGCGGACGAGGGCTCCGTCAGCCTGGACAAGATGGTCGAGGCCATCCGCATCGAGCTGGGCGAGCGCAAGGCCCGCTTCCTCGAGGGCAACAAGGCGGCTCTTGTCGCCGGCATGGACCTGTCCAAGTAAGAGCTTTTAGTATTTAAGCTTTTAGCTTTCAGCAAAAAACCGTGATGTGTTTTTTTCACATCACGGTTTTTTCAAGCTGTCGACAACATGTCGACAGCTTGAAATGCAAAAGCAGGAACTTTCTGAAAAGTACCTGCTTTTGCCCGATCATACGAAGAAAGGGGGCTCACCGCCCCCTCTCTTCGCTCTTCCCCTGCAAGTCAGAGCTTTCCCCGCTGCTTTGACTTCAGAATGAAAAGGGACCGTTGCAAAAACAGCCTGTCATCCTGAGCGCAGCGAAGGATCTTTCTTAAAGAGGTCCTAAAAACCTTCAAAAGAAAGATCCTTCGTCTCTTCGATCCTCAGGATGACACGGGGGGAAAGCAGTTTTTGCAACGGCTCTTTTTTATATCATCCGCTGAAAACGGAGAACTAATTGAAAGATACGATGTTGTTGACCCACTTGCGGCGGCGCAGGAGGAAGGTGCCGATCACGCACTTGAACAGATCGAGCGCGTACACGGCGATGTACAGCGGCAGGATCGGCAGATCGGTGAAGCGAGAGAGCACGAAGGCCGTCGGCACGGCGCAGCACCAGAGAAAGGCGCTGTCGAAGATGAAGGTGATCACGGTCTTGCCGCCGGAGCGCAGCGTGAAATAGCAGGCGTTGGTGTAGGCGTTCATCGGCATCGCCGCCGCGCTGACGTACAGCAGCGAGCAGGCGAGCGCCTTGACGGCGGGGGTGGTGTTGTAGATCCGGGGGATCAGCGGCGCCACACAGGCCATGACGGAGCCGATGAGGACGCTCAGCGCCAGCGCAAAGGCGATGAGCTTGCGGTCCTCGTCCACGGCGCGATCCAGCTCGCCCGCGCCGAGCAGCTGGCCGATCAGGATGGAGATCGCGTTGCCCATGGCGAAGAAGGCGCACAGGAAGAGGTTCGTGACCGTCGTGGAGATGTTCAGCGCGGAGATGACCTCCAGCCCGCGGACAGAGTAGCACTGGTTGAGCACCGTCATGCCGGCCGACCAGAGCACCTCGTTGAGCAGCAGCGGCGTGCCGAGGCGGAGCATCCGGAGCGCAAGCTGTCCGGGCACGTGCGGCGAGCGGTAAACGCCGATGATGAAGCGGCAGCGCTCGCGGTGGAGGTGTGTCCAGCCGATTACGATCGCGCACTCGACAAGCCGCGCGACCACCGTGGCGGCCGCGGCGCCGACAACGCCCAGCGCCGGGAAGCCCAGCTTGCCGAAGATGAACACATAGTTGAGGATCAGGTTGACGAAGACCGCTGCGATGCCCGCCTTCATGGGCAGCAGCGTCTCGCCCGTCTCGCGCAGCGTTCCGGCGTAGATCTGACAGACCGCGAAGGGCAGCATCTGCAGCAGCATCACGCGCAGATAGCTCTGCCCGTATGCGAGCGTCGCCTCGAGGTCCAGCGCTTCCTTCCCCTCGTGCAGGAACAGACGGATCAGCGTCTCGCCCCGCCGGAGAAAGAGCAGAGAGAAAAGCGCGAAGGCGGCGACGGCGATATACAGCTTCGCGCGGAAGGTGTGGCGCACGCCCTCGTCGTCGCCCTTGCCGTAGAACTGCGCCGTGAAGATCCCCGCGCCGGCGAGCCCGCCGAAGATGCAGAGATTGAACACGAACAACAGCTGATTGACGATCGCCACGCCGGACATCGGCTCGGTGCCGACCTGGCCGACCATGATGTTGTCGAGCAGGCTGACGAAATTGGTTATGAGGTTTTGTATAAGGATCGGCACCAGCACGGAAAAGAGCTTGCGGTAAAACGCGCGGTCGCCGATGAATCTGCGCAGTTCCATGAAAAGCCTCGAATGATAGGGAAGTCGCCGCCTATTCTAACGGGGAAAGGGGAAAAAGTCAATCCGCTTTTTAGACGGAAAGAAGGCCGCTCCCGCGCGGGCGGGAACGGCCCTCTTCTGGCCGGATCTCTATTCGACCGGGAATTCTTCCCGGCTGACATGCTCCATCAGATCGTCGTGCGACTCGTCCGGCCCGACAAGCGTCCGGAAAAGCCCGAAGCGATGGCTGTCGTAGGGATGCCCGAAGTCGTAGACGTAAAAGCCCGTCCATTTCTGCTGGCTCACATGCTGGCGGTAGGCCTCCTGCGCGACCTCGAAGGGCGTCCTCCAGCCGAGCGCGGCCGAACGGCCCTCATAGCTCAGCCAGGTATAATCCCCGGCGCCGGCGTAATTGTGCAGATAGGTTTTCGGCGTGTCCCAGACGCCGTATGTTTCGGCAGACTCGGGGAACCGCTCGGGATCGGCGGCGGCTTCGACGGCCTCCTCGACGGAGCGTACCGTCAGGATGTGCGCGCCGTGGCCGTATTCGCCGTCCTCGGCCTGCGTCACGACGACGAGCGGCTTGAAGCGGCGGATCATCTCGGTCTGAAACTCGGCGAACTGTTCCGTCCCGTAATAGTAGACGGCGGTCCAGTAGCCGGGACACTCGTAATCGCGGACGTCGTTCGTGACGGGATAGAAGTGATCCCCGCAGACCCACAGACCGTTGAGCGCCTCGTGCGGGCGGAAGCGGTAGTCGGAGAAATTGCTCATATAATTGCTGGTCATGTAGACGACCTGCACGCGCAGTCCGCGCACGGCGGAGTAGTAGGGGATCAGGCCACCGAGGAAGAGCAGCTCGTCGTCATAGTGCGTCGAGAAGACCAGGATGTCCGCGCCGCCCTCGAGCGTCTGCCAGGTCTGGACGAAGCCGGGCAGATAGCCGTCGGAGAAAGCGTAGAGGTCGCGGATCAGCACGTCCTCGTCCCCGAGACAGATCTGCACCTCCTTCGACGGCGCGTCCAGCTTGACGCACTCGTGCAGGAAGCCCTCCTGTCCGCAGCGCTGCACGCCGCCGTCCGTGCGCAGCGTCCACTCGCCGGGATAGCTGCCGAAGATGATATAGATCGAGTCGATCTCCTTCTCCGCCGTGAGCGTAATCACCGTGCCGGCAGGGAAGGTATAGTCCGAATAGTAGTTGTCGTCAAACAGATGGTCCTCGGCGACGGCGTCCATATCCGTCGAAAGAGGAAGCTGCTCCGCGGCATATTGCGGGTCCCCCACGGGAAAGGGCGTTTCCTCGGGCGTTTCGGGCGGGATCACGATCTCCGCGCTCGGCGCCGTATCCTCCGGCGGCGGCGTGTCCTCCGGCGCGTCCGGGACGATCCAGGCCTCGCCGGAGAGCAGCCCGAACACGATCAGCAGACAGAGCGCGAGCAGCGATATAACGATGACGAAAAGGGTACGTTTCATGTCTCTGAACCGTCGGAGGGCGTCGAAGCCTCCGCTTCCGCAGCCTCCGGGACGGGGAAGTCCTCGCGGGAGACGTGCTCCATCAGGTCGTTCCTCTCCACGTCGGCGCCTACCAGTGTGCGGTAGAGCCCATAGCGGTGGCTGTCGAAGGGATGGCCGTAGTCGTATACGAAGAAGTCCTTCCATTGCTGCTGCGTGATGTGCAGCTTGAAGGCCTCCTGCGCGGTCTGGAAGGGAGTCAGCCCGCCGAGCGCCTCGGAAGGCTCCTCGTAATTGAGAATGATGATCGTGTCGTCGTCGTCGTACAGGTGCAGATAGGTCTTCGGCGTGTCCCAGACGCCGTATTTTTCGGCGGAGTCGGGGAACTGCTCGGGATCGGCGGCCGCCTCGACGGCCCGTTCGACGGAGAGCACCGTCAGGATGTGCGCGCCGTGGCCGTATTCGCCGTCCTTGGCCTGCGTCACGACGACGAGCGGCTTGAAGCGGCGGATCATCTCGGTCTGGAACTCGGCAAAGCGGTGCTGGCCG
Organism: Oscillospiraceae bacterium; assembly: GCA_017447645.1. GTDB lineage: Bacteria > Bacillota > Clostridia > Oscillospirales > Oscillospiraceae > Limivicinus. Next base: position 4,701 of record JAFSNA010000122.1, read on the forward strand.
TAGTTGCGCTGCGCCTGCAGCAGGTCGTCGCAGGGACGGTCGGGCACCATGTTCGTGACCGGGTAGATGCGGACGCCGCATCTCCAGAGACCGTTGAGCGTCTCATGCGGGCGGTGACGGTAGTGCAACTGATGGGTGCTGCGGCTCATCGGCTGGTAGTTCGTGGTCATGTATACCAGCTGCACGCGCAGCCCGCGCACCGCGGCGTAGTAGGGGATCATGCCGCCCATGAAGATCAGCTCGTCGTCGGAGTGGGTGGAGAAGATCAGGATGTCGGCGGGCTGATCCGCCGGCTCCCAGACCTGGACCTCCTCGGGCGGACGGCCGACGGTATAGGCGCTGATCTCGGCGACCGCGATATAATCGTGCGCCAGCGTGATCTCGACCGTGCGGCCGGGCACCTCCAGCTCGATGTACTCGTGCAGGAAGTTGTTTTTGCCGCAGGTCTGCTCATGCTCTCCGACCCGGAGCGTGTACTCGCCGGGATAGGTGCTGAAGATGATGTACAGCGATCCGATCTCCTCGTCCGCCGTGATCGTAAGCAGCATGTCGGGGCGGAACTGGGTGTCGGTCGTATACTTTCCGTCGGTCAGCGGCGCGGTGTCGCCGCGCTTGGCCTTCACCGTGATGTCCAGCTTCTGCCCGACGGGCTCGGGCGTGGGCTCGGGCGTGGGCTCGGGCGTCGGCTCCGGCGTCGGCTCGGGCGTCGGCGCGGCGGTCTCAACGGGAGACGGGGTCACGGTCGGCGCGGCCTCCCCGCAGGCGCCGAGCAGCAGACACAGACAAAGCAGAACGGGGATCGTACGTTTCATTCCTTTACACATTCGAAACAATGCCACTCTTCCTCAAAATGATGGGCGGTGATGCGAAAACCGCCCGCGCGGATCGCGGCGGCGACCTCATCCTCGCGGCCGTCGATGACGCCGGAGCTGATGAAAACGCCGCCGGGCGCCAGAAAAGCGCCCGCAAAGGACGACAGGGGGATGATCACGTCCGAGACGATGTTGGCCAGCACGATCTCGTAGCCGGAGCCGAGAAAGCGCCGCAGCGAAGCGTCGGCTAGGATGTCCCCCGCGTACACGGCGAAGCGATCCTTTCCGAGACCGTTGAGCGCCGCGTTGGCCGCGGCCACGTCCGGGGCTTTGGGGTCGATGTCGCAGCCGACACAGCTCTCGCAGCCCAGGATCAGCGCCCCGATGCCGAGGATGCCGCTGCCGCAGCCGAGGTCGAGCACGCGCTTCCCCGGCGCGGCGTGATTTTCCAGCGCGGCGAGACACATGCGCGTCGTGGGATGGCTGCCCGTGCCGAAGATCAGCCCGGGGTCGAGCCGCAGCGGCAGGCGGCCGTTTTGCGGCGTCTCCTCCCACTCGGGCACGACGACGAGCCTGTCGCCCACCTCGATGGGCTTGTAGTATTCTCGCCAGTTGTTCTCCCAGTCGCTGTCCTCCACATACGAGACGGTGAGCGCGGGATACCTTTCCCGGATCGCGGCGAGGACGGCCTTTCCGCCGGCGTCGTCCGCAAGATAGGTCTTGATGCGGCTGAGCCCGGAGAAGCGCTCCTCCAGCTCGCGGTCCACATAGTCCCAATATTGACGGTTGTTCTCCAGAAATTCCCGGAGATCCTCTTCGTTCTCGATCACGAAGCCGCCCGCGCCGAGCGCGGCGAGCTCCTCACAGCGCGCGTCGATCTCCCCGCGCGGGGTGTCGAGACAGACCTCAATCCAGCGCATGCTCTTCTCCTAACGCTCCCACTTGTCGCACAGATGGTTGATCTGATCGGTGAACTTGCCCACGTCCTTGTTGGAGAGCCCTTCGCAGCCGCGGATGACGCCGAGCAGACGCTGCCCCGCCGCGAGGAGCTTTTCAAAGAGCAGGCGTTTGCGCTGCGCCTGCGGCGTTTCGGAGCCCTTCTTCGTGACGGGCACGCCGTCGCCCTTTTCGATGAAGGACGCGCTCAGCAGGTCGTAGACCGTCCCGCTGTACGGCGCCCAGGTCTTGCAGCCGAGCTTTTCGGCGACAAGTCCCGCAAAGCTCTCGACGACCTCGTCCTCTCCGTGATTGACAAAGACCATTTCGGGCGTGTTCCGGAAGGCGGAGAGCCACTCGAGCAGACCGTCGCGGTCGGCGTGGCCGCTCTTGCCGGGCATGAAGAGGATCTCTGCATTCACGGCGATGTCCTCGCCGAAGAGCTTGATCGTCTTTTTCCCGCCGTCGAGCAGGATGCGCCCGAGCGTGCCTGCGGCCTGATAGCCCACGAAAAGGACCGTGCTGTCCTTGCGCCAGAGATTGTGCTTGAGGTGGTGGCGGATGCGGCCGCCCTCGCACATGCCGGAGGAGGAGAGGATGACCTTGGGTGTTTTGTCGTCGTTGATCTTCTTCGACTCGTCGCTCGAAACGGAGATCTGCAGCCCCGGGAACATCAGGGGATTGACGCCGTCGTCAAGAAGCTTCTGCGTCGGCCCGTCAAAGCAGTCGCGGCTGCACTGGAGGAAGATGCTCGTCGCCTCGACGGCGAGCGGACTGTCCACATAGACGGGGAAATCGCCGTGGCCCTTGACAAGATGGGCGTTTTTCAGCTCTCGGATCAGATAGAGCATCTCCTGTGTGCGGCCCACCGCGAAGGAGGGGATCACGACGTTTCCGCCGCGGTCGAGCGTGCGCTGGATGACACCCGCAAGATACTGCGCCGAATTCGAGGTCGTCTCATGCAGGCGGTCGCCGTAGGTGGATTCCACGACGATGTAGTCGGCCTCGGAAACGAAGTCCATTTTTCGTATGATCGGCAGGTTCTTGTTGCCGAGGTCGCCGGAAAAGACGATCTTCTTCGTCACGCCGTCCTCGGTGAGCCACAGCTCGATCGAGGCCGCGCCCAGCAGATGGCCCGCGCTGACGAAGCGCGCCGTGACGTTTTCGCCGATGCGGATCGTCTCGCCGATCCGGCAGGGGCGGAAGCAGTTGACCGTGCGCTGTACATCGTCGAGATCGTACAGCGGCTCGGCGGGCGGCTCCTCACCGGCGCGCTGCGCCTTGCGCTGCTGCCACTCGGCCTCCTGCATCTGAATGTTCGCGCTGTCGCGCAGCATGATGTCGCAGAGGTTGGCCGTCGCCTCGCTCAGATAGATCCCGCCCCGGAAGCCCTTTTTGCACAGCAGCGGCAGCCGCCCGGAGTGATCGATGTGGGCGTGCGTCAGCAGTACAAAATCAAGCTCCGCGGGATCGACGCTCAGCTCCCGATTGACGAAAACGTCCTTTCCCTGCTCCATACCGAAGTCCACGAGACCGAAGCGGCCGCTGACCTCCAGAAGGGTGCAGCTGCCGGTGACCTCATGCGTTGCGCCGAGGAAGGTGATTTTCATCGCGAACACCTCCGCAGTTTTTCTTTTCCGATCGTGATTTTACCATAACGCCCGCATGTTTTCAACGCGCGGCGGCCTGTTTTTTCCATAATAAACGGCAGGGAAAAAGCTCCCTGCCCGATTGTTATTTCGCGAGATACACCCGCGGCACGCGCTTGGAGACCGCGCACAGCAGCTCATAGGGGATGGTCTGCGCCGCGGCGGAGAGCGTCTCAAGGCTGCACTGCGCGCCGAAGATCTCGACCTCGCCGTCGACGGTGGCCCCGGGGATATCGGAGACGTCGGCCATGCACATGTCCATACAGATGCTGCCGCGCTGCGGCGCGAAGCCGCCGGCAACGGCAAAGCTGCATTTGTTCGAGCACAGGCGAGGCAGCCCGTCGGCGTAGCCGATGCCCAGCACCGCCATGCGCGTGGTGTGTTCGGTCGTAAAGCGGCGGCCGTAGCTGACGTCGGTGAGCGCGTCATAGTGCTTGATCGTTGTGATGCGCGTGACGAGACGCATCCCGGGCTGCAGACCGAGCGTGCCCGTGTCGTCGCCGTAGCCGTAGAGCAGCAGTCCCGGCCGCACCATATCCAGCTGCATCTCCGGGTAATGCACGACCGCGCCGCTGTTGGCGCAGTGGCGGATCGCGAAATGCACGCCGCGCTCCTCCGCGGTCGCGATCACGCGCAGGAACAGCGCGAACTGCGCGCGGGTATAGGCTTCGTTGTCCTCTCCCGGCTCGTCGGAAACGGCGAAGTGCGTGAAAACGCCTTCGGTCTCCAGCGCGGGCAGCGTGCAGGAATGGACGACGTTCTCCACGCCCTCGTCGAAGCGGCTGCCGGCGCAGAGAAAGCCCAAACGGGACATGCCAGTGTCGAGCTTGATGTGTACCCGCAGCGTCAGACCCAGCCTTGAGGCCTCGTGCGAATACTCTTCCGCTTTGGCAAGGCAGGTCACGGCCTGGGTGAGGTCGTTGCGGATCAGCGTCTCGGTGAATTCGGCGGGCGTGTGGCCCAGGATCAGGATCGGCAGGTAGATGCCGTTTTGCCGCAGCTCCATCGCCTCGTCGAGACAGGAGACGGCCAGATAATCCGCGCCTGCGTCCTGCAGCATGCGCGAGACGGGCACCGCCCCGTGGCCGTAGGCGTCGGCCTTGACCACACCCAGAAAGCGGCAGCCCTCGCCCAGGCGGGCACGGATCGCCTCGTAATTGTGCCGCAGTGCGCCCAGCGAGATCTCCGCCCAGGTCCTTTTCCTCAGATCATCCATGGATCGTTCGCCTCCCTGTGAAGCATCAAGCCGCCTCGGATGCGGGCGGTACGATGCAAATATAGCACGTGCCTGGAGAAAAATCAATTTGACAGGCGGATCTTGTCCGGCGTGATGTCCTTCAGGCTCGCACAGCCGGTCATGAGCATGACGTCCCTCAGCTCGCCGAGGATCTTTTCGTTGTAAAGCCGGATCCCTTCCTTCCCGCCGCCGCAGGCCGCGACGACGTAGGGCCTGCCGATCAGCACGGCGTCCGCGCCCAGCGCGAGGCACTTGAACACGTCCTTGCCGCTGCGGATCCCGCCGTCGACGAGGATCTTCATGCGCTCTCCCACGGCCGCTCGGATCTCCGGCAGCATCGAACAGGGGGCGGGCGCGTCCTCGATCACGCGGCCGCCGTGCGTGGAGACCACGATGCCATAGCAGCCCGCGTCCGCGCAGCGCAGGGCCGCGCCGGCCGTCATGACGCCCTTGGCCAGGAAGGGCAGCGAGGTGCCGCGTACGAGCTCTGCCATCACGGAGGGGGAGAGCACCCGCACCGGAACGTGCTGCATGCGCATGTTCGGGTGGTTGCAGGAATCGACGTCGCAGGCGACGGCCGTCGCTCCTGCCGCCTCTGCGCGGCGGATGCGCTCGGCCAGGACTTCCCTTCCCCAGGGCTTGATCGTCGGGATGCCGACGCCGCCGCAGGCGCGGATCGAAGCGATGGAGAGATCGAAGAACTCGTCCTTCGCCCCGTCCGGCGTGAAGGCGAGACTGCCGCATTCCGCCATGGCGGACACGCTCATGCGCGACCATTCCGCCTCCGTCAGATAATCGTTGTAGTTGAAATTCATCCCGCCGAGCGGCGCCATGAAAAAGGGAAAGGGAAAACGGCGGGAGAAGAGCTCGAGCGAGGTGTCGATCTCCGAGGGTTCGTAGACGACGTCCATCATGAGCTTGATGCTGTCGAGGTAAGCCCGGCAGACGGTAAAGGAGCTGCCGCTGCCGAGACCGCCGACGCCGGGGACCTCGCCGCGGCAGGCGCGTCCGTCGCAGACCGGACAGACGCGGCAGTTCGGCCCCATAACAGCGCGCGCTTTCTCGATGACCTCCCGGTAAGTCATGTCCTTTGCTCCTTCCTGATGAATGATCAGATCTTTTTCCACAGCAGCATGCCGTCTTCGCATACGGGCTCCAGCCGGCCCGCGTCGCGCAGCCACGCGAGATAAGAACGCAGCGTGCTGCCGACCAGGACGTACTGCTCGAAACTCATGGCGAGAGAATAGTCCCGGAAGAGCCGCTGCAGGATCGCCTCAAAGCATCGCGGCTCGGCGCAGCAGCGTTCGATCCGCTCCGCGATCTCGTTGACCTTGTCGATGTTCAGCTGCGCCAGCGGCGCGATGTCGTCCGTCGGAGCGGCGTGGGACGGGACAAAAAGCCGCGCCTCCATGCCCTTGACCTTCTCGAGCGTGTCGAGATAGGCGGCGACGTCGTAGATAAAGCCGATCTGGTATTTCTCCAGCGTCTCGGCGCTCGAGAGGCAGTCCGCGAGGAACATGACGCCGTCCGGCGTGCGAAAGCCGACCATGTCGAAGAAATGGCCGGGGAGGGGGATGGCCTCGAAACCTTCCGGCAGCGTCTCGGCCGTCAGAGGCTCGGCGTCGCTCTCCTGTGCGAGCAGGAACTTGTGCCGCAGATCTCCGCAGGGGTACGCGCCGTAGAGAAAAACGGGCTCCAGGATCGGGTGGCGGGTGATCGCGCAGTCGATCCCCGGCGCGTAGATCCGGCAGCCGGTCTGCCCCTGCAGATAGCGGTTGCCGCCGATGTGGTCGGCGTTGGCGTGCGTGTTGTAGATCGCGCGCAGCTTCCAGCCGTTCTTTTCCAGGATCTGCCGCAGCTTTCTTCCCGCGTCCTTGTCGTTGCCGCTGTCGATGAAGCAGACTTCGCTTTCGTTCAGACGGTACAGCCCGATCTTGGCGGGACTTTGAATGTAATAGCAGCGCTCGGTCAGTTGAATCAGTTCAAACATGAATGCGTCCTCCTGTCAGTCCGGTTTGTCTGTTGAGCGCAAAATCGCCCTCGCGGCGGCGAAGAGGCCAAAGCCGAGCGCCGTGCCCAGCGTGTTGAAGATCAGATCGTCGATATCCGTCGCGCGCACGGAAAAGGGCAGCTGTAGCAGCTCGATGCACAGCGAGATCCCCGCACCCGCGGCAAGCGTCTTCCAAAAGTTGTCGAGCTTCCGATACAGGATCGGCAGAAGGATCCCGCCGGGGATGAACATGGCTGTGTTCCCGATAACGTTGAGCAGCATTTCACGCCGGTCTGCAAAATCCAACAGCCGAACGAGGGGAATCAGGTTGACCCGGAAGGGCCACACCGCGCCGGTGTACAGGATCAGCGGCTGAACCCGGCCGTTCAGCCGCGTCATCGGGAAGAAGGTGATACGCAGCAGCACGGCAAGGTTGACGAGCATCAAAAGCAGCAGCGCCTCGCGCTTCCAGTCGATCCTTCCGCGTTTGATCCACAGCGCGGCGCGTATCGCGAGCCAGACGAGCCCGAGCACAAGCTCGGCGCTCCAAAAGGGGATGGCGATCATTTATTGCATGCCCCCCAGATATTGCTCGAATTCCGGCGTCCGCGACCAGTACCGAACGCCCCAGCGTTCAAAGCTCCACTCGTCCATATAGCCGTTGCATTCGTAATCGACATACCAAAGCAGCCCCTCGTGCGCGACGAAGTTCGTCGGGAAATAGTCTATGTTCAGCCCTGCTTCCTTCGCCCGGGCCGCCATCGCGCGGACCTGCGGGAGGAACGGATCGGCGCGCTCACCGCTGCGCAGCAGCTCGAACACCGTCGGCCCCTCGATGTATTCCTTGACGATACGCTCGCTCTCCGCGTCGAGGTCCAGCATGCGCGGGATGCGAATCCCGGCGCGCAGCAGGCGCCCGTAATCGTGCCGCTCGGCCTCGATCTTGTTGCCGAAGGTGTAGTAATCGCAGCGTTCGTGGTGGATCTGCTTGAGCACGACGCGCTCGCCGCCGCGCTCGGCCAAATAGGAATAGCCGCCCTTTCCGTGCCCGAGCAGGGAGAGGAGGCGGTATTCTTTGCCGTTTACCGAAAGGCTTTGCTCCATGGCGGTTTCAGCCTCTCTTCTTCGGCGCGGTCAGCTCGTCCGCGATCATCGCGGCGAGACGGCGGCACAGCTCGCCGTCGTCCACGTCCGCGACGAGCAGCTCCTTCGCGCCGGGATAGGGAAGGTCGAACTGCGGCTCGCGTCCTTCCTCCTCCAGCAGGCGCAGCGCGCCCGGCGTGGGCTTGAGCAGAAGCCGGTCGTCGTACACGCCGCCGATCACCTGGCCGCGGCAGTAGAGCAGGTATTCGCCCATCATAGCGCGCGTCCTGACGCCCTCAAGACCGGAGAGCTGTTCAAGTACAAAATCAAGATATTCCTTTGATGCAGCCATATCGCTTACCTCCCGGGAGAGTTTCTGCGCAGCTCGCCGAACACGGCGCCGCCGATGATGAGCACGGCGCCGAGGAGCTGCAGCGGAGTCAGGGATTCGTGCAGCAGCAGCGCGGAGAACAGCAGCGTCGAAACGGGATCGACGTAGCTGATCAGCGCGACGGACTGGGCCGGCAGCTTCTGCAGCCCGGAAAAATACAGAACGTAAGCGAGGCCTGTGTTGACGAGGCCGATCGCGGCGATATAGGGCAGCTCCGCACGCTGCACCTGCGGCAGCCCGACCGTGGGAAGCACGTACAGCAGAACGACGAGAAAAGCGACGTCCAGCTCGATCGCCGCGGTCTGCAGGCCGGGCGTGCGGACGATGCGTTTGTTGAAGACGATCAGCGAGGCATAGAACAGCGCCGCGAGGATCGCGATGAACAGGCCGGGCAGGCTCAGCCCTCCGAAGGCGATGCTGCCGCTGATGCACACGAGACCGACGGCCACCAGGCAGACGGCCACGATCTTCGTCCCGGTCAACTTCTCGCGGAACAGAACGGGCGAGAGCAGCAGCACCAGCATCGGCCCGACGTAATAGATCAGCGTGGCCAGGCTGATATTCAGCAGGCGGTATGCCTCGAACAGCGCCACCCAGTTCGCCCCGAGCGCCGCGCCGCCGAGCAGCAGAAAACGGCCCTCGGCGCGGAGAGAGGGACGGTCGAAGCCGCCGCGCAGCAGGACGAGAACGGTCAGCGCCGCGCCGCCGAGCAGCGTGCGCAGCAGCACCACCTGGCTTGAGGCAAGGGAAATGTGCGACACGACCACGCCGTTCGTGCCGAAGATCAGCATCGACAGAACGTAGATGCCGTAGAAGAGCAGGACCGGGGATTTCCCGGAACGCCGCTCGCCGCTGCCGCTCATGCCGCGCTTTCCCTCCCTCTTGCTTTTTTGTTCATGTTAACACAGCGCCCCCGGGCTGCGCAAGCCCAGGGCGGGGGATTATGAGATGACTTTTGATGCGACGCATGAAAAAGTCGTCGCAAGCGATATGAAGCTTGCGACGACGTGGTCCGAGTGAAGGGATTCGACCTGCGCTGCGGCGCAGGCCGCCTCGGGTTGCAAAGCGCCCCCGGCGCTTTGCCAAGAGCCCTCGGGTTCGAATCCCTCAGATTCGATTCAAAACCCCAACATTCCCAAAAGGGGACATTGGGGTTTTGGCCCGAGTGAAGGGATTCGAACCCCCGGCCGCAGCGGCGGTAAACGCCGCCACGGCCGCAAGCGGCCATTGATTGAAGAGCATGAGGCCGGGGGTTCGCGTCTGCGTTCAGATAAAGAAACAAGCCGCCCCATATGGGGCAGCTTGTTTCTTGGTCCGAGTGAAGGGATTCGAACCCCCGGCCTCATGGTCCCAAACCACGCGCGCTACCAGCTGCGCTACACCCGGAAACCGCCGGGCGAAAGGCAAAAGGCCCCGCCCGGGCGCGTGTATTATACAACAGCCTCCGCGCAAACGCAAGAAGGGAATCGCCGCGGCGCGCAATTTACATTATTTTCATTTGACGGCGGAGGAAATCTGTGGTATTTTAAGCGAGGAACTTTTTTCAGGCCGTTTTCATTTCCCCACGACGGAAGTGAGACGGTTTTTGTTTTTCCCTCAAGCATAGACATTCGGGGAGTGAAATATCAATGAAATATGATGTAGTCGTGATCGGCGCGGGGCCGGGAGGTATCTTCACCGCCTATGAGCTCACGAAAGAGGAGAGCGGCCTTTCCGTCGCGGTGATCGAGCTGGGCAGACCGCTGGACAAAAGAAAGTGCCCGATCGACGGCAAAACGGTCAAAAGCTGTGTGAAGTGCCCGGTGTGCAGCATCATGAGTGGCTTCGGCGGCGCCGGAGCCTTTTCGGACGGAAAATACAACATCACCAACCAGTTCGGCGGCACGCTTTTCGAGCACGTCGGCAAGCGCGAGGCTCTTGAGCTGATGCGCTATGTAGACGGCATCAACCTTGCGCACGGCGGCAAGGGGACCAAGCTCTATTCCACGGCCAACACCAAGCTGAAAAAGAAGTGCCTGGAAAACGGGCTGCATCTGCTCGACGCGCAGGTGCGTCACCTCGGCACGGACATCAACTACGTCGTGCTGGAGAACCTTTACAACGAGCTGAAGGACAAGGTCGATTTCTTCTTCAACACGGCCGTCACGGCAGTTGAAAAGACGGAAGAGGGCTATGTCATTTCCGCCGGGGACGAGCGCTTTGCGTGCCGCGACTGCGTGATCTCCGTCGGACGCAGCGGCAGCAAGTGGATGGAGCACATCTGCGAGACCCTGGGCATCCCCACGCGCTCCAACCGCGTGGACATCGGCGTGCGCGTCGAGCTGCCGGCCGAGGTCTTTTCCGAGCTGACGGACGAGTTGTACGAGAGCAAGATCGTCTACCGCACCGATAAATTCGAGGACATGGTGCGCACCTTCTGCATGAATCCGCACGGCGTGGTCGTCAACGAGAACACCAACGGCATCGTCACGGTCAACGGCCACAGCTATGAGGACAAGGCGAAGCACACCGAGAACACGAACTTCGCCCTGCTGGTGAACAAGCACTTTTCCATCCCCTTCAAGGACTCCAACGGATACGGCGAGAGTATCGCGAGACTCTCAAACATGCTCGGCGGCGGCGTGATCGTGCAGCGCTTCGGCGACCTGGTGCGCGGCCGCAGAAGCACGCCCTCGCGCATCGCCGAAAGCTTCGTTACCCCGACGCTTGCGGCCACGCCCGGCGATCTCAGCCTCGTGATCCCCAAACGCATCCTTGACGGCATCGTCGAAATGATCTACGCCCTCGACAAGATCGCCCCCGGGACGGCCAACGACGACACGCTGCTCTACGGCGTCGAAGTCAAGTTCTACAACATGGAGGTCGAGATCGACGAGAACCTCGAGACGATCCACAAGGGCCTCTACGTCATCGGCGACTGCTCGGGCGTGACGCACTCGCTCTCGCACGCCTCGGCCAGCGGCGTCTTCGTGGCACGGAAGATACTTGCGCAGAAAGCAGATTGAGCGTATAATCAACCAACAAGGCTTTTTCTTCAGGCACAGCTCATTCGGAGGAACTACATGGCAAAGAGCAGAAAGCAAAACTACATGCACGGCGCGGCGATCCTCACTGTCGGCGTGATCATCATGAAGGTGCTGGGCTTCTTTTACAAGGTGCCCCTGGGGAACATCCTCGGCGACGAGGGCTACTCCATGTTCATCGGAGCCTACAGCATCTACAACATCTTCTTCACGCTTGCGACGGCCGGTCTGCCCGTGGCGCTCTCGCGCATGGTGGCGGAAGCGGACGCCCACGGCCGCGTGCGGCAGGAGGAAAAGACCTTCCGTGTCGCGCTCGTGACCTTCGCGGTGCTCGGCGTTCTGTTTTCGCTCGTGCTTTTCCTCTTCCCGGATTGGCTGGCCAGAGATTATCTGGAAAACCCGGACGCAGCCATGAGCATCCGCGCGATGGCCCCGGCGATCCTGCTGGTCTGCCTGGTTTCGGCCTACCGCGGCTACTGCCAGGGCAACGGCAACATGATCCCCACCACCGTCGACGAGGTGCTGGAGGTGCTCTTCAAGGTCATTTCCGGCCTGCTGCTGGCCGCGCTGCTGCTGCGCGCGGGAAAGGGACTGCCCGTCGGATCGGCGGGCGCGATCCTCGGCGTGTCGATCGGCTCGGTGATCTCGCTGGGCTACATGATCTGGTACAAGCACCGCCATTACAGCGACCTGGCCGCGCCCTACACGGCCGGCATCGTCGAGGAGGCCGCGCCGGGCGAGGACGAAAAGCCCGACTCCTCCTTCAAGATCGTCCGCAATCTGCTGAGCATCGGCGTTCCGATCGCGCTCGGCGCCTGCATCATGGCGATCCTCAATTCCATCGACTCGAAGCTGTGCATGAACCGTCTGCAGTCCGCAGCGCATTTCTCCTACTTCGAGGCGAAGGTGCTCTACGGCGTCTACGGCAAGGCGCAGACCTTCTTCAACCTGCCCGCCGCGTTCATCACGCCGCTGACGATCTCGATCGTCCCGGCGATCTCCGCGGCCTTCGCCCGGGGCGACAAGGGCACCGCGGGCAAGATCTCCGAGGATTCGATGCGCATCGCCGCCGTGATCGCGATGCCGATGGGCGTGGGTCTGTCGGTGATGAGCCTGCCGATCATGGAAGGCTTTTACCCCGGCAGTCATCATTCCGGCCCCGTTCTGCTGGCCATCATGGGCGCGGCGTCCTTCTTCGTGTGCTTGCTGCTGATGGAAAACGCCGTGCTGCAGGCCTCGGGCAAGGAAAAATTCACGATGATCACGATGATCGTCGGCGGCCTGGTCAAGATCGGCGTCAACTGGATCCTCGTCGCCCGCCGCGACGTCAACATCATCGGCGCGCCGATCGGCACGCTGACGAGCTATGTGGCCATGTGCGCGCTGAACCTGCTGTTCATGAGCGCCTCGCTCGAGCGCACGCCCCGTCTGGGACGCATCTTCTCCAAGAGCGTGTTCTGCTGCACGGTCATGGGCTTCGCGGCCTGGGCGATCTTCGGCCTCGCCTCCCGCGTGATCCCGGCGCCGGGACGCGTCGGGATGCTGCTGTGCATGTTCCTGGCGATGGCCGCCGCGGTCGTGATTTACCTCGTCTGCGTCGTAGCCACCAGCGCCGTGACCAGGGAAGATCTGGAATTGATCCCCGGCGGATCGAAGATCGCGACGATTTTGCGCATGAAATAACGGAAAAACAACCAATTTTTTAAGGGAAAATTGCAAATACTACTTGATATAAAGCCAAAAATATGTTAGCATATCGGCGGTCGAAGGATTTCGGCAGATAAAAGAACGGCCGCAGCCAACACTATTCGCGTCCGTTCATACTACAGGAGGAATAAACATGAATAAAGCAGAACTCGCAGCCGCTGTTGCGGAGAAGATCGGCGCTTCCAAGAAGGTCAGCGAACAGGCTGTCAACGCCGTTTTTGAGGCCATTACCGAGTCTCTCGTCAAGGGCGAGAAGGTCCAGCTCGTCGGCTTCGGCTCTTTCGAGCTCAAGGAGCGCGCCGCCCGCGTCGGCCGCAACCCCAGAACCAAGGAAGAGATCGCGATCCCCGCGTCCCGCGTCGCCGCCTTCAAGGTCGGCAAGGCTCTCAAGGACGCCGTTGCGAAGTAAGGATTGACTTTTACTATAAAGACAGCCGCCTGATCGGCGGCTGTCTTTATTCATCGGGAGAAGCTTATGAGACTGGATAAGTTTTTGAAGGTGTCGCGCATTATCAAGCGCCGCACGGTCGCCAACGAGGCCTGCGACGGCGCGCGCGTCAGCGTCAACGGCCGGCCGGTCAAGGCCGGCTATCAGGTGAAGGAGGGCGACGTGCTGGAGATCGCCTTCGGCAACCGGACGCTGAAGGTCGAGGTGACGGACGTGCGCGAAACGGCAGGCAAGGCCGAGGCCGGCGCGATGTACCGCGAGCTGCCGTAAAAGAAACGGAACGCCGCGGGGCGGAAGCCCCGCGGCGTTCATGTTTTGATCCGTCAGATGAAACAGGCCCGGACACGCTCGTCGGCGCCCTCGGCCTCGCCGGAGACGCTGATGATGAACTCGATGCCCTCTTTTTCGGAAAATGCTTTCAGCCAGGCGACGAAGTCGCCGAGTGCGGCGGGGGACTTGTCGTCGACCATCTTGAGAAAATTGTCGATAAAGAAATGGGTGATATCATAGTTGCCGGCGTGGACGCCGCAGATCATGCCTTTGAGAAACTCATAGCTTCCGAGGGGATACGAGCCCGCATCGACCAGACGCGCCTGATAGGGGATGTCGTAGGTGAGCTTTTTATCCTTTTCAAAGACGACCACGTCTCCGTTTGCCGTATCGACCGCTTCCCTGACCAGCTCGACCAGCTTCTTGGTCTTGCCCGAGCCCTTCAGACCCATGATGATCTTAACCAAGATGAACCACGCTCCTTTTCATTCAGTAATTGTGGAAACAAGGCTTTCTGTTCTTGCTTACAGCTTACCATCTTTCCCACCGCGGCGCAAGAGAGCAAAGCATACAAAAACGTAAACAAAAGATTAATTCTTCCGCCCTGTTGACCTGCCGGCGCATCCTGCGGTATGATGAGGAAAAAGAGAAAAGAGAGGGAAGAGGACATGAAATGGCTGATCGCCTCGGATATCCACGGCTCGGCGTATTACTGCCGCAAGGTCATCGAGTGCTTTGCGCGTGAGGGAGCGGAGCGGCTGCTCCTGCTCGGCGACGTGCTCTATCACGGGCCGCGCAACGATCTGCCGCGCGACTATTCCCCCAAAGAGGTCGCCGCGCAGCTCAACGCGATGGCGGACCGGGTGCTCGGCGTACGCGGCAACTGCGACGCGGAGATCGACCAGGCGGTGCTGGACTTCCCGATCATGGCGGATTACGCGCTGCTCTGCGAAGGCGGGAAAACGGTCTTTGCCACGCACGGGCATCTGCACTGCCCCGACTGTCTGCCGCCGCTGCACGCGGGAGAGATCCTGCTGACGGGGCATACGCACGTGCCGCTCTGCACGGAGCGGGACGGGATCGTTTGTCTCAATCCGGGCTCCGCCGCGATCCCCAAGGCCGGCTCGCCCCACAGCTGCATGACGCTTGAGGACGGGCTCTTCCGCTGGATCGACCTGGAGAGCGGCGGGGAATTCAAGCGTTTCGGCTGAGAGCTTTCTCAGGAGGATTTTTTCCGCCCGGTCAAAGCGGGCTTTTTCAGCCGGAAGGGCGTGAGAAAGGCCGCCGCGGTAAGCAGCAGGATGACGGGTGCGATGATCTCCAGCGGCCAGTCGAAGGCCAGACCCAGCCCGATCAGCACCGGAAAGATCACCGCGGCTCCGGTCACGGGCAGACCGAGATAGACCTTTCTGCGGCCGCCCTCGCGGTCCTGCCGCTCCTCCTCGTCCACGTTGAACCAGGCCAGCCGGATCAGCGCGCACAGGACGTAGAGCGCGGCGGGGACGATGCGGAAAGTCCCGCTGCCGCAGGACCAGGCGATCAGCGCGGGCAGGACGCCGAAGCAGATGAGATCGCTCAGCGAGTCGATCTGGATGCCGAAGCGTTTCTCCTGCCGAGTCCGCTTCATGGTGGAGGCGATCTTCCCGTCAAAGAGATCGCAGACGCCGGCGATCACCAGGCAGATCAGCGCCTCGCGGAGCCTGCCGCCGAGCACGAAGATGATCCCGCAAAAGCCCGAGATCATCCCCACGTACGTGAGGATCACCGTATAATTGTAAAAGCCGAGCATGATACCACCTCAAAAAGCAGTTCAAAGCGGGATCTCCGTCCGCACGGAGGCTCCCGCTTTGATTTTATCACGTTTTTCCCCAGATACAAAGCTTTTTGTGCATCTTTTCGCGTTTCCCGCGCTTTTTTTTGCCTGTCGGCGGCGCAAACGCGTCCCCGCTCCGGACGCTCTTCCCCGCCCGCCTTTCTTATCCCGGCGCAATCTCTTTGAAAAAAATACGCGTTGGCATAAAAAAGCTCTTTACAAACGGGGAGAGGATGATTATAATACTGCCCGTTATCACCAGCCGGGCGGACGACGTTCGAGTCCGCCGTGAAGGAGTCAAAGCACGTGAACAGAACCTTTCCGGAGACGCTCTCCGTCCTGCGCCGCGAGCGCAATATCTCCCAGCGCACGGCCGCGGCCGCGCTGCACATCAGCCAAGCCCTGCTGAGCCACTATGAAAACGGCGCCCGCGAGCCGGGGCTCGACTTCGTACGCCGCGCCTGCGACTATTACGGCGTGACGGCGGACTATCTGCTCTGCCGCAGCGAGAATCCCGACAGCACCGCCTCTGCGGCGGCCGCGGCGCGCTCTTTCCTGGCCGACCTGCGCGCGATGACCGACAAGGCCGAGCAGGCGCTGGAGGCACTGGAGGAAGACAAGGCATGACCGACCGGGATCACATCCGCAATTTTTCGATCATCGCCCATATCGACCACGGCAAGTCCACGCTCTCCGACCGTCTGATCGAGAAGTGCAACGCCGTGGAGATGCGCGTGATGGAGGATCAGATCCTCGACAACATGGATCTCGAGCGCGAGCGCGGCATCACGATCAAGGCGCGCGCCGTAGGGCTGAGCTACCGCGCCGCGGACGGCGGGGATTACACGCTCAACCTGATCGACACCCCGGGCCATGTGGACTTCAACTATGAGGTCAACCGCAGCCTGGCGGCCTGCGAGGGCGCGATCCTGATCGTCGACGCCTCCCAGGGCGTCGAGGCCCAGACGCTGTCGAACACCTATCTGGCGCTGGACAACAATCTGGAGATCCTGCCCGTCATCAACAAGATCGACCTGCCCGCCGCCGATCCGCAGCGCGCCAAGGACGAGATCGAGGAGATCATCGGCATCCCCGCGCAGGACGCGCCCGAGATCAGCGCCAAGCTGGGGCTGAATATCGACGCGGTGCTCGACGACATCGTGAAAAACGTTCCCGCTCCGCGGGGCGACGCGCAGAAGCCGCTCAAGGCCCTGATCTTTGACAGCCAGTACGACAACTACCGCGGCGTCATCGTGCTCGTGCGCGTGTTCGACGGCGTGATCCGCAAGGACGCCGAGGTGTTGCTGATGTCCACCGGCGCGCGCTACAAGGTCGTCGAGGTCGGGCATCTGCGCCCGATCGGGCTGGACCCCTGCGCCGAGCTCGGCGCGGGCGACGTGGGCTATTTTACCGCCAGCATCAAGAACGTGGCCGACACCCAGGTGGGCGACACCGTGACCGACGCCGAAACGCCCGCGGCCGAGGCTCTGCCGGGCTACCGTCCCGCGCGGCCGATGGTCTACTGCGGCATTTACACCGAGGACGGCTCGAAGTATCCCGATCTGCGCGACGCGCTCGAAAAGCTCAAGCTCAACGACGCCTCGCTCTCCTTCGAGCCCGAAAGCTCCGTGGCGCTGGGCTTCGGCTTCCGCTGCGGCTTCCTCGGCATGCTGCACATGGAGATCATTCAGGAACGGCTGGAGCGCGAGTTCAATCTTGAGCTCGTCACGACTCTGCCCTCCGTCATTTACAAGGTCACGAAGACCGACGGCAGCGTCGTCATGGTCGACAACCCGCACAACTACCCCGACCCGGCGGCGATCGCCGCGGCGGAGGAGCCCTACGTCAAGGTCTCGATCATCACGCCGGAGGAATACGTCGGCAATATCATGCCCCTGTGCCAGGACCGGCGCGGCGAGTACAAGAACATGCAGTACCTCGACAGCCGCCTTGTGGAGATGCACTACGAGATGCCGCTCAACGAGATCATCTACGATTTCTTCGACACGCTCAAGGCCCGCACGAAGGGCTACGCCTCGCTGGACTATGAGCTGTCGAGCTATCAGGAGAGCGAGCTCGTCAAGGTCGACATGCTGCTCAACGGCGAAAAGGTCGACGCGCTGAGCTTCATCGCCCACCGCGACAAGGCCTATCCGCGAGCGCGCAAGCTGTGCGAAAAACTCAAGGACAATATCCCGCGCCAGCTCTTCGAAGTGCCGATCCAGGCCGCTATCGGCGGCAAGATCATCGCGCGCGAGACGGTCAAGGCCATGCGCAAGGA
>JAFSNA010000123.1 GCA_017447645.1 Oscillospiraceae bacterium
CTGAAGGACGAGTCCACCGAGACCACCGTTACCGGCACCGAGATGTTCCACAAGACCCTCGAGTACGCCGAGGCCGGCGACAACGTGGGCTGCCTGCTCCGCGGCATCGACAAGAAGTCCGTCGAGCGCGGCCAGGTCCTGGCTGCTCCGAAGAGCATTCACCCCCACACCAAGTTCAAGGGCCAGGTCTACGTCCTGACCAAGGAAGAGGGCGGCCGTCACACCCCGTTCTTCAACAACTACCGTCCGCAGTTCTACTTCCGTACCACCGACGTGACCGGCGTCATCAACCTGCCCGCCGGTGTTGAGATGTGCATGCCCGGCGACAACGTCGACATGGACGTCGAGCTGATCACCCCGATCGCGATCGAGAACGGCCTCCGCTTCGCTATCCGCGAGGGCGGCCGCACCGTTGGTTCCGGCGTCGTCATCGCCATCAACGAGTAATTCTCCCGCAAGGGTAAAAATGTACGAAAACCGCACAGGCCATGCCTGTGCGGTTTTTTGTTTTTCGTTTACATAAAATAGCGTTCCCTACTTGCCCTATACCGCTTTTTATGATAAAATACACTATCAGACACTTTGCATCGTTCAGCCCCATACCGGCTGATTGCCAAAGGAGATATGACCGTGAGCAAATCCGATAAGACAACCGAACGGGGACAGACGGCCCGCAGGACGAAGAAGAAAAAAGGCTCCTCCGCGCGCGGCTTTTTCCGCGTGCTCGGAAGGTTCTTCCTGCTCCTGCTGGAAACGCTCCTGCTGATCTGTCTGGCGCTTTACGGGATCATGTACGTGCTGGCCAAGGGACCCTCTGAGACGGCCAGGGACCTGTTCGTCACCTCCGTGCGGGAGACCAGCGCCATCAAGTTCCTCGCCGACATCTACTTTACGCCCGAGGAGATCGCCGCGATCGAAACCGTCAAGGAGACGATGGAGTACGAGCCGACCGACACCTCGCTCATCACGATCAGCACCGATCCCGCCTCCGTGGAGAACAAGACCGGCTGGACGGACGCGCACGGCGTCTTTCATCCGGACGAGGACGGCGATGGCATCATCATCGAGCCCGTCAAGGGCAAGGGCTACTCGGGTTATATGATGGTCGTGACGGATCCCTCGCGCGTCATCCTCGGCAGCATCCCCTCGTCCTACGGAAAGCGGGGCTATGTTCTGTCCGAGTATGTCCAGCACTTTGAAGGCGTGGCCGGCACGAACGCCGGCGGCTTCTACGATCCGGGCGGAATGGGCGACGGCAGCATCCCCGACTCGGTCGTGGTCGTCGAAGGACAGATCCACTATATGGAATACGGCTGCGGCACCGAGGGCGGCGGGGGCATCGCCGCCATCGACGGCAACCATATCCTGCATGTGGCGAAATCCATGACGCGTCAGGAGCTGATCGACAACGACATCCAGTACGCGGTCTGCTACGGCCCTGTCCTGATCGTCAACGGCGTGTCCGCCTCGCCGGATTCGCTGAATATCAGCCTCAATCCGCGCACGGCGATCGGCCAGTGCAGCGACGGCGCGATGCTCTTCCTGGTCATCGACGGCCGCCAGGTCGTCAGCATGGGAGCACAGTATCAGGATCTGGTCGAGATCATGGAGCGCTACGGCGCGGTGAACGCCGTCAACCTCGATGGCGGCTCGTCCTCGATGCTCTGGTTCCAGGATCACTACGTCAACAATTCCTCCTCGGTCGTCGGCGTTCGGGACATGCCCACGTCCTTTGTCATTCTGAAGGAGGGCGCGAACCATGGCTAAAAGAAAAAAATCCGCCCGGCGCTTCGCGCTCGGCATGCTCGTTTACGCGCTGACCTTCATCGTTTTCCTCGCGCTCGGACTGCGCTTTTTCTGGAGCTTTATCGACGGCTATGAGAAGTCCCAGCCCAAGCACGCGATCGACGCCTATATCCAGTCCTTCGACAGCGCCCATATCCGCGCGCTCTCGGCCGACTTCGTCGCCTCGCTCGACGGCGATCTCAAAAGCGAGGAGGAGAGCTTCGCTGAGATCGAGAAGCTGTTTGCGGGCGAGCTGCGCTATTCCAAAAACAGCGTCGAGAGCACGGACGACCGCCTTGTTTACGCCGTTCTCTCAGGCAGGCGTCTGCTCGGGACGATGGCGCTGAACAGAAGCGGCGAGGGGAACGACACCGTCTGGACGGTTTCGGACGAGCAATTTGATTTTTCCGATCTGAAGAACAGCTCGGAGTATCTGGCCCCCGCGGAGTGGCAGCTCAGCTGCGGCGGCAAGGCCCTCGGAGAAAAATACGTCGTCGAGACAGGCATCCGCTATCCCTCGATGGCAGAGGCCTACGACTATGGCTTCAAGCTTCCGACGCTGGTGAGATACAGGCTCGACAACTATATCGGCGAGCTGGAGATCGAGGCCAGAGACGCGGAGGGAAGCGAGGCGCAGCTGCTGGACGACCCCGCGGCCTATACGCTTTCGGACCGCTGCGCGCCGGAGGTCCGCACGCGCATGGCGGACTTTACCGGGCGCTTCCTGCCGCTTTATATCGCGTTCATGTCCAACACCAACCATAACGCCTACGACAATTACGCGCGCGTGCACCCCTATCTGCTGCCGGGCAGCGATCTGGAAAGCCGCTTTTACAACGCCATCGTCGGCCAGACCTGGAGCCACAGCAAGGGCGACGTTCTGCACGACGTGGTCGTCAACGGCGTGTTTGAGATCAGCGAAGGCAAGTATCTGATCGACGTGGACTATCAGGTGGACACCACCGGCAACGCCGGCACGGTCACCGATCACGCGGGCATGCTGATTGTTGCGGTCGATCAGGGCGCGGGCGGCATCTTCGCCTCGGAGCTGTTTATCAAGTAATCGTTTATCGGGAGTATCGGCAACATGGATCAAACGGGACAGGAGAAGGCCGTCAACAGCTTCTTCGCCGCGGAAAATGAGATAAAAGAGGGCTTCTTCAGAAAGCTCGCGCGTTTCTTCGGCAAGCTCCTTCTGCTGCTCCTGGAGACCGTGCTGCTTGCCGCGATCGTCCTCTACGCCGGGATGTACGTCCTGGCCAAGGGGCCGTCTCCCGCAATCAGCAGGATCTTCGTCACCTCGGTCAGGGAGACGAGCGCGATCGGCTTCCTGGCGGATCTGTTTTTCTCGCCGGAGGAGATCGCCGAGATAGAGGCCGTCAAGGAGGCGGAGGAGTTCGCTCCGACGGACACCTCGCTCTTTACCGACGGCGCGGTCGTGACGATCGGCGACGGCGAAGGTCCGCAGCCGGACGAGTGGGGCCTGGTCGACGAGGACGGCGACGGGATCATCGTCGTACCGGTCAAAGGCGCCGGCTATGCCGGCTATATGATGGTCGTGCTCGACCCCTCGCGCGTCATCGTGGGGACGGATCCTTCCATGTACTATGCGCGCGGCTTTACGGTCGAGGAATTTGTCGACCGTTTCGGCGCCGCGGCAGGCACGAACGCGGGCGGCTTCGTCGACCCCAAAGGGGAAGGAGACGGAAGCATCCCGGACTCGACGGTCGTTTTTGAGGGGAATATCCATTTCGCGGGCAACTGCCTCGATGGCATCGCCGCCATCGACGGCGATCACATCCTGCACGTCGCCAAGTCCATGACGCGCAAGGAGCTGATCGACAACGACATCCAGTACGCGGTCTGCTACGGCCCCGTGCTGATCTCCAACGGCGAGGCCGCCGACCCGGAAACGCTGCGCTACAGTCTCAACCCGCGCACGGCGATCGGTCAGCGCTCCGACAAGGCGATGCTGCTGCTGGTCATCGACGGACGTCAGGCCTCCAGCATGGGGGCCTCCTTCCAGGATCTCGTCGAGATCATGCAGCGCTTCGGCGCCGTGAATGCGATCAATCTTGACGGCGGCTCCTCGTCCGTGATGTGGTATCAGGGCGAATACATCAACAAAACCGCGTCGCTCATCTGGATCCGGCCCGTACCCACTTCGATCCTGGTATTGAAGGAGGGCGAGGAAGGATGAGAGAGAAGAAAAAGAGCAAGTGGCTCCGCTTTATCCTCGGCATGCTCATCTATGCGATCGTCGTGCTGCTCGCGGCCTCCGTGGCGCTCAAGCTCCTGTGGGATTTCGCCGCGGAATATGAGCGCGAGCTCCCGTCCCACAAGATGAACGAGTACGTCTCCTCGCTGAACGAGACCCATGTGAGAAAGATCTCGGACGATTTCATCTCGTCCCTCGACCGCAATATCCAAAGCAGGGAGGACGCCTTCTCCGTGATCTGGAAGGCCTTCGTCCCCGGCGTCCGCTATCGCCAGATCGCGACGGAGAACGGCGGGCAGACGATCACGTATATGGTCTACAACAAGGACCACGATCTGGGCAGGGTCACGCTTGTAAAGAACGGAGAGGGACTGGGGGAGAAGACCTGGTCCGTCAGCGCGGAGGAATATGACTTTTCCTATCTGAAGAACAGCGAGCGCTTCATCGTCCCGAACCACTGGGTCGTCCGCTGCGGCGAACGGCGTTTGGGCGTGCAGTATATCGTCGATCCGCGCGTGGAATACGTTTTCCTGCATGAGCTCTACGGCAAGGAGATCTCCATGCCCTATCTTGCGGAGTATGAGATCAGCAACTATATCGGCGATCCGAAGGTGCGCTTTTTCGATCCCGACGGCGTGGAGCAGCCCCGCTTCACCTATACCGACGGACGCGAGCAGATCACGCGCGTATCGGGCGCCATGAGGAACAACTTTATCAACTTCGCCGAAAACTTCGTCCCGCTGTATGTCAACTGCCTGTCCAACGTCACGAAGAGCGCGAATATCAACTATCAGCGCATCCGCTCTCTTCTCGTCCCGAACGGCGATCTGGACAAACGCCTGAAGGGCGCGACGCCCGGCCAGGTGTTCAGCCAGACCTACGGCATCGACCGCAGCGACGTGCGCGTCCACGACATCTACAACCTGGGGAACGAGTACTATATCATCGACCTGTCCTACTCGACGGTATCCTACAGCGAAAACGGCACGACCTCCTCCGAGACGAGCATGTATCTGGTCGTCTACCGCGACGACGAGACGATCCTTGCTCAGAGAGTGGAGTATTACTGATCGAACATAAGAGGGAAAACCAATGGAACTGAACAAATCCTGCCTTGAAAGCGTCGCGGTCGTGCTGCCCTCGCTCAACCCCGACCACCGCTTCGCCGCGGTCGCCGCGGGGCTGATCGAAGCGGGCTTCCGGCACATCGTCGTCGTGGACGACGGCAGCGACGAGGAACACAAGCGCTACTTTGACGAACTGCGCGGCAAAGACGTCTGCCATGTGCTGGTGCACGAGGTCAACATGGGCAAGGGTCGGGCGCTCAAGGACGCCTTCGCCTACGTCCACGAAAAGATGCCGGAGCTCAAAGGCGTCGTCACGATCGACGGCGACGGCCAGCATCTGCTCGGCGACATTATCGCCTGCGGCGAGCGCATGCTCAGAGAGGGCGACAAGGTCGTCATGGGCTGCCGCGACTTCAGCCATCCGGACGTGCCTCCGCGCTCCGTGGCGGGCAACCGCATCACGGCCGCGATGTTCCGCCTGTGCTACGGTATCCGCATCACCGACACGCAAACGGGCCTGCGGGCGATCCCCGCAGAATATCTCGAACGCTTTTCCCTCATCGAAGGCGAGCGCTTCGAATATGAAACGAACATGCTCCTGCAGATGAAGCGCATGGGCATCGCTTTTGTCGAACAGCCGATCGAGACGGTCTACGACAAGGAGGAGTATTCCTCCCACTACAACGCGCTGAAGGATTCCTGGCGCATCTTCAAGGTGATGGTCAAGTTCCTGCTCTCCTCGGGCGCGGCCTTTCTGATCGACACGGCGGTCTTTTACATCCTCATGAAGCTCTTCGGAGAGAAATGGGGCACCTTTGCGCCGAGCATCTCGCTCGTGATCGCGCGCGTGCTCTCCTCGTTCGTGAATTTCAACATGAACAAGAGCCTCGTCTTCAAGAGCAAGGCCAGCTACAAGCGCGCGATGCTTCGTTATTATATCCTCTGCGCGATCCAGCTTGCCGTCAACGCCGCGCTGACGAACGGTCTGGTGGCGCTGGCGGGCAAGGCGGCCGGACACGCGATCTCGGCCGGACTTGCGACGCTCATCCAGATCGCCGTGATGACGGTGCTGTTCTTCATCAGCTATCCGATCCAGCGCGAGTGGGTCTTCGCAGAGAAAAAATAAGACGATCGATCGCGTCAAGCCCGGAGAAACACGGAAATAAATTCAAAAAAAGCCGGAAATGCATGCCATTTCCGGCTTTTTTCACGTTTATGATCTTCTTTTTTCTTTGTGCATTACGCCTCGCTTCAAATCATGAACGATTTGTGAATGTTGACAAAAAAGGGACAGGCCAGTTATCAAATAACAAAGAAAGAGGGAGGGATCTTCTCTTGAAAATGAAGTACACGGACGTCAGTATCGTGGCGGTCTTCTATGTGATCTGCGGTCTGTTTTACTCCGGGACTAAAAAGCTCCCCGCCGAGAGCCAGACGTATCCGAAGTTCATAGTCATCGTTCTCTTCGGCCTCACGACGCTGTATCTGATCCAGATGATCATGAACGCCGTCAAATACGGGACCGAAAGCGGCAAATCCCAGTTTGAGGGCTTCCAGCCCAAGCAGTTTTTTGTGTGCCTTGTCTTGACGCTCCTGTACATTATCGCCGTAATCACCGTCGGCTTTTATGTTTCCACCGCGGTTTTCCTTGTGGTATCGCTTTTGTTCCTCAAGGTCAAGCCCCTGTATATCGCCATCGCCACGGTTGCGCTTCTGGCGCTGATCTACGTTGCGTTTACGCTCTTCCTGCGCGTCCAGCTTCCGAATAATCTGCTGTTTTTAGGGAGGACGTGAAAGATGCTTAATACTTTGGCTGTGATGGGCCAGGGCTTCCTGCATGCTCTGACTCCCATCAATCTGATCATGATGATTGCCGGCGTGGCGCTGGGTATCGTCATCGGCTGCATGCCGGGCCTCTCCGCCGCGATGGGCGTGGCCCTGATGCTGCCGCTGACCTTCACCATGCAGCAGGACACCGCGCTGATCGTGCTGGGCGCCATTTACTGCGGCGCTATCTTCGGCGGCTCCATCTCCGCCATCCTGATCCATACCCCGGGCACTCCGGCCTCTGCCGCCACCGCTATCGAGGGCTACCAGATGACAAAACGAGGGAAAGCGGGCAAAGCGCTGTTCACTGCCTGCTACGCCTCTTTCTGGGGAGGCCTCCTCAGCTGCATCTCTCTGTATTTCTTCGCCCCGCTGCTTGCGGAGCTGACGCTGAAGTTCCAGTCCGCCGAGTATTTCTGGCTGTCTATCTTCGGTCTGACGATTATCGCGGGCGTTGCGGGCAAATCCCTGATCAAGGGCCTGATGTCCGGCGCGCTTGGCCTGCTGCTGAGCACTATCGGCTCCGACCCCGGCTCCGGCATCCCGCGTTTTATGCTCTTCGGCAACAGCTACTTCTATGACGGCATTAACGTCACCTGTGCGCTGATCGGTCTGTTCTCCATGTCCCAGGTCTTTATCCTGGCTGAGAAGAAGGTCAAAGAGCGTGCCCAGGCCAGCAAGGTCACCGACAAGATGAGCCTGACCCGTCAGGAGCGGAAGACCATCCGCCCGACGATCCTCCGTTCCTGGATCATCGGCAACCTGATCGGCATCCTGCCCGGCGCCGGCGCCTCCATCGCCTGCTTCCTGGGCTACAATACCTCCAAGCAGTTCTCCAAGCACAAGGAACAGTTCGGCAGGGGCTCCATCGAAGGCGTGGCCGGCTCTGAGGCGGCCAACAATGCCGTCACCGGCGGTTCTCTAATCCCGACGCTGACCCTTGGTATCCCGGGCGAATCCGTCACGGCGATTCTGATGGGCGGCCTGATTATGAAGGGCCTGCAGCCTGGCCGCATGCTCTTCAACGAAGAGAACGCCATTGTTACCTACACCTTCTTCGCCGGCTTCGTGCTGGTGCAGTTCTTTATGCTGGGCATCGGACTGCTGGGCTGCCGCGGTTTCGCGCAGATCTCCCGCCTGTCCGACGCGATCCTGATTCCCTGCGTCACCGTGCTGTGCGTCGTCGGCTCCTATGCGATCAACAGGCTTCCTGAGGACGTGATCGTCATGTTCGTGTTCGGTGTGCTGGGGTATTTGATGCGAAAGCTGGATCTGAACACGGCTGCCATTGTATTGGCCTTGATCCTGGGGCCAATCGGAGAAAAGAACCTGCAAAACGCCATGATCATCTCCGACGGCAGTCCCAAGATCCTGTTCTCGTCCGTGATCTGCTGGGTCCTGATCGCCCTGTGCGTTGTCGGCATCCTCTCTCCGATCTTCATGGCGAAGATGGAGAAGAAGGCCGAGGCGGACGCCGTCGCCGGGACAATGGAAGATATCGAACAGCTCACCGAGGAAGATCTTGTCTGAGCTCGGTCCGCAAGCAAAAAAAACCACACAGGCTTTATGCCTGTGTGGTTTTTGATTTCCGCCTGTTTCCTCAAAGGAACAGGTGCGCGATGTACAAACAGAGATAGGCGGTCGGGATCGCAAAAAGAAGGCTGTCGGCCCGATCGAACATCCCGCCGTGGCCGGGGATCAGATTGGAGAAGTCCTTCACGCCGATCATGCGCTTGATCAGCGACTCTGCCAGATCGCCGATCTGCCCCATCGAGGAGGCCAGCGCGCAGGTAATAAGGATCACGGAGAAGGGGAGCGCGAGAGAGGTGTTTTTCAAAATGAAGAACAGAAGCGCGGCGCTCAGTAAGGAGGAGGCAAGTCCGAAGAGGCAGCCCTCGACCGTCTTATGCGGGGAGACGAGCGGAGCGACCTTGTGCTTGCCGAAGCGGCTGCCGCCGACGAGGGCGGCGGTGTCGCAGATCCAGCATGCGACGCTGCCGATCAGCAGCGTCTGCGCCCACAGGTCGGTCACGGAAATGACCATCAGCAGATTGAACAGAAAGCAGGGGTAGGCCACGCCTGCCAGCGTGTAGAGCGCGCCGCTGCCCGAGACCTTCTTGTGAAGGATCCCCGAAAAGAGCGCCAGAAAAACCGCGGCGCAAAAGCAGGAGATCAGCGCGACGGGGCCCAGGTGGAAAAAGGCGAGGATGGCCTGTGCGCAGATGTACACATACATGACCCAGGCGCAGCAGTATACCTCGATCTTTTCCAGCGCGCGGCTGTACTCATAGGCGCACAGAAGCCCCGCCAGAGCGAAAAAGATGATCCTGGTAACAGGGGAGAGCAGTACGCACAGCAGCGTGATCGTGAGCAGCACGGCGCCGGAGATGACCCTTGTCTTCAATTCCCTTCCCCCTCGCTTGCTTGTTTCTTACCAGTAAATTCTATCACACCTTTCGGCGTATCTCAACAGACAGTTTTCCTTTATTGTCTTTTTTTCTCGTTTTCGGGGTCCGAGAGACAAAAAAAGAAAAGTTTTTTTCGATTGCAACTTGTATGCGGCAAAAAGCTGTGATAAGATACTTTTATCAGCAAAAATAAAAGATATGGGGGATCACTATGTTTACTGATAACAAGATATGGATGGCACAGTCCGAAAAGAATCTTTACCTTCTGCCGAAGATGGCCAACCGCCACGGCATTATCGCCGGCGCGACCGGTACCGGCAAGACCGTCACGATGAAGGTGATGGCCGAGTCCTTCTCCGATCTGGGCGTTCCGGTCTTCCTCTGCGACATCAAGGGAGATCTCTCCGGCATGTGCATGCCCGGCGTGATGAGCGACAACCTTGCCGAGCGCATCAAGGGCTTCGGCATCGAGGACTTTCCCTTCAAAGCTTACCCCACCCGCTTTTGGGACATCTTCGGCGAGCAGGGCCACCCGGTCCGCGTCACCGTCTCCGAAATGGGCCCGACGCTGCTCGGCCGCCTCTTCGGCCTGACCGAGATCCAGACCGGCGTTCTGAACATCGTCTTCCGCGTGGCCGATGACAACGGCCTGCTGCTGCTCGACCTCAAGGATCTGCGCGCGATGCTCCAGTATGTCGGCGACAACCGCGCCGAGTTCACGACCGAGTACGGCAACGTCTCCGCCGCCAGCATCGGCGCGATCCAGCGCGCGCTCCTCGCCTTCGAGGACGAGGGCGGCGACCTGTTCTTCGGCGAGCCGGGGCTGGACATCAACGACTGGATGCGCACTGACGC
>JAFSNA010000013.1 GCA_017447645.1 Oscillospiraceae bacterium
CCGTCCTTGCCCAGATACAGGCGCAGCAGCTCGGCGATGTTGCCGTCGTCCTCTACGATAAGCGCTCTCTTGCTCATGTTCTCGTACCTCCCGCCCGTTGATTGGTCGCTTTGGGCTTATATTATAGTATAATTATACTGCGAGCGGAAGAGCAAAGGTTAAAAAAATGTAAAAATCACGTCTTTTCGCGCTCCTCCCGACCGCGCAGCGCCCCGCACAGCTTCTCCGCGCGGCGCAGCCAGTCGGCGGAGAGGGCTTCCGCCCTTTCCGTCTCCCAGTAAGACGCGTCGCAGCGCAGCGCCAGCGCCTGCTCGATCCGGGGGATGAATTCCCGCGCGTCTTTTGCGATCAGCACGCTGCGGAAGCGGCGGCACTCCGCACTGTCGCCCGCGACGATCGGCTTGCCCAGAGCCATGTACTCGAAGAGCTTGACCGGGCTCGCCGCATCGGAGACCGGGCTTTTGCGGAAGGGGACAAGCAGCACGTCGCAGCGTGCGGCATAGCCCGGAAGCATCTCATAGGGCCGCGGGCCGAGAAAGACGACCCGCTCCCGCCCGGCGAGCTCACGCTCAAAGCTTTCGTCGTACTTCACGCCGATGAGCAGCAGCGTGAAGCGCCCGTCCGCGGCGACGGCGCGCAGCGCCTCATAATCGAGCCAGCGCGCGAGCGCGCCGTAAAAGCAGACGATCGGTCTGCCCGCGTCCAGCAGAGCGCGGAAGCGCCCGTCCGCCGGGCAGGGCGCGGGAGTGAAAAAATGCGCGCAGTCCACGCCGTTTTCGACGAGCAGCGCCCGCTTCCCCCTCCGTCTCGCGTCCTCGAGCAGCGCCAGCGAGGAAGCCGCGACGAGCACGTCCTCCCTCTTCATCGCCCAGTCATAAAGTGAG
Source organism: Oscillospiraceae bacterium (assembly GCA_017447645.1). Taxonomy (GTDB): domain Bacteria; phylum Bacillota; class Clostridia; order Oscillospirales; family Oscillospiraceae; genus Limivicinus. Next base: position 885 of record JAFSNA010000013.1, read on the forward strand.
AGCGTCCGCCGCGGCACGCGCGTTCCGCCGCCGATCTCGGCGCTGAGCGCGTCGATGTAATCGTAGAGCAGCGCCCAGCCGCCGCGGGCGTATCGTCCCGGCAGGCGCGCCGGCAGGCGGCTCTCCGGCGAGGCGAGCATCAGATAGCGCGGCCGGCCGCTCTCCTTTGCGGCCTTTTCCAGCCGGCGGCGCAGGCGCGGCGAGCGCAGATTGACGAGCCAGAGGCCCTCGCCCAGCCTTTCGGCGCCGCGCAGACGGTCGTGCGGGGGCGCGGCCTCATAAAGCACAAGGCAGCCGCAGCGCCCCATCGCGCGGGCGAGCTGCTGGGCGCGCTGAAACAGCGGTGTGTGCCAGCCGAAGCTACCGCGGCGCAGGACGAGGCGCTCGTACTCTCCCGCGCGGATCTCGCCGAGCAGCGCCGAGACCGCCGCGCGCTCCTCTTTTCCGGGGCCCAGGACCGCCTCCGCGCTGCGGAGGACGTAGCGCGCGAGCAGCGAGACCGTCCCTCCCGCGCCGTGTTTTTTCAACAGATTGTTCAGCTTGGCAAGCATCGTCTTCCCTCTCCTTCGCGCGAAAAGTATCGGCAAAAGAGAGGGCTCTTTATTCAAAAAGGTATGTTTGTCTCCCGCGGCGGGCAAAATAGGACGGAGGTGATCGACTTGAAAGAAAAGCTTCTTCGTAAGCTCCGCCGCGTGGCCGGGATCTGCGCCGTGACCGCCTTTGCCGTGCTCGCCGTTCTCTCGGCGCTTTTCTGGGCGCATCTGAACGATTTTCGCGCCGAGACGCGCCATTCCTACGAGCTGAGCTTCGAGCAGACCGCCGCGGCCGTGGACGCGCTCTCCGGCACGCTTGAGAAGTGCCGTTACGCCACGGGCGAGCTCTGCCACAGCCTGGCCTCCGAGGCCTACGCGGAGGCCTGCGCGGCCAAGTCCGCGCTCTCCACGCTGCCCTTCTCCACCGTGGAGATGGATCAGACCAAGAGCTTCCTCGGCACGGTCGGCGACTTCATGCACGAGCTCTGCTCGCGCAGCGGCGAGTTTTCCGACGACGAGCGCGCGGACATCCGGACGCTCTCCGACACGGCGGCGGCCTACGGCGCGCTGGTGCAGGAGATGCGCGGCTCGCTCGGCTGCGGCGAGATGGAAATGGACTGCCGCGAAAAGCCGCTGCACAACGTCTTCGACGCCGACGGAGCGCGGCTGCTGAGCGACGGCTTTCTCGACGCCGAGCAGAGCTTCCCCGCCGCGGGCGAGCTGAAGAGCTATGCGCGCGCCGAAGCGGCGCTGCCGACGCAGTACGTCGATCCCGCGCCGGGCCGCGCGGCCGCGGCGAAGCTGCTGGGCGTGTCGGAGGAAGTCCTGCGCGACGAGTACAGCTACGCCGACGGCTCGGCCGCCTACAGCCGCGGCAGCGTTTTCGTGCGCGCCGACGCTTCCGGCGTGATCAGTCTGTCCGACTCGCGTCTGGTCGGCGAGAGCAGCGTCAGTCACAAACGCGCCGCGGAAAAGGCGCGGGACTTCCTCAGCGCCGCCGGCTATCCGGATATGAAGGAGACGCAGCGGCGGCAGAGCGGCAGCGTGCTCTACTTCAGCTTCACCCCTTCCGTGGACGGCGTGCCCTGTCCGGACTGCCGCGCCGAGGTCGGCGTGGCGCTGGACAACTGCTCGGTCTGCTTCTACCGCGCGCCGGAGGACCTGCCCGAGGGCGAGCTGAGCTGGCCGCTCGACGCCGTGTCGGCGCAGGCCGCGCTGCCCTCGTCGATCACGCCGCTGTCCTCGCGCAAGGTCGTCTGTCAGGGCCTGCCCTGTTATGAGTTCGCCTGCGTCGACGGCGAGCGGCATGTGAAGATCACGGTCGACGCCGCCTACGGCCGCGAGCGGGCCGTCGAGGTCGGAAGAGGGGCGTAATAGAAGCAACAGAAAAAGCTGTGCCTGAAAGGCACAGCTTTTTCTTATTCGTCCAGCTTGAGGACGGCCAAAAACGCCTCGGTCGGGATCTGAACGGTCCCGAGCTGACGCATCTTCTTTTTGCCTTGTCAAGCTTTGCTTGACAAGCCCTGCGGGGATGGATCGTAATTCACGCCGCACAGCGGCGGCTCGCTTGCGCTCGCAGGAAGGCAAA
>JAFSNA010000124.1 GCA_017447645.1 Oscillospiraceae bacterium
CGCCTCGGGATCGCAGGGCTTGTAAATGAAATAGTCCGCGCCGAGCGCGGAGCACTCGCCCACGACCTTGCCGTTGACGAAGCCCGAAAGCACGATGACGTGCGGGCGCACGCCGGTCTCGCCGAGCCGGCGCAGCAGCTCCAGCCCGTCCAGCTTCGACAGCACGAGGTCGAGCAGCAGCACGTCCGGCTTCAGCTCGCCGATGAGCGCGAGCGCGTCTGCGCCGTTGTCGGCCATGCCCACGATCTCCATGTCGTTCTCCCCGGCGACAAGGTCGCTCACGAGCGAAGAGAATTCCGTGTTGGCGTCGGCGATGAGAATGCGGGTCTTGGTTTCCATAACTTTTATCCTCCCAAAATACGGTGTACGGGCGATCCTGACTTTTCACAGGAATTTAACCGGTCTGTCGTAGTAAAAATACCATAACTGACACTCTCAAACAACAGAATGCTGTCGAATCCGGCGGAGAACTTGTTGACATAATACGATAGATTATCGGCCTAATCAACCGGTTTCGACAAGGTTTTTCGTTTGTTTTCGCCCCGCCGTGTCGAATCGTGTCGAACCGCCCGGGAGGAAAGGCGTTTTACGGCTCGCCGTACAGCAGCTCGAAGCTGTCGTAGTGGTCGGGCGTGTAATAGATGAGCCCGTCGTTGGAGAAAATGATGCGCTCGCCGCCGCGGGTGTTCCGGCGGTCGCCGACGTCGCACTCGGTCCAGACGCGGCCCTTCGCCTTCGGCAGCAGACCCTCGCGGTTATAATAGCGGTCGCCGCCGATCTGCTTGCCCGGCAGCACCTTGCCGACCGCGCCGCCCGTCCAGCCGGCGGCCTCGGCCTCGTCCTTCGTGACGAAATTGCCCGGAAGGTGGCCGTACAGGTGGATGTAGAGCGCCAGGTCTTCCTTCGAGGTGTATTCGCCGTCCTCGTCGAGCGTCGGCTCGCCCTCCGGCGTATCGGAGGGCCGGATCGCCGGCGTATCGGCGCTCTGCTGAGGCGGCGCGTCGGAGGGCTGCGCCGTCGCGGCCGCGGGCAGCTCGCCGTCGAAGAACGCGGGGAGGATCACGCTCTCCGTCAGCATGACGAGGGCGAAGATCAGAAGGAACATCAGCGCGAAGCGCAGCAGCTTTTTCATGTGGGAGCCATCCTTTTCGGGAGATGTTTGCTTTATCTTACCACAGCGCCGCCGCAGGCGCAATTGCCTCGGCGGGCGAATTGTGGTAGAATGACGAAAAAGCCATCCTGACGGAAGCGCCGGGCCATGAAAAGAAGGGACGAGACATGAGAAAAAGAACGATCGCGCTGCTCCTGGCCGTGCTGCTGCTCGCGCTCGCGGGCTGCGGCGCGCCGCGGCCGGAGCCGGACACGCGCCTGCCCTCCGGGACGGCGGAGCCCTCCGCGCCGGAGAGCGCCCCCTCCGGCTATGCCGCGCCGGAGCCTCCCCGCAGCGTTGAGGCGAGCTTTCCGCTGCTGAAGGAGCCCTTCTCCGATCTCGAGACCGAGGAGATGGCCAACCACAACGCGCGCTGCTGCGCGTGCCTGGTCGGGACGCAGTATTTCAGCGCCTGCCTGTACGCAGACGGCAGCTGCGCGCTCGTGCGCTATGAGATCGTCGACAACATCCCGCGCGACCGCACGCTGCTCGTCGCCGACTGTCCGGCGGACGATCTCTGCGAGAGCGGCGGGCGGCTGTACTATCTGAATGCGGCCGGCGTCCCGGAGAGCGTGAGCGTCGACGGCACCGGCCGCCGCACGGAGCTGGACGAGCCCTGCCGGAGCCTGCAGCTGCACGGCGGCGCGCTGTACTGCCTGCTTGCGGACGGGACGCTGCTTTGCGTGCGCGGCGAGGAGAAGGAAGCGCTGCTCTCCGGCTGCGCCTGGGCCTTCGTGTCGGAGCAGGGGATCTTCTACACCTCCGCCGCCGACGGGCGCGCGCACCTCTTCGACCGCGCGGCGCGCACGGACGTCACGCTCACGGCCGGGGCCGCGCGGACGCCGACGGTGGTCGGCACGACGCTCTTCTATGCCGCGGACGAGCCCGACGGACGGCATCTGTGCGCGCTCGAGCTCTCGGACGGCGCGCATCGGCGCATGGAGGCCGCCTTTGAGGGCCCGGTCGAGCTGCTGCTGGACTGGGACGAGGGCTGGCAGCTGCGTCTCGCGGCGCTCGGCGGCGCGCCGGGACAGCAGCTGCTCTCCTGCGGCGAGGCCTTCGCGGCATCCCCGACCGCGGCGCAGTCGCCGGGGGCGGAGATGCGCCGCTGCCGCGGGATCCACGACATCCTGCACACGGACGAGCTTTTCTCCTCCGACGGGAGCGTCCTCGGCTTTGAGCTGGTGATGCCCGGCGGCATCAGCACCCGCAGCCTCGCCGCCGAGAACCGGCCGGAGAAGACCGAGTAGTTTTTCTCCCCCGTTTTCCGGAGGACGGGGGACGCGGGTCCGGGTGCCGCCGCGCGGGCGAGGCGCGCACGCCATTTTCCGATTGACAATCCGTTCTTCTATGTTATAATGTCCCCGTAAAACTGAACACCTTATCAAGAGCGGTGGAGGGAACGGCCCTGTGAAGCCCGGCAACCTGTGCGAAGGCATAAGGTGCCAAATCCGGCGGTGACGAAAGATGAGGTCTTGATCGAACGATCTTTGGCGTCCCGCCGCGGCGGGACGCCGTTTTTTCCCCCGAAAAGCAAAGGAGAAACCATATGAGCCACTATCTTTTCACATCCGAATCCGTCACCGAAGGGCATCCCGACAAGATCTGCGACCAGATCTCCGACGCCGTGCTCGACGCCGTCCTGGAGCAGGACCCGAACGGCCGCGTCGCCTGCGAGACGACGGTCTCGACCGGCCTCGTCCACATCATGGGCGAGATCTCGACGAGCTGCTACGTCGACATCCCGAAGATCACGCGCGAGGTCGTCCGCGAGATCGGCTATGACCGCGCAAAGTACGGCTTCGACTGCGACACCTGCGGCGTCATCATCAACATCGACGAGCAGTCCGGAGACATCGCCCTCGGCGTGGACAGGTCTCTGGAGAGCAAGCGGGACGGAGACGCCGAGCTGCAGAACGGCGCAGGCGACCAGGGCATGATGTTCGGCTACGCCTGCCGCGAGACGCCGGAGCTCATGCCCCTGCCGATCTCGCTGGCGCATGCGCTGGCCCGCCGCCTTGCCGAGGTGCGCAAGAGCGGTCTGGTCGACTATCTGCGGCCCGACGGCAAGACGCAGGTGACCGTCGAGTATGACGAGCGGCGCCGTCCCCTGCGCGTCGACACGATCGTGATCTCGACCCAGCACGCGCCCGAGGCGACGATGGAGATGATCCGCCGCGACATGCTCGAGCAGGTCGTGCGCCCCGTCATCCCCGCGGAGCTGCTCGACGAGCGGACGAAGTACTTCATCAACCCCACCGGCCGCTTCGTCATCGGCGGCCCGCAGGGCGACTCCTGCCTGAC
>JAFSNA010000125.1 GCA_017447645.1 Oscillospiraceae bacterium
CCCAGCGCGGCCGCTTCCGTGAGTTCTACCAGGCCGACATCGACATCATCGGCGACGGCAGGCTGTACATCCTCAGCGAGGCGGAGATCCCCGCCATCATTTACGACACCTTCACGCGTCTGGGCGTCAGACGCTTTCAGATCCGTGTGAACAACCGCAAGCTCCTCAGCGGCTTTTACGCCATGAACGGCATGAGCGAGCGCGCCGGCGAGATCATGCGCACGGTGGACAAGATGGACAAGATCGGCGCCGAAGCCGTGCGGCAGAGCCTGATCAACGACGTGAAGATGCTGCCCTGCAAGGCTGAGAACGTCATGGACTTTATGGCCGTGAAGGGCACGAACGACGAGGTCATCGCCGCGCTCGAGCGATACCGCGGCATGGACGCGACCTTTGACGAGGGTCTCGACGAGCTCAGGACCGTCGTAAAGTACCTCGCGGACTTCGGCGTGCCAGAGGAGAATTTTGCCGTCGACCTCACGATCGCGCGCGGGCTCGACTACTACACGGGCACGGTGTACGAGACGCTGATGCTCGACCACCCGGAGATCGGCTCGGTCTGCTCGGGCGGGCGCTATGACAATCTGGCGGAGTTCTACACGGACCGCAGGCTGCCCGGCGTGGGCATCTCCATCGGTCTGACCCGCTTTTTCTACATTCTCTCCGAACAGGGCCTGCTCTCCGACGAGGGCGGCGCCGCGCCCTGCGACGCGCTGGTCCTGCCGATGACGGAGGAGCTCGGCAGCGCGATCGCCGCGGCGGCGGAGCTGCGCCGCGCGGGGCTGCGCGTACAGCTCTACACCGAGAAGAAGAAGTTCAAGGCGAAAATGAATTATGCGGATAAGATCGGCGTGCCCTACGTCGTCTTTCTGGGCGAGGACGAGCTGGCCGAGGGCGTGCTCTCCGTCAAAGACATGCGCTCGGGCGAGCAGCGCAAGCTCAGCTCCGCCGATGCCGCCGCGCTGATCCGCGCCGACGCCGCCAGACGCGCCGCCGCGGCAATCATCAAAGAGTAAGCTCCCTCATTTTCGGGAAAAGAGGATGAAAATATGAAACAGTCACGTACTCACAACTGCGGAGAGCTGCGGCTCTCCGACGCCGGGAAGACCGTCACGCTCGCGGGATGGATGGAAAACGTCCGCGCGGTGTCCGCGTCCCTGGCCTTCGTCGTGCTCCGCGATTTCTACGGCACGACGCAGCTCGTCATCGAGAGCGAAGAGATGATGAGCGTGATCCGCTCGATCAACAAGGAATCCACGATCAGCGTCACCGGCACGGTGCGCGAGCGCGCGAGCAAAAACCCCAAGCTCCCCACCGGCGAGATCGAGGTCGTGCCGGAGAAGATCTCCGTTACGGGCCGCTGCCGCTACAACGAGCTGCCCTTTGAGATCAACCGCAGCCGCGAGGCGGACGAGGCGACCAGGCTGAAATACCGTTTTCTCGATCTGCGCAACCCGGCCGTGAAGCAGAACATCATCCTGCGCTGCCAGGTCGTCGCCGAGATCCGTCGGCTGATGACCGAGCACGGGTTCCTGGAGATCACGACGCCGATCCTCACCGCCTCCTCCCCCGAGGGCGCGCGCGACTATCTGGTGCCGGCCCGCAAGCACCCCGGCAAGTTCTACGCGCTGCCGCAGGCCCCGCAGCAGTTCAAGCAGCTGTTGATGGCCTCCGGCTTCGACCGTTATTTCCAGATCGCGCCCTGCTTCCGCGATGAGGACGCGCGCGGCGACCGCACGCCCGGCGAGTTCTATCAGCTCGACATGGAGATGTCCTTCGCCACGCAGGACGACGTGCTCGGCGTGCTCGAAGAGGTGCTCGTGCCCGTGTTTGAGAAGTTCGGTCTCTACGGCGACCGCGTGACGCCCGCTCCCTTCCGCCGCATCCCCTTCCGCGAGGCGATGGAAAAGTACGGCACCGACAAGCCCGACCTGCGCATCGACCTGGTCATTCAGGACGCGACGGAGCTGCTGCAGCCCATCGGCTTCGGACCCTTCGAGGGCAGCGTCGTCAAGGCCGTGGTCGTCAGCGGCTTCGAGGCGACGCGCAAGCAGATCGACAAGCTCTGCGCCGACGTCGAGGTGCAGACCGCGCAGAAGAGCTACTGGTTCCGCATGGATGAGAACGGAGAGCTCGTGGGCGGCATCGCCAAGTTTGTCCAGCCCGTCAGGGAACAGGTGATCGAGGCGCTGGGCCTGACGCCCGGCTGCTTCGTCGCGCTGGCCGCCGGCAAGCTCGCCGTCGCGCAGAAAACCGCTGGCGTGCTGCGCACGAAGCTCGGCGCGCTCTGCCCCGCGCATATGGACAAGGAGCAGTATCAGCTCTGCTGGATCGTCGACTTCCCGATGTACGAGATCGGCGAGGAGAGCGGCGAGCTGGAGTTCTGCCACAACCCCTTCTCGATGCCCGCAGGCGGGCTGGAGGTGCTGGAGAAGGCCGAGTGCGGCGAGATCGACCCGCTGGAGATCATGGCCAACCAGTACGACCTGGTCTGCAACGGCTATGAGAGCGCCTCGGGCGCCGTGCGCAACCACGATCCCGACATCATGATCAAGGCCTTTGAGATGGTGCGTCTCGGCGAGGAGGACGTAAAGAAGAAATTCCCCGCCATGTACAACGCCTTCTGCTACGGCGCACCCCCGCACGCCGGCTGCGCCCCCGGCATCGACCGCATCGTCATGCTGCTCACGGGTGAGGAGTCGATCCGCGAGGTCATCACCTTCCCGATGAACCAGAAGGCCCAGGATCTGATGATGGGCGCCCCCTCCGAGGTCACGCAGAAGCAGCTCGACGAGCTGCACATCGCGATCGTCGGAGAGGTCGAAGAGTAACCTTTCACATTGTTTTTTACAGCCGGAGAAAGCATTTCCTCCGGCTGTTTCAAGGAGTGGATCAGATGCTATCCAGAATCCGCAGCTTCGGCGTCAGCGGCGTCGGCGGCTTCGAGGTCGCCGTGGAGGTCTATATCTCCAACGGTCTGCCCGGCTTTGAGATCGTCGGGCTGCCCGACGCGGCCGTCAAGGAGGCGCGCGAGCGCGTCCGCGCGGCGATCAAGAACAACGGCTTCCGCTTCCCGCCCAGCCGTCTGACCGTCAATCTCGCGCCGGCCGACCGCAAAAAGGCCGGAACGCTTTATGACCTGCCGATCCTCGTCGGCATCCTCGCCGCGCAGGGCGAGCTGCCCCGCATCGACGAGAGCTGTGCCTTTCTGGGCGAGCTCGCGCTCGACGGGACGCTGCGCCGCATCGCCGGCGCGCTGCCGATGGCCATCGCCGCGGAACGCTGCGGCGTCAAGCGCCTCTATCTCCCGGCCGAGAACGCCGCCGAGGCCGCCTTCGCCGAGAGCGTGGAGGTCATCCCCCTCGAAAACGTGGGCGAGCTCGTCGCCCATCTCAGGGGCGAGCGCACGATCGAGCCAGCAGCCGCTCCGGTGATCGGGCCCGAGGAGCTTGCTCTGCCCGATTTTGCCGACGTCAAGGGTCAGGAGAGCGTCAAGCGCGCCTTCGAGGTAGCCGCCGCGGGCGGACACAACATCCTCTGCGTCGGGCCTCCGGGCTCCGGCAAGTCGATGATGGCGCGGCGTCTTTCCTCGATCCTCCCGGACATGAGCCGCGAGGAGATGATCGAGGCCACGGAGATCCACTCCGTCGCCGGGCTGACGGGGCGGAAAAACCCCATCGTCTGCACCCGGCCCTTCCGTTCGCCGCACCACACGGTGTCCGGCCCCGGTCTCGCCGGCGGCGGGACGACGCCGCGTCCGGGCGAGATCAGCCTGGCCCACACGGGCGTGCTGTTCCTCGACGAGCTGCCCGAGTTCCGCAGCGACGTGCTGGAGGTGCTGCGTCAGCCGCTCGAGGACGGCGAGGTCACCGTCTCGCGCGTGTCCGGCTCGGTCACCTATCCCAGCCGCTTCATGCTGGTATGCGCGATGAACCCCTGCAAATGCGGCTGGTACGGCCATCCCTCCGGGCGCTGCCGCTGCAGCGAGGCGGAGGTCCGCCGCTATCAGAGCCGTATCTCCGGACCGCTGCTCGACCGCATCGACATCATCACCGAGGTCCCGGCCCTGGAATTCGACGAGCTGCGTCGCCGTGCGCCGGCGGAGAGCTCGAGGGAGATCAAAAAGCGCGTGGACGCCGCCCGGGCGATCCAGCGCGAGCGCTTTTCTTCTTCCTCCACCCCCTGCAACGCGCGCATGGACAGCCGCGAGCTGCGCAGCTTCTGTGCGCTCACGCACGAGGGCGAAGAGCTGATGCGCGGCGCCTTCGAGGCCATGGGCCTCACCGCGCGCAGCTATGACCGCGTTCTGCGCGTCGCGCGCACGATCGCCGATCTCGCCTCCAGCCCCAACATCCTGCCGGAGCACGTGGCCGAGGCCGTGCAGTACCGCAGCTTTGATTTCAGGCAAGAATAATCAACGTCAACGAAAGGATGTTCCCATGAACAGGTCTGACAGCGGTAAATCGATCCTCAGCAAAGAAACGATCCGGCACGCGCTTCGCGTCAGGATACGAGGGCAGAACTGGCTCAGCATTTTTCTTCTGTTATTTTTGATTCCCTTTGAAGCGGTCGGCATCAGTTCCGTTTCACACGGAGACATCAAGGGGCTGTTCTTTATTATCTTACCGGCGCTGCTCGTGGGCGCGTTTCTCTATCTTACACGGCGGCAGGCTTCCATGCTCGCCAAAAGGCTTGAGGGCTTCGAGCAAGGCTCTTTTGAGCTCAAAAGGATGAAGCTTGAGAGTCTGGACAAGAAGACGCGCAGAGACAGCGACGGCGATACCCAAACGACCTATTATATCATCCTCCACGAGGAAAATGGCTCCGGCAGCGCCAGATTCACCGTGAGCCGTCAGGAATATGATCTCGCCGAGATCGGGGATATGTACTTTGTGCTTTTCGTCCAGAACTCGGCCGTACTCCCCTTTTCCGAAAGGAGCTACACGCCCGACGCGGAACTGCAGGCTTTGCTCGACTGTCAGACGATTCCGACAGACAGAGCGGCGGCGGAGAGCGAGAGCTTCTCCGACGCGGCGGAGGACTGGTCTTTTCCGACCGAGCCCGCTCCGTACGTGAGGGACGAACTCCTGACGCAGTCCCGTGTCCGTACCGCGTTCTGGCTGGACCGCGCTCTCATGATCTTTCTTTTGCTCTTTGGCGTCGCAGGCCTCTCTCTATTTCTGCAGCTCGCGCGGCTGCGGCCTCGTTTCGCCGCGATGGCGAGCGGCGAAAAGGCGTTGCTGGTCGTCGCCGCATTCGTCCTTTTGTGGGGCGTTTTCCTGACCCTTTTCCTGACCAGACGCAATTGTCTGCAAAAGGCGAAGCTGCGGATCGAGACGGACGAAGCGCTGATCCGGGAGCTGACACGAAACGGAAAAATCATCACCACGCTTTTTTCTGTGGTACATATTGCGTTTTTCTTTCTGCTCAGTTATTACATGAAATAAGAATCCCGACCGCGCCCTGCGGCAGCGGCGGGAGCTAAACCCTTTCTTGTTGGGAGTGAGAATATGAAACGAATCCTGTGCGCCCTGCTGGCGCTGTGCCTGCTTGCGGCGCTGCTGTCCGGCTGTGCCGGAGAGCTGCCTCCCGTTCCGCCCCTGCCGGGGACGGAGAGTCCTTCCCCCGCACAGGAGGACGAAGACGCCGGGGACGCCGCCGTCATAGTCGAAAGCGATCCCGTCGAAGTGCCCGAGGCGCTGGAGCTGGGCTTCTCCCTGCCGGCGGCGGATCCGCGCGGCGAGGAGCTGGCCTACTATTTCAGCGGCGCGGAGGAATTCGACTGCGCCTTCGTCTATCCCTCCTACTGCTCGGTCTGGGTCGAGAAGGGCGCGATCCGCTTCAATCCCGGCTGGTTCTTTGCGCGCATGTTCTTCACAAGCGTCCCGCGCGGCTCCGAGAATGCGCCGGAAGAGCTGATCGACCTGCTCGAGGTCGGCAAATGGGGCACTTACCCCGAGGAGGGAGAGGCCGGTACGGGCTGGACGGCGCTGCGCGCGCTGCATCTGAAATATGACACCTGGCGCGACTGGATCGCCTGGGAGACGCCGGAGCGCTTTTTTCTGCTCTACGGCTCCTGCTTTGACGGCCGCGAAGAGGTTCTCGGCTCGATCTTCGAGACGGTCGCCGAGTCCTTCCGCACGAACGCCGAGCTGCTCAGCGCCGCGCCCGAAAGCGGGACGCTGCTGCGCCGGAGCGGATCACTGTCTCTCTTCTACGACGGCGCGGCGCTCGGCGGCGGCACCTCCGCCTTTGTCGAAGTCCGTCTCCTGGCCGCCAACCGCGGCGAGCAGGCGTGCAGCCTGACGGTCTCCGCGTACACGGCCGACGGGCGCACGCTCCCCTTTGAGGCCGCGCGCGAGCTTTCCGCCGATGAGGAACAGCTTTGGACGCTCAGCCTGCCGATTCTTCCCGAGGAGGGCGGAGCGCCCTTTGAGAGCCTCGGCCTCCTGGTGAACGCTCAGGACAGTAACGGCACGCCGCTCTTCGAGCTGCCTGTCCGGATCGAATTGAACAGATAAGGAATCAACATGAAAGAGATCATCCTCTGCAAGCTCGGTGAGATCGTTTTAAAAGGTCTCAACCGCAGGACATTTGAACAAAAGCTGCTGTCAAATCTCCGCCACAGCCTTTACGGTCTCGGCGAGTACCGGGTCTGGTGCAGCCAGTCGACCGTCTACATCGAGGGGGCGGAAGAGAACGCCGACATGGACGCGGCCTTCGAGGCCGCCCGAAAAGTCTTCGGCATCATCAAGCTCAGCCGCGCGGCGGCCTGTGAAAAGGACAAGGACGCGATCACGGCCCTCGCGAAGGACTATCTGCGCGAAGAGCTGCTCGGCGCAAAGAGCTTCAAGGTCGAGACCAAGCGCAGCGACAAGCGCTTTCCGATGACCAGCATCGAGCTGAGCCAGTACGTCGGCGGCGAGCTGTCCGAGGCCTATCCGCACCTGAAGGTCGAGATGCACGAGCCCGAGCTCGTCGTCCACCTCGAGGTGCGCGAGGCCGCCGCCTATGTGCACGCCTCCCCCGTCGACGGCGCGGGCGGCATGCCCGTGGGCTCGAACGGCGTGGCCGTCTCGCTGCTCTCGGGCGGCATCGACAGCCCGGTGTCGAGCTATATGATCGCCAAGCGCGGCGTGAGGCTCGTGCCCGTACATTTTTTCTCCTTCCCCTACACCTCCGAGGCGGCGAAGGAAAAGGTGATCGAGCTCGCGCGGCTGCTCACGCCGTACTGCGGCAAGATGCCTCTGCTCGTCGTGCCCTTCACGCACATCCAGGAGCAGATCCGCGACAAGTGCCCCGAGGAGTATTTCACGCTCGTCATGCGCCGCTTCATGATGCGCATCGCCGAGCGGATCGCCGAGGCGCAGGGCGCGAAGGCCATCGTCACGGGCGAAAACCTCGGTCAGGTGGCGAGCCAGACCATGGAGGCCATGGCCTCGACGCAGGCGGTGCTGTCGCTGCCCGTGCTCCAGCCGCTGATCGGTCTGGACAAGGAGGAGATCGTGCGTCTGGCGCGGCGCATCGGCACCTTTGAGACCTCGATCCTACCTTATGAGGACTGCTGCACGGTCTTTACGCCGCGCCACCCCAGGACCCATCCGAAGGTGGAAGAGGTCGCGCGCGTCGAGAGCGTGATGGATATCGAGGGCCTTGTGGAAGAGGCGCTGGCCGGCGTGGAAAGGATCATGGTGGGCAGATGAACAGAAAAAGCTTCGATACCGAGATCCTCTCGGTCGGGACCGAGCTGCTGCTCGGCCACGTGACGAACACCGACGCGCGCGACATCTCCGAGATGCTCTCGAAGATCGGCATCAACGTGCGCTACCACACCGTCGTGGGCGACAACCCCGAACGGCTGAGGAAATGTGTGGAGATCGCGAAAAGCCGCGCCGACATCATCATCACGACCGGCGGTCTGGGCCCGACCTGCGACGATCTGACCAAGCAGATCCTCGCCGAGGCCTTCGGCCTTCCCCTGGTGGAGAACAAGGCCGAGCGCGAGGGGCTGTACGACTATATCAAATACAGCCGCAGCTTCACGCCCAACAACTACGCCCAGGCCCTGCTGCCGGAGGGCTGCACGGTCTTTCACAACAACTGCGGCACCGCGCCGGGCTGCGCCTTTGAAAAGGACGGCAAGACCGTCGTCATGATCCCCGGCCCGCCCAAGGAATGCCGCGCCATGTTCTCCGAGAGCGCGCTGCCCTATCTGCAGAAGCTCTCCGGCGGGCAGATCGTGTCTCACTCGCTGCGCATCTTCGGCATCGGCGAAAGCGCGGTCGACCAGATCTTCCGCGACGAGATGGACCGCATGCGCAATCCCTCGATGGCCCCTTACGCCAAGGAATGCGACTGCCTGCTGCAGGTCACGGCCAAGGCCGACACAGCCGCCGAGGCCGAGGAGATGATCCGCCCCGTGATGGAAAAGGCCGCCGCGCGCCTGGGCGAATATGTATACGGCGTCGACGTCGAGTGCGTCGAGGAGGCCGTTTTCGCGCTGATGCAGCAAAACGGCATGACCTTTGCCGCGGCCGAGAGCTGCACGGGCGGCGAGGTGGCCAAGCGCTTCACCGACATTCCGGGCGCGAGCGCGCACTTTCTCGGCGGCGCGGTGACCTATACGAACGACATGAAGGCAAAGCTCCTCGGCATCGACCCGGCGCTGATCGCCGAAAAGGGCGCTGTCAGCCGCGAGGTCGCCCGCGAGATGGCCGTCCGCATCCGCGAGATCTCCGGCGCAGACCTCGGCGTGGGCGTCACGGGTTTGGCCGGGCCGGACGGCGACGGCGTGCACGAGGTCGGCACGGTGTACGTGTCGATGGCGGCGAAGGACGGCGTCTGGGTACGTGAGCTGTCCCTGGGCGAGCACCGCACGCGCAGCTTCATCCGCCGCATGGCCGGCAACCACGTCTACGACATGATGCGCCGCTATATGACGGGACTGAATGTGATCCTCTCGTCCTCCAACAAAAACATCTGATCCCCGCCCCGGCTTTCCGGCCGATCATGGATTCTCCCTTGAAAAACGCCGGCGCAAGTGATACAGTATTCTTGTTGAGCAAAGATCCATTGAATGGAAAAACAAAACTTTCTTTGGAGGCAAAAAACATGTTTGAGAATTTGATCGAGATCCTCAAGGCCAATCCCCGCAAGATCGTCTACACCGAAGGCACCGACGCGCGCATCCTCGCGTCCGCGGACCGTCTGAAAAAGGGCGGCTTCCTCACCCCCGTTCTCGTCGGCAACGTCGAGGCCGTGAAGGCTGCGGCCGAGAAGGGCGGCTTCGATATCGAGGGGCTGGAGATTCTCGACCCCGCGACCTATGAGCGCATGGACGAGATGGTGGATACCATGGTCGCGCTGCGCAAGGGCAAGATGACGCCGGAGGAGTGCCGCGCCAGCCTGCAGAAGGGCAACTACTTCGGCACGATGCTCGTCAAGCTGGGCGTGGCCGACGCGCTGCTCGGCGGCGCCACCTATTCGACGGCCGACACCGTCCGCCCCGCGCTGCAGCTCGTCAAGACCCGCAAGGGCGCAAACCTCGTGAGCTCCTGCTTCATCCTGGTCAAGGAAGGCGCTCCGATGCTGTGCATGGGCGACTGCGCGATCAACATCGCCTATGAGGACCGTCTGGACAAGGAAGGCAACGTCGTCCTCTCCGCCGCGGCCCAGCTGGCCGAGGTCGCGATCGAGACCGCCAAGACCGCCAAGGTCTTCGGCATGGATCCGAAGGTCGCGATGCTGTCCTACTCCACGAAGGGCTCCGGCAAGGGCGCGAACGTCGATCTCGTCCGCAACGCCACCGCCATCGCCAAGGAGAAGGCGCCCGAGCTCGACCTCGACGGCGAGATGCAGTTCGACGCCGCCGTCTCCCCCGTCGTCGGCCAGCTCAAGTTCCCCGGCAGCAAGGTCGCCGGCTACGCCAACACCTTCATCTTCCCGGAGATCCAGTCCGGCAACATCGGCTATAAGATCGCGCAGCGCCTCGGCGGCTACGCGGCCTACGGCCCGATCCTGCAGGGCCTCAACGCGCCGATCAACGACCTTTCCCGCGGCTGCGACGCGGAGGAGGTCTATCAGATGTCCATCATCACCGCGGCGCTGGCCTGAGGACAGTTTTCAGAGTTTGGTTTTGAAAAAGGGCGTCCCTTCGGACGCCCTTTTTTGAGGTGAGCATCATGGACCACGAAGCATATATGCGCATGGCGCTGGAGCTGGCGCGCGAGGCCGCGGAGAACGGCGAGGTGCCCGTCGGCTGCGTGATCGCGGACGCGGACGGCCGCGTGATCGGCCGCGGACGCAACCGCCGCGAGGAAACGGGCGACGCCACGGCCCATGCCGAGATCGAGGCCATCCGCGAGGCGGGCGAGACCCTGGGGAGCTGGCGGCTCGACGGCTGCACGCTTTACGTCACGCTCGAGCCCTGTCCGATGTGCGCCGGGGCGATCATCAACGCGCGTGTTCCCGCGCTCGTATACGGAGCGGCGGACGCCGTCAGCGGCTCCTGCGGCAGCGTGATCGACCTGTTTTTCGAGCGCTACGGCCATCACCCGCAGGTCCTCGGCGGCGTGCTGGCCGAGGAGGCCGCCGCGCTGCTGAGATCGTTTTTCTCCGCGCTGCGCTGAACATCATACGGAAGTCATATCGTAACGATACAAAGCGAAAAAAACCGACGGAGGGTCAGTCATGGCCCTTCGTCGGTTTTTTGTTTTCAGCGCTCGTTTTTCCCCTCCTTTTCGGCACATCGACGAAAGTGTCCGCAGGGTTTGACAAATAAATAACAACTATGGTTTAATAAGGACGGGAAACGGCTTCGCGCCGCGCTTTTCCCGTTTTCTCCCACCCTTCCGCGCGGAGGGAGAAAGATCGCGCGCTTGGCGCTCTTTTTTCTTGAAACGGGGGCGCATTTGCGGTAAAATGATTATATTCTGATCCTTGCATCGAAACGACGGGAAAAATACGGAGCTAGAGGGGGTGTGCCGATGTCATTCGAGGCGATTTACAACATTTCTCTGGCCGAGGGCGAGGGCAAAGCCGCCGTCGCGGCGGCCGAGCAGCAGGCCAAGGCCATGATCGCCGAGGCGGAGAGCGCCGGGAAGGCCTCTGTCGAGGCGGCGATCGCGAGAGCAGAGAGCGAGCTTGCGGAGCTGCGCGTGAAGGCCGCGGAAAAAGAGCGGGCCGAAGCGGACGCGCTCGCGGAAGAGCTTGCGACCAAAAAAGCCGTTCTGCTCGCCAAAGCGGAGGCAAAGCTGGAAAAAGCCGCATCTCTCGTAGTGGAAAGGATAGTGAACAACTGACATGGCCATTCTGAAAATGAAAAGGCTGCGGCTGATGATCGCCCGTTCCCAGAAGGACGAGCTGCTGCGCGCGCTGATCCGTCTCGGCTGTGTCCAGTTTTCCGAATTGGAGGACGAGGTGCAGTGCATCGAAAGCCTGCACCGCCCCGAGAGCGACGCCCTCTCCGTCAAGAGCGACCACGCCGTGCTGCTGCGCGCCGTGGAGCTGCTGGACAAATACGCCCCGGAGAAGAAATCCCTGCTCTCCCCCATGCCGGAGGTCGAGGGCGACGCGCTGCTCGCATCCGAAGGGATCGACGAGGCGCTGGCGCTCGCGGGAGAGATCATCGCCGCAGACGAACGGATCCGCCGCATCGGCTCGGAGGAGAGCCGCGAGAGGGCCGTGATCGAATCGCTCGTGCCCTGGCTCTCTCTCGATCTGCCGCTCGACGTCGACGGGACGGAGCGAAGCAGCGTCCTGCTCGGCTCGTTCCCGGCCAAGCTGCCGACGGACAAGGTGCGCGAGGCGATCGAGGCCGTGACCGAGGAGAGCGAGCTCTTTGAGGTCAGCAGGGACAAAAAGGCCTCCTACGTGATGATCGTCTGCGCGAAGGAATCGCTCGCCGAGATCCAGGAGGCGCTGCGCGTCTTTGACTTCACCGCCCAGTCCTTTGCGGGCATGAGCGCTCCGGCAAAACAGTGCAGCGCGCGCAGCACGGCCGCGCTTGAAAAGCTGGCCAAAGAAAAGGCCACCTGCGAAGCCTCGATCGTCGAAAAGGCCGCTCAGCGCGACGCGCTCAAGCTCGCCGCCGACCGGCTGGAGGCCAAGCTCACCCTGGCCGAGGCCGGCGAACTGTCGCTCTCAACGGACGACGTGGCGCTGATGCAGGGCTGGGTGCCCGCCGAAAAGGAGGCGGCGCTCGAGGAAGTCCTCAGTCGTTACGACTGCGCCTGGGAATGCGAGGAGCCGCCGGAAGCAGATTATCCGGAGGTCCCCGTCAGCCTGAAAAACAACAAGATCACCAACGCGCTGAACATGGTCACCGAAATGTACTCGCTGCCGGCCTACGGCACGGTGGATCCCAACCCGCTGATGGCCCCCTTCTTCATCCTGTTCTACGGTCTGATGATGGCGGACATCGGCTACGGACTGATCATGATCGCCGCGGCGATCGTGGCGATGAAAAAGCTCCGCCCGCGCGGCGGCTCGCTGGCCTTCTGCCAGCTGCTGCTCTACGGCGGCATCGCCACGGCGGCGATGGGCGTGCTGACCGGCGCCTTTTTCAGCGACGTGCCCTATCAGCTCGTCCACCTCTTCAACCCCAAGAGCACCTGGCCGGGCCTGTGGCACCTCTTCAGCCCCGAGTCGGACAGCGAGCTCGTGCTCTACGGCTCGCTGGTGCTGGGCATGCTGCATCTGAACACCGGCATGGTCGTGTCCGCCGTGCAGAAGATCAAGAAAGGCGACAAGGCCGGCGCGCTCTTTGAGGAGGGCTCGCTGTGGATCATCCTGGTCGGCGCGCTGCTGTTGGCGACCGACATGCTGCTGGTGAAGAACAGCGTGCTGCACACGGCCGCGATCGTCGTTCTCGCCGTCGGCGGCGTGATGCTGCTCTTCGGGGCGGGACGCGGCGCCAAGGGCTTCGGCAAGGTAACGGCGGCCTTCGGCTGCATCTACAACACCGCGACCGGCTGGTTCGGCGACGTGCTGAGCTATTCGCGTATCATGGCGCTGATGCTCGCCGGCGGCGTGGTCGGCAAGGTCTTCAACACCGTTGCGGTCATGCCCGCGCAGTCGGGCGGCGTGAGCTTCTTCACGATGCTGGCCTTTGCGATCATCTTCATCCTCGGCCATGCGATCAACTTCGCGCTGAACCTGCTGGGCTGCTACGTGCACGATCTGCGTCTGCAGTGTCTGGAGTTCTTCGGAAAATTCTATTCCGACGGCGGCAAGCCGTTCAAACCGCTGAAGTTCGGCGGCAAATACGTAAGAGCGAAAGAATCTTAACATAAACAACTAGGAGGAAATCAACATGAGCTTTTTTGAATCTTTCGGCGGCGCTCTGGCGCTTCTCGGCGCCGCTCTGGCGGCGGCTCTGGCCTGTGTCGGTTCGGCGAAGGGCACCGGCATCGCCGGCGAGGCCGGCGCCGGTCTCGTAGCGGAAGAGCCGGGCAAGTCCGGCAAGGCGCTGGTCCTGCAGGTCATCCCCGGCACCCAGGGCCTGTACGGCTTTGTCATCTTCTTCCTCGCGTTCAACAAGGTCAGCGGCAGCATCACCGCCATCACCGTCCAGCAGGGCCTGCAGATCGTTTCCGCGTGTCTGCCGATCGCGCTCGGCGGTCTGCTGTCCGCCATCGCGCAGGGCAAGGTCGCGGCCGCGTCCATCAACATCCTCGCCAAGAAGCCCGACGACTGGACCAAGGGCATGATCATGTGCGTCATCGTCGAGTTCTACGCCATCCTTTGCCTGCTGGCCTCCTTCCTGATGCTCGGTGCGATCAACATCTGATCCTCACAGGGGGAAGACGTTATGAAGGGCACTGAAAAAATCATCGCGCACATCCGCTCCGACGCCGAAGCGCAGTGCGGCGCGATCCTCGCGGCGGCAAAGGAGAAAGCCGATGCGATCCGCGCCGATTTCGACGCGCAGGCCGCCGAGGCCTACGCCGAGCGGATCCGCGCCGGCGTAAAGAGCTGTGCCGACGAAGGAGACAGCGCCGCGCGCCTGGGCCGCATGGAGGCGAAAAAGGAGCTGCTTGCGCTCAAGCAGCAGATGATCTCCCGCAGCTTCGACGAGGCAGCGAAAAAGCTTGCCTCGCTGCCGGAGGTCGAGTACGTCGCGCTGCTGGGCAAGCTCGCGGCGAACGCCTCCGTCACCGGCGAGGAGGAGATCGTCCTCAACGCCGCCGACCGCGCGCGCGTGGGCGAGGCCGTCGTCAAGGCCGCCAACGAAAGGCTCGGAGAAAAGGGAAAGCTTCGTCTCTCCGCCTCGACGGGCGAGTTCGACGGCGGGCTGATCCTTCGGCGCGGCAACATCGAGGTCAACTGCACGACCTCTCTGCTCGTCGAGCTGTGCCGCGGCGAACTGTCCGCCGCCATCGCCGGCGTGCTGTTTGATTGATCCCCGTAAGGGAGGGATTGTATTTGTCAATGAACAAGGAAGCGTATCTCTGCCTCTCCGCGATGCTCCGTGCGCGGGAGAACCGCATGCTCACGGCCGACCGCGCCGCGCGCATGCTGGAGGCCTCCGGCTTTGAGGAGAGCGCCAAGCTGCTGGGCGACTGCGGCTATGAGGATCTGGGCGGCCTTTCCGCCGCCGGGATCGACGCTGCGCTGTCCGAGCGGCGCGCCGCGATCCTTTCGGAGCTGGAAAACCTCGTCCCCGACAAGGCGCTCGTGGAGCTGTTCCGGCTGAAATACGACTATCACAACGCCAAGGCCGTCCTCAAGGGCGAGGCGATGGGCGTCGATCCGCTGCGGCTGATGAGCGTTTCCGGGCGCGTCGCGCCGGAGAAGCTCAAGACCGCCTATGACGAGGAGCGCATCTCCGATCTGCCCCCCGTCCTCGGCGCGGCCATGGTCGAGGCGGGCAGCACGCTCGCCCGCACCGCCAACCCGCAGCTCGCGGACTTTGAGCTGGATCAGGCCTGCTTCACGGAAATGAGGGCCATCGCGGAGAAGCTGGACAACCCTTTTCTCACGGGCTATGTGAAGCTGCTCATCGACGCGGCCAATCTCAAGAGCGCCGTGCGCACCATGCGCATGCACAAGAGCGCGGACTTCCTCTCCTCCGTACTGATCAAGGGCGGCACGGACATCGACCGCATCGCCGCCGCGGACGGAGACGGTCTGGCCGCACTTTTCGCTCACACGCCGCTGGAAAAGGCGGCTGCCGCGGGAGCCGAGGCCGCCGCGGGCGGCTCGATGACCGCTTTCGAGCTGCTGTGCGACAACGCCGTGAACGACTATCTCCGCTCCGCCAAGCTGATCTCCTACGGTCCCGAGGTCGTCGCGGCCTATATCGCGGCCGTCGAGAACGAGATCACCGCCGTGCGGATGATCCTCACGGGCTCGCTCGCGGGCGTGAGCGCGGAGACGATCAGAGAAAGGCTGCGTGATTTATATGCTTAAAATCGCGGTGATCGGCGGCCGTGAGACCGTCATGGGCTTCAAGGCCCTCGGCCTGGAGGCCTTCAGCGTCGAGAACGCCGCAGAGGCGCTCGGCGTACTGAAAAAGCTGACGCGGGAGAGCCAGGATTACGCCATCATCTACATCGAGGAAAACCTGGCGCTCGCGCTTGAGCACGAGATCTCCCGCTACAAGGACAGCCCCACGCCGGCCATCATCCTGATCCCCGGCCGCGAGGGCAGCCTGGGGCTCGGGCAGAACGCCCTGAAGGCCGCGGTCGAACGCGCCGTCGGCACCAATATCCTGGGCGACTGATCTTCCTGCCGCAGGGGCGGCTGTCAGCCGCCCGCAAAAGGCAAACGGCAGCGATCGGGCGGATGGGATCCGCCCCCACAACCAATCATAATTTGAGAGGAAGTTTGCTTATGAGCGGAATTATCACCAAGGTCTCCGGCCCGCTTGTCGTGGCGGAGGGCCTGGCGGACGCCAACGTCTCCGACGTCGTCCGCGTCGGCTCTCAGCACCTCATCGGCGAGATCTTAAATATGACCGGCGACAAAGCCTCCATCCAGGTCTACGAGGAGACCTCCGGTCTCGGACCGGGCGCGGAGGTCGTCACCACCGGGATGCCCCTGTCCGTCGAGCTCGGCCCCGGCATGCTTGACAATATCTACGACGGCATCCAGCGTCCGCTGCCCGAGATGCGCCGCGTCTCCGGCGACAACATCAGCCGCGGCATCGACGTGCCGGCGCTGGACCGCGAAAAGAAATGGGACTTCGTCCCCGTCGCGAAGAGCGGCGACAAGGTCGCCCCGGGCGACGTGCTGGGCACCGTGCAGGAGACCACGGCCATCCTCCATAAGATCATGGTCCCCTACGGGATCTCCGGCGAGGTCGTCTCCGTTGAAAGCGGCAAGCATACCGTCGCCGACGTGATCGCCGTCGTGCGCGACGCGAAGGGCGCGGAGCACGAGATCCGGATGATGCAGCGCTGGCCCGTGCGTATCGCCCGTCCCTACGAGCGCAAGTATGTGCCGAGCCGCCCGATGAACAGCGGCCAGCGCATCATCGACACGCTCTTCCCGATCGCCAAGGGCGGCACCGCCGCCGTCCCCGGCCCCTTCGGCTCCGGCAAGACCGTCGTGCAGCACCAGCTCGCGAAATGGTCCGACGTGGACATCGTCATCTACATCGGCTGCGGCGAGCGCGGCAACGAGATGACCGACGTTCTCATGGAGTTCCCAGAGCTGAAGGACCCGCGCAACGGCGAGCCGCTGATGAAGCGCACGGTGCTGATCGCCAACACCTCCGACATGCCCGTCGCGGCGCGCGAGGCCTCGATCTACACCGGCATCACGATCGCGGAGTACTTCCGCGACATGGGCTACGACGTGGCGGTCATCGCGGACTCCACCTCCCGCTGGGCGGAGGCGCTGCGCGAGATGTCCGGCCGTCTCGAGGAGATGCCCGGCGAAGAAGGCTACCCCGCGTACCTCGCCTCCCGTCTCGCGCAGTTCTATGAGCGCGCGGGCAGCGTGGAGTGCATCGGCTCCGACGAGCGCCGCGGCAG
>JAFSNA010000126.1 GCA_017447645.1 Oscillospiraceae bacterium
CCTCGCGGGAGATAACGACAATATTCAGTTTTCAAGACCGCCCCGTTATGTCCTGTTGCGGTGTGCGGGAAGCCTCCGTGTGCCTGTTTGTTATATCATATCGTCCCGGGGCTGTCAACGAGAACGCCGCGGCGAAGCGCGGCTAAAACTCCCGCAGCACCAAATCGGTCTGGCCCTGATTGAGCCCAGGCTCGACGCGCAGGACCTTCGGGTGCGCGCCATAGCGGGCGCGGATGCCGTCGCGCAGGGCCGTGCCGCCGCGGTAGCCGTGGACCACGCGGATGCGGTAGGCGCCGCCCGCGCGGCGCAGCGCCGCGTCGACCGCGATCTGCGCCTGATACAGCGTCATACCGTGGACGTCCAGTTCGATAATGCTCCCGCTCACCTTGCGCCCCTTTCGATTTCCAGCAGTTTTCTTTTACGGTCCGTGCCGCCTGCGTAGCCCGTCAGCGAGCCGTCCGCGCCAACGACGCGGTGGCAGGGCACGAGGATCGAAACGGGATTGCGCCCCACAGCGCCGCCGACGGCGCGCGCCGAACAGGGCCTGCCGCGGTGGGCAGCGAGCATGTCCGCCAACGTGCCGTAGCTGACCGTCTCCCCATAGGGGATCTCTCGCAGCAGCTCCCATACCGCGCGCTGAAAGGCCGTCCCGTCCGGATGCAGCGGCACGTCTGTCTCCGGCCGCTCCCCGGCAAAATACGCCCGCAGCCACGCGCGCGTTTTTTCAAACACGCTCAGCTCCGGCCTCTCCTCCGCCTCCGGCAGCGCCGGATAATATCGCTGTCCCTCGAAATACAGCCCGCAGAGAGCTTCGCCGTCGCTGACGAGCAGCAGCTCGCCGAGCGGCGAGGGAACATGCGCGGTACAGGTCTTCATCAGATGATGAACCCGCCGTCGCAGCCGAGCACCTGGCCGGTGGTATAGCTCGCCTCCTCGGCGAGGAAGCGGATCGCCCTGGCGATCTCCTCCGGCGTGCCGAGACGGCCCATCGGGATGACATCCTTTGCCAGCATGTCCAGCGTCTCCTGTCCCAGCACCTTGACCATGTCGGTGTCGATGACGCCGGGGGCGACGCAGGTGACGCGGATGCCGCTGGGCGCGAGCTCCGCGGCGAGAGAGCGCGTCAGACCGATGATCGCATGCTTGGTGGCGGAATAGGCGGTTTCACAGCTTGCGCCGTGGCTGCCCCAGATGGAGCTGACATTGACGATGCAGCCCGCGTGCTCGTGCAGCATGTGTCCAAGCACCGCCTGGATGCAGTTGACGCATCCGCCGAGATTGACGGCGAAAATGCGCTGCCAGAACTCCGGCGTGATGTCCTGAAACTGACGCTGTTCGGCAATACCGGCGTTGTTGACCAGCAGCGTCACATAGCCGAGTTCCCGCTCGACGCGGCGTACCATCGCTTCCACCGCCGCGGCGTCGGAAACGTCGGACTGCTGCGCGATGACCGCGCGGCCCTCGCCGCGCAGCCGGGCGGCCAGCGCCTCGGCCTTGTCCTCGCGCTCGATATAGTTGATGCATACGGCGTAGCCCGCGTCGGACAGCTCCCGCGCGGCTGCGGCGCCGATGCCGCGGGACGAGCCCGTGATCAGGGCGACCTTCATGCCTCTCCCTCCCTTTGTTTGAGCGCGGCGGCGATCTCCTCGCGCGCGCGGTCGGAAAGCGCGGCCGTCGTCTCGGCGCGCACCTCTTCGGCCGGGATGACCTCAAGGATGTCGATATACACGTCCGTGCGGCGGCGCAGGATGTTCTTCTTCACCAGATCCGTGCCGCTGACGGCGGCCACGGCGATCGGCACGTTCGCCCGCTGGGCGATCTTGAACGAGCCGTGGTGGAAGGGCAGCAGCTCGCGCGTTTTGCTGCGGGTGCCCTCGGGATAGATGCAGATGCTGCACAGATCCCGTTTGAGATAGTCCGCCGCGCAGAGGATCGTTTTGAGCGCTTCGCGGTCGTTCTCCCGATTGACGGGCAGAAAGCAGGCGCCCGCGGCGATGGAACCGAGAACGGGCAGCTTCATGTTGGAAGGCTTGGAGATATATGCAAGGTTATAGTCTCGCATCGCGTGGAACAGGGCCAGAGGGTCGAAGAGCGAGCGGTGGTTTGCCACGAACAGGAAGCGGCCGTCCTTCGGCAGCTTGTCCAGACCGCTGACGTGCGTGCGCACGTTGCAGTAGAAGCAGCACATCTCGCCTCCGCAGGCGATATAGCCGCGGCAGAGCGGGTTTTGCTTTTTCCTCGGCCAGCTCGTGTCGATGAACAGACTCACCACGGCAGCAGAAAGCACGTACAGCAGGGAGAAGCCGAGAAAGGCCAGCACGAAGGCCGCCGCGCACTTCCACAGCTCCGCGGCGCCGAGGCGTGCGAAAAAGCCGTACGCGGCGGCGGCAAGTAAAGAGAGGATCGCGATGATGCTCATCAGCATGGCGAAGACTCCTTTTGTGAACGTGATAACAGTATTACTATATACCTCCCTTCGGCCCTTTTCAAAGGCTTTTTCGTTTTCTTTACAAATTCTTTGAATTATCCCGGCGGGCGCGTCCGGGCGCGTCAAGTTTCCGTTGCAAGTTGACCGATTTCGTACTAAAATGCTTATATGGAAATTATATGCGCAAAAAACAGGTAAAGGAGCGACAGCATGAAATATATCATGTCTCTTGACCAGGGCACCACGTCCTCGCGCTGCATCCTCTTCGACCGTGCGGGCAACATCTGCTCCACCGCGCAGAAGGAGTTCCGGCAGATCTTCCCCCGGCCCGGCTGGGTGGAGCACGACGCCATGGAGATCTGGAACACGACGCTGGAGGTGTCGCGCAGCGCGATGAGCAAGCTGGGCGTCACAGCCGCGGACATCGCCGCCATCGGCATCACCAACCAGCGCGAGACCACCGTGATCTGGGACAGGACCACGGGAGAACCGATCGCCAACGCCATCGTGTGGCAGTGCCGCCGCACCTCGGACATCATCGACGGCGTCGTCCGCGCGGGCTGGAGCGATAAGATCCGCGCCAAGACCGGTCTGGTGCCGGACGCCTATTTCTCCGGCTCCAAGATCAAGTGGCTGCTCGACAACGTCCCCGGCGCGCGCGAGCGGGCCGCGAGGGGCGAGCTGCTCTTCGGCACGATCGACACCTGGCTGATCTGGAAGCTGACCGACGGCCACGTCCACGTCACCGACCAGACCAACGCCAGCCGCACGATGCTCTACAACATCCACGACCTCTGCTGGGACCGCGAGCTTCTGGAGCTGCTCGACATCCCCGAAAGCCTGCTGCCCGAGGTAAAGCCCTCCAGCCATGTTTACGGCTACAGCTCCTTTGAGCTCTACGGCGGCGAGATCCCGATCTCCGGCGCCGCGGGCGACCAGCAGTGCGCTCTCTTCGGCCAGTGCTGCTTCAAGCCCGGCGAGATGAAGAACACCTATGGCACCGGCTGCTTTCTGCTGATGAACACGGGGCGCGAGCCCGTCATGAGCCGCAGCGGACTCGTTACGACGATCGCCGTCGGCTTTGAGAATCACGTGGAGTACGCCCTGGAGGGCAGCGTCTTTGTCGCCGGCGCGGCCGTGCAGTGGCTGCGCGACGAGCTGGCCGTCATCACCAGCGCCAAGGAGAGCCAGCAATACGCCCTCTCCGTGCCCGACAGCGCGGGCGGCTACGTCGTGCCGGCCTTCACGGGTCTCGGCGCGCCCTACTGGTCGCAGCGCGCCCGCGGCGCGATCGTCGGTCTGACCCGCGGCTTCGGCCGCGCGCACCTGATCCGCGCGACGCTCGAATCGCTGGCCTATCAGACCAACGACATCGTCACCGCCATGGAGCAGGACTCCGGCATCCCCATCAAGGGTCTGAAGGTGGACGGCGGCGCCTGCGCCAACAACTTCCTCATGCAGTTCCAGAGCAACATCACAGACTGCGAGGTGTACCGTCCGAAGTGCATCGAGACCACCGCGCTCGGCGCGGCCTATCTCGCGGGCCTGGCCGTGGGCTACTGGAAGAGCCTGGACGACATCCGCGACAACTGGGCCATCGACCGCGTCTTCAGCCCCGAGATGGACGCGAAGGAGCGTCACGAGCTGCTGCACGGCTGGCACAAGGCCGTCCGCTGCGCCCTCACCTGGGCCGACGAGGACGAGGATATTTGACCCTCATCCGGCGCTGCGCGCCATCTTCCCCCGAGGGAAGGCTTTGCCTTTCGCGGCTTCCATGGCTTCCCCCGGGGGAAGCTGTCGAGCGTCAGCGAGACTGATGAGGGATCGTTCATTGGAGTGCCGGACATGCCGTACAGCAATCCTTCTCTGACCGGAAACGCACAGCGCCTGCGGCGGCAGATGACCCGCGAAGAGCGCCGTCTGTGGTATGATTTTCTCAAGTCTCTCCCCGTGACATTCAACCGTCAAAAGGTGATCGGACGCTATATTGCGGATTTCTACTGCTTTTCAGCCAAGCTCGTGATCGAGCTGGACGGCTCCGGGCACTATGAAGCCGAGGGCGCCGCGTCTGACCGCGAGCGCGATGCCTTTCTGCGTTCTCTCGGTTTGACCGTTCTTCGCTATTCCAACGCCGAGATCAGCAATAACTTCCGCGGCGTATGCGAGGATATCCTCCTTCATCTTTCCTCGGCGGAATAACAACACCAAAAGGAAAAACAACATGGACTACACCAAACTGAAAAACTGCGAGCTGTTCCTCTTTGATATGGACGGCACCCTGTATCTGGGCGACGAGGTCTACGACGGCGCGCGCGAGCTGATGTTCGATTTTCCGCGCATGGGGAAGCGGTATATCTACCTCACGAACAACTCCTCCCGCGCGGGCGAGGATTATATCCACCGTCTGCGCCGCCTGGGCTTTCCCTGTGAGCGGGAGAACGTCTTCACCTCCGGCATGGCCACGGGGATGTACCTCAATCAGCGCCACCCGGGCGCGAACGTGTACCTCGCCGGAACGAAGGCCTTCCACCGCGAGCTTTTAAGCTACGGCATCCGGCTGGTCAACGACGATCTGGGCCATACCGAGGCCGATCTCGTCGATGTGGTCGTCCAGGGCTTTGACACCGAGCTGGTCTACGAAAAGCTCGACCGGGCCTGCCACTTCCTGCGCCGCGGCGCGGTCTTCATCGCCGCCAACCCCGACTGGGTCTGCCCGATGCCGGCCGACGAGGTCCTGCCGGACTGCGGCAGCATCTGCGCGCTGCTGACGGCCTCCTCCGGGCGCGAGCCGACCTTCATCGGCAAGCCCAACCGCAACATGGTCGACGTGATCAGCGCGATGACGGGCGTGCCGAACGAGAAGATCTGCTGCGTGGGCGACCGGCTCTACACCGATATTGCCGTGGCGCAGAACGCCGGCGCGGTCAGCGTGCTGGTGCTCTCGGGCGAGACCTCGCCGGAGATGGCCGCGGCCGCCGAGAGGCAGCCGGACTACACGCTCCCCAGCGTCAGGGAGCTTCACGAGATCATCCGATAAACGCCTCCGACGGATACACGCCCCGGGCTTTCATGCTCCGGGGCGTGATATTTGAAAAAGGAAAGCCGCCTTATGAAAATCACCGTTCTCTTCCCCGTTCTGACCGCGCTGCTGATCTCCGCGTTCTATCTTTTCCTGCCGCCGCTGCCGTCCTCCGCCGGGGAAATGCTCAAAGAAAAAAGGACCCGCGGCCGAAAGGCCGAGCCGATACAGCCGCGCCCCGCGGCGCAACGCGGCGAGCGCGTCGCCGTCGTGCTCGTCACGCTGCTCTACGCGCTCACAGCCTTTTCCCACCTCGGGGATACCCGCGCGCCGCAGAGCTTCCACGTCTTTTCCGAAGGCGAGAGCCTGACGCTCGAGCTGAAAGAGGAGAGCGAGCTCTCCCGCGCGATGGCCTATTCCCTCCTCGGCACGGGCAGCTTTTCCCTCTCTCTCTCCGCGGACGGAGAGAGCTGGACGGAGGCCGCCGGACTCGAGCAGGACTACATCGCCCTGCTCAAATGGCATGAGATTTCTCTCTCCGGCCGCGCGCGCTATCTGCGTCTCACGGCGCACGGCAGCCCCGAACTCGGCGAGCTGACGCTCTATGACGAAAACGGCGCGGCCCTGCCCTGGAAAAGCTCCGGCGAGCTGTGCGACGAGCAGGCGCTGACGCCGGAGCGGCCGGGCTTCCTCAACTCCAGTTACTTCGACGAGATCTACCATGCCCGCACGGCGCTGGAGCATCTGCGCGGCGTCTGGCCCTACGAGATCACCCATCCCCCGCTCGGCAAGCTCCTCATCGCCCTGGGGATCTCCCTTTTCGGCATGACGCCCTTCGGCTGGCGCTTTTCCGGCACGCTCTTCGGCGTGCTGATGCTGCCGCTCGTCTACGCCTTTGCGCGGCGTCTCTTCGGCCGCGGCAGCGTTCCGGTCTGCTGCATGCTGCTGCTTGCGGCGGATTTCATGCACTTCAACCAGACCCGCATCGCGACGATCGACACCTACGGCGTGTTCTTCACGCTGGGCATGTATTATTTCCTGTACTGCTGGCTCTTCCCGCAGGCGGAGGGCGCCTCCCCCGCCCGCGCGGAGGGAACGACGCGCGATCTCGCGCTCGCCGGGCTTTTCTTCGGGCTCGGCGCGGCCAGCAAATGGACCTGCCTCTACGCCGGCGCGGGGCTCGGTCTGATCTGGGCGCTGCACTGGATCGGCCGCTTTTCGCGGGAAAGGGGCCGGGCGCTGCGGCCCTTCGGCCGCAACGTCGTGCTGTGCCTGGTGTTCTTTGTGCTCGTCCCCGCGCTGATCTATTATCTCTCCTACTATCCCTACGGGATCGGATACGGCCTCAAGGGCGGAGCGGGGATGTACTTCACGCGCGACTATGCGAAGATCGTGCTGAGCAACCAGGGCTACATGTTCCGCTACCACAGCGGCGTGAGCGCGACGCACCCCTATTCCTCGCGCTGGTATCAGTGGATGCTGGACATCCGCCCGATCCTCTATTATCTCGACTACAAGGGCTCGCTGCGCTCGAGCTTCGGCGCTCTCGTCAATCCCGTGCTGTGCTGGGCGGGGCTGATCGCGCTGGGCGTTCTGGGCTGGTGCGCCTTCGCGCGGCGCGACCGCAAAGCGCTGTTCCTGCTGCTGGGCTATCTGGCGCAGCTTCTCCCCTGGGTCTTCATCACGCGCATCACCTTTGAATACCACTACTTCCCCTGCTCCGTCTTCCTGGTGCTGACGCTGGGCTATGTTTTCGAGCTGATGCGCGAGAGTGCGAGGAACTGGCGCGTCCCGGTCTGGGGGCTCACGGCGCTTCAGACCGCGGTCTTCGCTCTCTTCTACCCTCAGCTCTGGGGGGCGGAGCTGAACACAAAGACCGCCTCGCTGCTGTATCGCTGGCTGCCGACCTGGCCTTTCTGACAAATTGGGTCACGGCTCTTGCAATTCCGCCGAAAAAGGAATAGGATAGATACACCGATACTCGACGGGAGGTCCTGAAAATGAAATGTCCCCGCTGCGGAAGTGAAATGACGCTGGACAGCCATCGCAAGTACAGCGCCTTTATGTGCTACGAGTGCGGCTACATTGAAGGCCGCAGCAACGACGTCAAGCCCGGCATGAAGAATTATGAGCGCATCAGGTCGCTCAACTACAACGAGCTGACGGCCTTTATCTCCTCCGGCCTCGGTGTGGATCCGGCCAAGGTCCACGAGTGGCTGGGAAAAACGACCTGAAAAAACAAAAACGCCGGAACGGAAAACCCGTTCCGGCGTTTTTGTTTATCCTTATTTGACGATCAGCCGCGTCATGCGCGCGAGCGTCAGGCGGTTGCGGATCGCGGAGGAGATGTCCAGGAACTCGTCCTTGACGGCCGGGTCGATCTCCAGCTCCTCGAGCGAGTGCTTCGCGCCGATCTTCGTATACAGCGCGATCAGCTCCTCGGCGGGCGGGATCGAGGCGATGATCTCTCGGATCTCCTGCCAGTGGGCCTTGATGTTCTCGGGCGGGAAGGTCTTGAGCACGTCGTTCTCGTTCTCCTTGAGGATGCCGTCCGCGAGCGGTCCGAACACAGCCCTCACCCAGGTCTCGTCGATCGGCTCGAAGGGCCGGACCTCGATCGTCTCGCGCTCGGCCAGCTTGTGATAGGCCTCGGCGCACAGGATCGTGCCGACGCCGACGCATTCGCCGTGCAGACCGTGGGCCTTTTCAAAGCCGCGCGGCTTCATCTCGACGAGGTGGGCGACGAGATGCTCCGCGCCGGAGGCGGCGCGGCTGTTCGAGAGGATCTGCATCGTCAGGCCGGAGAGCATCTGCGTATAGGCCATGGCCTCGTAATCCGGCTCCTTGCCCTCGGCGAGCTCATGCGCACAGCGCACCATGATGTCCAGCGCCTCCTGCGCCATGTCGCAGACCTTCTGGCAGAAATACTCGCCCGAGACGAGGTGGGCGATCTTCCAGTCGGCGATCGAGACGTACTTGGCCATGATGTCCTGCACGCCCGCGATCGTCAGGAAGCGCGGGGCGCCCGCGACGATGTCCATGTCGCAGATCACCGCGTCGGCGGCCTGCATGGGGATGGACTTTTTCTGCCCGTCGATGATGATCGAGCAGATGTCCGCCGTGAAGCCGTCGGAGGACACGATCGTCGGGATTGCGACGAAGGGGATGCCCAGCTTCCAGGCGCTGTAACGGCCGAAGTCCATCAGCGTACCGCCGCCCACGACCACGACGTAGTCGGGCTTTTGGACGAAGCGGGTCATGCAGTCTTCGATCAGGCCCTTCTCGCTGTGCAGGCCCTTGGCCTCCAGCACGATCTCCTGGTCGGCGGCGACGTGGGTCATCGTCGGCAGATTGTAGGTGTTCGTGTCGTAAATGACCGTGCGAAAGCCCGTGAGACCGCAGTCGGCCATGTACTTGTCAAAATTCTTCAGCGCGCCGTATTCGCACACGACGAGCTTGGTGCGCAGCTCGTGGTCGCGTCCGCACGCGCAGGGTCCGAGATACTTCTTGCAGTCCAGGATCATGTTTTCGTCCCTCCGTATATGAAAATCGGTTTGTTTTCGCCTGTATCCAGCATACCTTTTCATGCCGGAATAGTCAAGCAAAAACAACTTGGCAGCGCGGCGCGCGATGTGGTATGCTCTTTATACAGAACAGCACGCGGAGGAGCTATGGAACTCAACGAAGAAAAAAAGGAGCTGCGCCGTCTCGCGCTCGCACGCCGGGATGCGCTGAGCGCAGAAGCGCGCGCCGCGGCGAGCGCGGAGATCTGCCGTCTTCTGGCCGGTCTGCCGGAGCTCGGCGCGGCAAAAACCGTGCTCGGCTACGCCGCCGTCGGCAGCGAGTGCGAGCTTTCTGCGCTGTATGAAACGCTCGCCGCGCGCGGCGCGACTCTCGCCTTCCCGGTCTGCGGCGAGGGCGGACGGATGGAGGCCTTCGTCCCCGCCGGTCCTCTCGTACCCGGGCGCTTTGCGATCCCCGAGCCCGACCCTGAGCGCTCGCACCGCCTCGCGCCGGAGGAGCTGGACGCCGTGCTCGTCCCCTGCGCCGCCTTCGACGGCGAGGGCGGGCGTCTCGGCCGCGGCGGCGGGTTTTACGACCGTTTCCTTCCGCGCTGCCCGCGCGCCAAGGCGATCCTGACGGCCTTTGAGGCGCAGCGCCTCGAGCGCGTCCCGCGCGCGGCGCACGACCTCGGCTTTCCCCTGCTCGTCACCGAAGCGGGCGCGTTCCGGAAATAGACGCAAAAAACGCCGCATACGCGGCGTTTTTCATTTCTCAGGCGATCCCTGCGTAGCGCTGCTTGACGGTGTCGAGCTTCTGCTGTGTGGCCTGCTCGCTGGGATACCAGCCGCGGTCGGCCATGTTCTTGTAGATGTCGCTCTGCATGCACAGCGCGCTCTCGAGCGCGGTGTTGAAGGTGCCGTGGACGTTCGGCGTGGCCGATTCGACGGTGCCGTGCATATACAGGTCGACGACGCCCTTGGTCGTCATCAGGATGCCTTCCATGATCTCCTTGTCGTTCATCTTCCGCTCTCCTTACACAAGATTGTAGAAGCTGGCGAACAGCTTCTGGTGCTCGGCGACCATGCGCTGCGCGGCGCTGCGTAGCCCCGGATCGGTCAGCTGGCTCGCCGCCGTGCGGCACTGGGTCATCAGATACTGCGTGTGGCCGAGCGCGTCCTCGATATAAAGCAATTCTTTCGGGCTCATGTTTTTCACCTCGTAACAGACTAAAACCGGCGGAGCAAAGCGCGCGCATCGCTTCGCGGGCTTCGTGGTTTAGTATCTGCGCGGCGGCGAAAAATAAACATGGAAATTTTGAAAAAACCGCTCGCCAGCGCCGCTGCGGCATGTTATACTGGCAGGGAAGAAAAGGAGTGAGGACATGATCATCTTCTTATCCATCCTGGCCGGGCTGGCCTGGGGCGCTCTCTTCGGCCTCGTCAGCGCCTTCATCACCAAAAAGATCGCCTCCGGAGACGGGAAGCTGATCGGCGCGCTGAGCATGATCCGTCTGCTCATCGACCTTGTCGCCCTCGCCGCGGTTTACTTCACGCGCGAGCTGCTGCCGCTGCGCTTTGAATACACGCTCATTGCCGCCGCGGTCGCGCTGAGCCTGATCGGCATCGTCGCGGCCTTCCGCACCGCCGCCTCCATGAAAAAATAGTTCTTCCCGCTTTTCGGGAAACGAGCGGGAATAAAACGCCGAAAACAAAAAAAGGACGCCGGAAACGCGTTTGCGTTTCCGGCGTCCTTTTTTTCTCATTCTCCCCGCGCGGCGTCCTCGTCGGCAGAAACGACGTCGTCAAAGGCGCCGATCTCCACCTCGATGTCCTTTTCCGCGTCCTCGGGCATGACGGACTCGCGCAGCGCGCGGATCTCGTCCTCGAGCGAGCGGATCTTTTCCGCGGTCGCGGCGGCCTGCGCGCAGAGCGGCGCGAAGAAGCCTGGCGCGTTTCCTCCGTTCTGCTCGAAATAGAGCTTGCCGATCTCGGTATAGACCTTGCGCAGCTCCTCGCTCTCGCGGTTGAGCTCCAGCGTCTGCTTCGCGATCTTCGCGTAGGTCTTCGTACGCTCGGTCCCGCGGGCATAGGCCTCGCGCACCGTGCCGTTCCTGTCCACGGTCTCGACGGCCTGCGCGCCGACCTCCTTCGCCTTTTTCAGAAGATCGCTCAGGGTACCGCTCAGTTTGTCCAGCGTTTCACTCATGCTCGTTTTCCTCCCCTTTTTCCTCGTTGTTTTCGATCACGGCCGCCGCGGCTGCGGCGACACGGTTGACGTACAGATCCTCCGGCGGGTGCTTCCTGCGCGCGTTGATCACCAGCAGGACCAGCGCCGCGAGCATCAGCACGATCGAGAGCAGCTGCGAGACGCGCAGCGAGCTGTGGCCGATATACAGGCTGTCGGTGCGCAGGCCCTCGATCCAGGCGCGGCCGAGGCCGTACCAGAAGAAATAGCCCAGCGCCGCCTGACCGTCGTAGCGGCGGCCGCCGCGGCGCTCCCAGATCATCAGGCCGAGGAAGCCGACCAGGTTCCACAGGCTCTCATACAGGAAGGTCGGGTGGACGCAGACGCTGCTGCCGTCCGGCGCGGTCAGCTTCATGCGGCAGAAGATCTCCGTCTCGGCGCCGAAGGCCTCGCGGTTCATGAAATTGCCCCAGCGGCCGATGATCTGGCCGATCAGCAGGCCGAAGATCACCAGGTCGAACATCGCCTGCCAGGGGATCTTTTTGTGCCGGCAGACGAGCAGCATCGCGATCACGCCGGCGATCACGCCGCCGTAGATGGCCAGCCCGCCGTTCCAGATCTCGACGATCTCGCCGGGATTGGCCAGGTAGTGATCCAGCTTGAAGGCGACGAAATACAGCCGCGCGCCGACGATCGACAGCGGGATCAGCCAGAAGATCAGGTCGTAAAAATCGTCGCTGCGGATGCCGAAGCGTTTGGCGTTTTTGTCGCAGTAAGTAATGCCCAGCAGAAAGCCCAGCGCGATGACCACGCCGTAGAAATAGATGTTCAGCCCAAAGAGCCTGAAGGAGGCGGGCGGATTGATCGTCCAGTCCCCGAAAAGACCCGGGAAGCTGATCGCGGACGTGCGCTGGATGGTTTCGATCACGGCGCTCATGACTGCACGCTCCCGAGAGGCAGGATCACCGACAGGGCGCTGCGTTCGCGCGTCAGCACGCGCGCGAGGAAAGCGCGGCACTCCTCCGCCGTGACGGAGGCGAGCACGGCCGGCGCGTCAAAGACGCTGTAGCCATGGCGCGCGCCCTCGAACGCGGACAGGCACACGCTGTCGAAATCTTCAAAGCCGCGCAGCCGCGCGCCGAGCGAGGCGCGCTTGGCCCGCTCGAAGGCGGCGGCGTCGAAGCCCTCGGCGGCGATGCGCTCGGCCTCGCCGAGCAGCTCGTCAAAGACCTTCTGCGGATCGCGGCTCTCGCCTCCCGCGGTCAGCACCGCGGTGTTCGCCGGGAAGTCGAGCCCCGCGGAGAAGCTGCGGTTGATCAGTCCCTCGCGGTAGAGCCGCGCGTAGAAGGGCGAGGAGTTCCCGCACAGCAGCCTCAGCGCGAGGCGTGAGACGATCCGCTCGCGCAGCACGTCCTCCGTCGTCGGCGTAAAGGCCGCGCCCATCAGGAACAGCGGGGCGGAAACGCTCATCCGCCGCTCGGTGCGGCGCTTCTCCGGCGCGGCGTCCTCAACCGGAATGAGCGGCTGCGGCACCTCTCCTTTTTCGGAGCCGAGCACTTCTTCCGCGATGCGGCAGATCTCTTCGGCCTCCACGTCGCCCTCGACGCACAGGCACATATTGCCCGGCGTGTAGAAGGCGCGGTGGCAGGCGTAGAGCATATCCGCGTCGATCCCGGCGATGCTCTCGACCGTGCCGGCGATGTCGTCGCGCACGGGGTGGTCCCGATACAGCAGCTTCATCAGCTCAAAGTAGACCGCGTAATCCGGCACGTCGTCGTACATGCGGATCTCCTGCGAGATGATGCCCCGCTCCTTTTCCACGGTCTCGGCCGTGAAATAAGGCGTGGTGACAAACTTCAGCAGCGTGCGCAGGTTTTCCTCAAAGCGCTCGGTGCAGCGGAAAACGTACACCGTCTCGTCATAGGAGGTGAAGGCGTTGGGATTCGCGCCCGCGGCGGACATGCTCTGCAGGACGTTGACGCCGTCGGGCATGTCGAACATCTTGTGCTCGAGATAGTGCGCCACGCCCGCGGGGGTGTCGCGCCGTTCGCCGGAGAGCAGGAAGCTGCGCATGACCGAGCCGTAATAGGTGCCGAAGCACGCGAAATACGAGGAGAAGCCCTTCTTCGGGATCACACGCACACGCAGGCCGTTCGGCAGCACCGCGGCGCAAAGCTCCTCGCCGAGTTCGTTATACCTCAGTTTCCGGATTTCCATCCTCTTCCTCCTCAAAGGCCTTCAGCTCTTCCTCGTTGAGCTCTCTTTCCTCTTCCTCTTCGCCGCCGTCCGGGGCGAGGACGTAGATCATGTCGCACTCGCAGCCGCGCGCGATCGCCGCCAGCTGATCGGCCGTGACCTCCTCGACGAGCTCGCCGAGCTCCTCGGGCGTATACTCCGCGCCGGAGACGACGGAGGAGAGCGTGACGCCCTCCAGGTCTCCCGGGCTGTCGAGCGCGACGCGCCGCGCGCTGCGCACGTCCGCCTTGGCGGAGCTCAGCTCCTCCTCCGTGATCTCGCCGCGCGCGATCGCCGCGAGCTGGGCGAGGATCTCCTCCTTCGCCTCCTCGACGCGGTCTCCCTCCGTGCCGGCGTAGGCGAGCAGCACGCCCTTGTGCCGGTCGCACAGCGCGCTGGCGTAATAGCAGAGCGAGAGCTTTTCGCGCACGTTCACAAACAGCTTTGAGACCGCCGAGCCGCCGAAGAGATCCGCAAACACGCGCAGCGCCGCCGGATCGGGCTCTTCCATCGCCTCGCCGAGGCGCCAGCCGATCACGAGCTTGGCCTGCGCCACGTTCATCTGTTCGGTATAGAGCCGCGGCTCGCTCGCAAGCGCGTTGAGCCGCACGTCCGTGCCGATGTCATAGTCGATCTCGCCGCGCGGCAGGGTCGCGAGCGCGTCGCGCAGCAGGCTCTCCACGCGCTTTTTATCGGCGCGGCCGCAGTAAAAGATCTCGATGGGGCTCGCCTGCAGCAGGGCGCGGTACTGCTTTGTCAGCTTCTGGTAGCGGATCGCCTCCGCGCTCTCCTCGTCGCCGAGACGGTCGACGGCATAGTCCTCGCCGCAGCACATCTCCTCGATGCAGCGCGAGATCGTCCAGCTGATCTTGTCGTTGATCCTGGCGCGTATGGCCTCGAGCAGCTTCTCCCGCTCGCTGTCCACATACTGAGGCAGCAGCAGGCCGCCGCGCGTATTGGGCGCGCACAGCAGCTGGCCAAGCAGCTCGCAGGTGCCCCGCAGCGTGTCGGCGCCGTCCGGAAGGAGCTCCTCCTCCGGGACGCTGGCGAAAAAGCCCAGGCTCTGGATCTCGCCGAAGCGGCGCACGACAGGCTCGATCGCGGCGCCGTACAGCTCGTCCAGGCGGCGGGAGATCGCCTCCATGTCGCCGTAGCGGGCCGTGCCGCGCCGCAGCACCTGCGGCAGCAGCGCGTTCATCGCCGCGGTCTCGCGCCGCAGCTGCGTCAGCAGACTGACGCTCAGGCACGCGGTCTTGAATTTGTCGGTGCGGACGTGGGTCAGCCACACGCCGCTCATAAGCTCCGATCTTGCGTATTCCATCTCTCCGCCCTCCCGGGAAGCAGATTCCTTCATAACAGAGTTATTATATCATTCTCTTTCCCGCTTGGGTAGCCCTTTTGTGATCACTTTCTCGCCGCGGACCGTCAGCTCCCGCACCTCAAAGAGCGCGCAGACGGGCGGATCGGCCGTGATCCTTCCGCCGCGGAGCTTTACGCCGAGCAGATCCTCCGTCACCGTGCGGAAATACCAGCCCGCCGAGCCGGTATACCAGGTCCAGCCCGCCTCGCCCTCGTGTCCGGGGGCGGCGCAGACGTCGGCCGGGAGGACATAGGGCTCGGCGCCGTAGCGGGCAATCTCCCGGCCCTCGCTCAGCAGCATCGACAGGATCTCCCGGCCCGCGTCCGGTCGTCCCGCGCGGAAGCAGGCGCGCGCGAGCCAGACCGCGGCGTGGGTATACTGCCCGCCGTTCTCGCGGCAGCCCTCGCCGTAGGAGGCGATATAGCCGAAGCGCTCCTCGTCCGCCGCAAAGGGCGGATCGAGCAGCTTCACGATCCCCCTCCCGCCGTCCACCAGGCGGCACAGCGCGTGGTCCAGGGCTTCGGCGGCGTGCTTTGCGCCGCAGAACACGGCCCAGCTCTGCACGATCGAGTCGATGCGCCGCCCGCCGCGGCTGATGTCGCCGTGGGCGGGATAGGCGCGCTCGTACCACCGTCCGTTGAAGCAGCCCTCGGCCGCCGCGAGCATCCGCTTATCCAGCGCGCGGCAGCGCCACGCTTCATCGGCGCGGCCGCAGCGATCCAGCAGCTTTGCCATCGCGCGTGCGCATGCACACAGAAAAAAGGCCAGCCATACGCTCTCCCCGCCGCAGTCGGACAGCGCGTCGTTCCAGTCTCCCGCAAGCATCAGCGGCAGACCGTGCTCGCCGAAGCCGCGCTCGACGCTGCATTTGAGCGCACGCAGCGCATGCTCGAGCACGGAGGCGCTCTCCTCCGAGAACGCCGCCGTCTCATAGCGGTCGGGCTCGCGCTCGCCGAGCGGCGGCGAGACGAGCCAGGGGCTCTCTTCTCCGCAAAGCGTGAGATCGCCCGTGGCCTCCGTATACTCTCCGAGCGCCCAGCACAGCCACAAAAGGTCGTCGCTGCAGCGCGTCCGCACACCCCGGTCCCCGTCCGGACGGGCGTGCCACCAGTGCATCACGTCGCCCTCGACATACTGATGGCGGCAGCAGTCGAGGATGCGGCCGCGCGCGCTCACGCCGTCGACGAGCAGGATGTTCACCGCGTCCTGAAGCTGATCGCGGAAGCCGATCGCGCCGCCGCTCTGATACAGGCTCGTGCGCGCCTCGAGCCGGGCATAGACCTGGGCGAGACACCAGCCGTTCATATAGTGCTCGAGCCGCCTGTCGCTGCAGCGCAGCGTGAAAAGCTCCAGACGCCTGTCCTGCGCTTCGCGCGCGGCGGCGAGCGCGGCCTCCGCCGCCGCCAGAGAGAGGAGCGCGCGCACTTTTTCCTCTTCACAGACGCCGCAGACGAGCCGCTCTTCTCTCCCCGCCGTAAAGGACAGCAGCATGCCCGCCTCCGCCCAGTCGCAGCGGCAGCGCGCGGGAGCGCTCACGCCGGCGAGAAAGCGCATGCCGGCAAAAAAGCTTTCCGGGTTTTCCGCGCGGAAGAGCCCTTTGGAAAACGCCGAGCGCACGGCCGCGCCGTCCGAAGCGCCGATCACGGTCTCGAGCCGCCAGCAGATCGTCAGACCCTCCGCGCCGCGGAGCATGAGCACGCGCGCCCCGCTTTCCGGGTCAAGGAAGCCGGTGAGCGCGACGCTGCGCCCGGCGATCTCCTTTTCCCAGCGCGCGCAGAAGGGGGAATAGCGGACGCGGCAGACGACGCCGTCCTCCGCTGCAAAAAGAGACACGCGGCCGCGCGGCGTTTCGGCCCAGAGCTGTTCGCTGCCAAAAGCGCTCTCGGGCGTCGGCGGCGGCGGGTCCACGCGGCCCTCGCGGGCGTTTTGCCGCCACATCCAGCCGCTGCCGCACTCGCTGACGAGCCAGCCGTACTCCCGCGCGCTGAAGATCGCCTGCCAGGGTCTCGGAGGCAGCGCGCCGGGAAGAGAAAAGGCAAAGCCGCCGCGGCCGTCAAAAGCGCAGGGGATCTCGCCCGTGCCGCTCCTGAAAGCCGCTTCGAGAGCCGGCATCGCCTCGCGCCCGCGCCGCGCTCCGCCCACGGCGAAGGCCGCGCGCGAAGCGAAGATCTCCTCCGCCTCCTGCGGGACGATCCGCACGCCGCCCGGCGCGTCCAGCAGCGCCTCGAGCCCGAGCCGGGCAAGACGTTTTCCGATGCGTTCGCGGCTGCGGCCGGGATACTCGCCCTCCTCAGCGCTCACAAAGATCAGCTCGGCGCCGACGTCCAGGCTGCGCAGCAGGCAGAACTGCCCCAGCAGCTCCTCTTCCTCCCGCGCCCCGGCGGCGCAGAGCAGGATCGGTTGATCGCCGGAGACGCCGTATCGCCACAGTGCGCTCTTCGGCGCCGCCTCGCGCGGGCGGAACGAACGGATCGCCGCGGCAAGCGCCATCGCCCCCGCGACGGACGGTCCCTTCAGACCCAGCAGCGCGGCGGCCGAGGAGACGAAGCGGCCGCGCCCCGTGCCGCCGAGCAGCCTTTTCGCCCCCTCGACGGCCTCGCCGGCGTCCCGCGCGGCACAGAGCGCAAAACGCAGCGGCTCTCCGCCGCATTCGACCTCGGCGCGGAGGAGGAGCTTCGCTCGCAGCAGCGTGCCGACGCCGCCGCCTTCTTCCGCGCGCATGTCGGCACGGCGGCTGCAGGCGGCGGCAAGATACAGATCTCCGTCGCCGCGGCGCGCGATGCGCCGCAGCAGCAGCACGCCCTCCCTCTCCTCCGCGAAAAAGCCCAGGCGGGCGAAGGCCGGATGGTCCTGCGCGTCCCGCAGCGCCGTGAGCAGCGGGACCGTCTCGAGCTCCGCCGTACAGCGCGCCCCCGGCGCGGAAAGCGCGAGCTCGTAGAGCACGCCGTTTTCCTCCTCGCCGACCGAAAGCGTGAGAGCGGCGCGGATCTTTCCCGCAGCGTATTCATAGCGGCAGTAGTTGCCGCCCATCTCCCAGCGGGCGCAGACCGAGGGCATCAGCGCCGTGCGCTCGTCTCCGATCCGCAGCGCAAGCCTCGTGCCGCCCAGACGCGCGTCGCTGAGCGCGAGCTCGCCCAGCGTCAGGCCCTGCTCGCCCATTTCGCTGAGCGCAAGCGTCAGCGCGCCGTTGGACAGCAGGCAAAAGCCCCTCTCCCCCGGGCCGCCTGACCGCGGCTCGTCCCGGCGCGTCTGCCGCCGGGGGATCTCCTCGCGGCTGCGTGAGCGGCGCAGCACCCCGTCTCCCGTCTCCATCCGCTCGCAGAGGAAGGGCCGGAAGGCCGCGATGCAGGGATCGGAGAAGAAGCGGCGCGTGACGCTGCCCTCGCAGAGCGCGTTGGCGGCGGCGCACAGGCTCATGGCCGCGTGGTGCGCCATCGTGACTGCGACGCGCGAGCCCTCTCCGCCGTCATCCCGTCCGGGCGTAAGGTCCAGGGCGTCGTAGAAGCCGTAGGGACCGCGCATCCCGAGGCGCTCGAGGAGCCGTAGGTTCCGCACCGCGCCGCGGGGATCGATCGCGAGCGCGAGAAAGCTGCTGTAAGGCGAGACGACCGTCTCGCCGTCCATGCCGCGCCGCAGCGCCAGCGCCCCCACGCCGTGCGCCTTGTAACGGTAGCGTCCCGCCGCGTCGAGCGAGAAAAAGGCGCTCTCCGAGATCCCCCAGGGCCGCCCGGGCTGGACGCGGCGCTTCTGCGCGTACAGGCAGAAGCGCGCGCTCTCGTCAAGCAGGCTCCCGCGCTCGAGCGGCAGGAAGAGCGTCGGCATGAGATATTCGAACATGGTCCCGGTCCAGCTCGCAAGGCCGCAGTAGCCGTCCTGGCGCAGCAGCACGCGGGAGAGGGCGCGCCAGTGGCGGCGCGGCACCTCGCCGCGCGCGGCGGCCAGATAGCTCGTGAGCATGGCCTCGCTCGCCATCAGGTCGTACCAGCCGCCCGCGGCGCGCTCGCGCTGCGTGTCCCAGCAGATCACGAAGAGCGCGCGCTTTTCGTCGTAGAGGAAAGAAAAGTCCATCTCCCCGGCGAGGGCGCGCAGACGCGCGGCAAGTCCGCGCTCGCCCGCCTCGGCGGCAAAGGCCGCCGCCGTGAGCATCGCGGCGCAGCAGTTGCCGCTGTCCACGGTGGATATAAAGGGCGGGGCGAGCGGCTCCAGCGTGCGCGTGTCGGTCCAGTTGTAAAAATGCCCGCGGCAGCGGGGCATGCGTTCCGCCGCGGAAGTCAGGCGATCGAGAAAGCTCAGCGCCGTTTTCCGCTCGATCACGCCGAGGTCGCAGGCCGCGACGGCCGCCGTCATCGCCAGACCCAGGTTCGTGGGCGAGACGCTGTGCGCCGCGCCGCGCAGGGGCCGGGTCTGATAGTTGTCCGGCGGCAGAAAGTGATCCTCCCGCGTGCAGAGGAAGGAGAAGTATTTCCAGGTGTCCGCCGCGGCGGCGCGCAGATAGGTCTCCTCCGGCGCGGAGAGCGTTTTTCCCTGCGCGGCCGGAAGTCCCAGCGCCCAGGCCGCGAGCGGGGAGAGCAGCCACATCAGCCCCGCCGCGCGGCCGATCACCGCCGCGGAGAAGAGCATCGCCGCGAGGCCGAGCGGCAGGACGGGCAGCATCGCGCGCGCATAGCCGCCCGGAGTCTCCCGCCGCGCCTCCGACTGCGCCGCGGTCTCCCATTCGAGCAGGCGCCGGCGGGATACGCCCGTGCGCCACAGCGCCGCAGCCGCGGCGGAGAGACAGGTCCAGGCCTCCCAGGGCAGCAGCCACATCCGCATGAAATTCCGCACGATCGCGCCGCCGAAGCCGAAGAGGATCCGCGTCCAGCGCCGCGTCCGCGCCCTGCGCCGCGAGCGCAGGGCATCGCCGAGCGCCACGATCAGCTCCGAGAGCAGACACAGAGCGGCCGCGGCGGCCGCCGCCCCCGCCCGCGCGGGGAAGAAAAAGCCCGCCAGCAGCGCCGCGAGCGTCGCGGCAGGCACCGCGCTGCGGCGCAGCTTGCCCCAAAAGCGCGCGCGTTCGATCGCGGGCAGCTCGCGCGCGAAGAGAAAGCGCAGGTTCTGCCAGTCGCCGCGCACCCAGCGGTGCAGACGGCGGAACCAGGCCGCCGGTGCGGCGGGGAAAGCGTCGAAAAACTCCTCGTCGCCCATCAGGGCGCCGCGCAGATAGGCCCCCTCCGGCGCATCGTGCGAGAGGACGCCCCTGCCCTCGAAGCGTCCGGCCGTGCAGCGGAGCAGCGCCTCCGCATCGATCAGCCCCTTGCCGGTGAAGCCGCCCGCATCGAAGGCGTCCATCATCGGCTCGCCGCACAGCGCGCCGTAGGGGTCGCTGCCGCCGCCGCCGGAGAAGAGGATTGCAAAGTCCGTGGCCGTCGCGCTCGAGAGCGTCACGCTCACGCGCGGCTGGATCACGGCGTGCCCGCGCACGACCGTATCGCGCGCGGGATCGATCACGGGGCGGTTGAGCGGATGCAGCGCCGCGCCGATGAGCTCGGAAACCGAGCCGGGATAGATCCCGGTGTCGCTGTCGACGGTCAGGATATAGCGCGCGCCGCCGAGCGCGGCGGCGTCGCCGCGCGCTTCAAGCTCGCTCTCTCCGCCGCAGAGCAGCCGTGCGAGCGCGCAGAGCGCGCCGCGCTTGCGCTCATAGCCGCACCAGCGCTCGCCGTCAAAGCTGCGCGCTCTCGTCAGGAGACAGAAGCCGCCGCCGTGTTTTTCATTCAGCGCGCGGATCTCGCGCTCCGCCGCCGCGATCGCGGCGGCGTCCGTCCCGGTCTCGCGTTCCCTCGCCTCGGGCAGATCGGCCAGCAGGCCGAAGGAGAGCGCGCCGCGCGTACGCGCCCCGCCGCAGGCGAAGTACAGCTCCTCGAGCCGGCGCGCGGTCTTTGCGGCGCTCTCCTCTCCCGTGAGCAGCGTCGAAATAACGCAGACCGTCTTCCCCTCCGGCGGGATGCCGCGGCTCAGATCCATGCGCGGCAGCCGCCGCGGCCGGACGAAGCGGGAGAGCAGGACCTCGGCGAAAAGCGCCGTCGCCTCGGCGAGAGGCAGAAAAAGCAGCGCCGCCGCCCAAAGCCCCCAGCGGAAGAGCGTGAGCAGCGTCAGCGCCGCCGTGAGAGCGAGCTTTGAGGCGAGAAACAGCTCGCCGTGCGGCGCGCGCTCCTCCTCGAAGAGGAAAAAGCCGAGGTGCCGTCCCTCGCGCCGCGAGCGCTCGACAAGCGCCCTGGCCAGGGCGGGGGCTTCCTCGCCGCGCTCCGCGGCCAGCGTCTCGAGCCGGCGCAGGTACTCCCGCTTCGTCGGCGCGTCCATGCGCGCGTATTCCCCCGTCGCGTCATTCGACAGGATCAGGCCGGGGATGTTCACCCGCTCGAGCAGGGCGTCGAGATCCATGAGAGGCAGCCGGCGCAGCGCGGCGAAGAGCGCCGAAAGGATTGGGGCGCAGCCCTCGCGTCCCTCCGCGTCGCCCCCGCTGCGCTCCATCGCGCGCCAGACCTCCTCGAGCGCGGAGATCACGGCGCAGCGCGCATAGGCGCCAAGCGCCTCCAGCTCGCTCTGGCGCAGAGGGCAGACGCTTTGAAAGCCGTCGAGGAAGCACTGCAGACGCTCCTCCGTCAGCTTCCCGCCGCCCGAGCGCAGCAGCGCGCGGCAGAGCGCAAAAGCAAGGCTCTCCCCGTCCGCGGCGCGCTGTTCTCCGCAGGCGCGCAGCGCGGAGACGGCGCTTTGCCCCTCGCGCTGCGCAAGATAGAAATTGTCGAGCAGCCACTCCTCCGCGCTTGTCAGCGTCTCTCCCCGCTCCTCCTTGTCCCGGAGCGAGGCCTGCGCGCGCCGGAGCGTACGCAGCTCCGCCTTCAGGCGCCCCTCGGCGCGCCGCGCCGGGCAGACGCCCTCGACCGCGAGCAGCCGCGCCGTCGAGGCCGCGTAGGCGTACAGCCGCCCCGGCTCTATATTCAGTCCGGAAGAAACGATGTCCATAGCTCTCCCTCGCAAAAGAAAAATATGGATTTAGTTTCTCCCTTCGGTTTTTAGTTATTCATCCCGGGCTTTGCCGCGCTGACAAGAAAAAAACCTTGACAGACCCGGATCGCTCTGCTATAATCCTCTCGTTGTAAAGTCATAATGCTTGACAGGGAGGTGCGGCGGCATGGCGGAAGACA
Organism: Oscillospiraceae bacterium; assembly: GCA_017447645.1. Lineage (GTDB taxonomy): Bacteria > Bacillota > Clostridia > Oscillospirales > Oscillospiraceae > Limivicinus. The sequence continues at coordinate 21,915 of JAFSNA010000126.1, forward strand.
GAGTGATGCAGAGCCTGCTGCTGGACTTCTACGGCGAGCTGCTGACGGACAAGCAGCGCGAATGCTGCGAGCTGCACTTCAACGAGGACCTCTCGCTCGCCGAGATCGCCGAACAAAGCGGGATCTCCCGGCAGGGCGTGTGGGACAACATCCGCCGCGGCGTGGCCGCGCTGGAGGCGATCGAGGAAAAGACCGGGCTGATCCGCCGCTTTTCCGAGACGCAGAAGGGACTGGACGAGCTGGACGACACCGTCCGCGCGCTGGGTTCCCTCCCGCTCGGCGCGGAGGGCGAGGCGCTGGCGGAGAAGCTGCGCCGTCAGATCCGCGAGCTGCGTACGAGAGGATAGACTATGGCCTTTGAGAGCTTATCCGAAAAACTGAATGCGGCCTTCAAGCGCCTGCGCGGCAAAGGCAGGCTGACCGCCTCCGACGTGAAGGAGGCGATGCGCGAGGTGCGCATGGCCCTGCTGGAGGCGGACGTCAGCTACAAGGTCGTCAAGGACTTCACCAAGTCCGTGACCGAGCGTGCGAGCGGCGCCGACGTGCTGGAGTCTCTTTCTCCGGCGCAGATGGTCGTCAAGATCGTCAATGAGGAGCTCTGCTCCCTCATGGGAGGAGCAAATCAGAAGCTGAACATCTCCTCGAAATCGCCGAGCGTCGTGATGCTGGTCGGCCTGCAGGGCGCGGGCAAGACCACGAACGGAGCCAAGCTCGCGGCCTATATGCGCCGCCAGGGCAAACGCCCTCTGCTGGCCGCCTGCGACATCTACCGTCCCGCCGCCATCGAACAGCTTGAGACCGTCGGCAGACAGCTGGACCTGCCCGTGTTCCAGATGGGACAGACCGATCCCGTGGACATCGCCAGGGCAGCGGTCGAGCATGCGAAAAAGCACGGCAACGACCTGGTCTTCCTCGACACGGCCGGCCGCCTGCACCTCGACGAGGAGCTGATGGACGAGCTGCGGCGCATCCGCGACGCGGTAGAGCCGGCGGAGATCCTGCTGGTCGTCGACGCGATGACGGGCCAGGACGCCGTCAACGCCGCCGGCGCCTTTGACCGGGAGCTGGGCGTGACGGGCGTGATGCTCACCAAGCTCGACGGCGACGCCAGAGGCGGCGCGGCGCTCTCGATCCGGGCCGCGACGGGCAAGCCGATCAAGTTCATCGGCGTGGGCGAGAAGCTCGACATGATCGAGCCCTTCCACCCCGACCGCATGGCCTCACGCATCCTCGGCATGGGCGACGTGCTGACGCTCATCGAAAAGGCCGAGCAGAGCTTTGACGAGAAGAAGGCGCGCGAGGCGGCCGAGAGGCTGAAGGCCAACCGCTTCACGCTGACCGATTATCTCGAGCAGATGGGACAGCTGAAAAACATGGGCGACCTCGAGAGCATCGCCGCGATGATCCCCGGCATGAACGCCGGCGCGCTCAAGGGCGCGAAGATCGACGACAGGCTGATGGCCCGGCAGGAGGCGATCATCCTCTCGATGACGCCGGCCGAGCGTGAAAACCCCTCGCTGCTCAATTCCAGCCGAAAAAAGCGCGTGGCGGCGGGCTGCGGACTGCAGGTCGTGGATGTCAACCGCCTGCTCAAGCAGTACGAGGCCATGCAGCAGATGATGAAGCAGTTCTCCGGCAAGAACATGAAGAAGATGCAGAAGAAGCTCGGCCGCATGGGCGGCATGGGCAATCTGGGAGGCCTCGGCAGCATGGGCGGTCTGGGCGGACTCGGAGGCTTCGGATTCTAAGCGTTTACACCGCGCGCAGAGCGCTTTGTAAAATATCAGAACAAAAAAAGCAGAAAAATGTATGGAGGTGAATATACATGGTCAAAATCAGACTTCGCAGAATGGGCGCCAAGAAGGCTCCTTACTACCGCGTCGTCGTCGCCGATTCCCGTTCCCCGCGTGACGGCCGCTTCATTGAAGAGCTGGGCATCTACGATCCGATGGCGGAGGGCGACAAGCTCAAGCTCGACGTTGAGCGCGTGAAGTACTGGGTCTCCCAGGGCGCGCAGCCCACCGATACCGTTCGCGGCCTTCTCAAGAAGATCGAAGCGTAATAGGAGCGATCAATCGTGAAAGAACTGTTGACCTATGTTGTGCAGAGCCTGGTCGATCATCCCGACGAGGTCTCTGTGACCGAGCGCAAAGCCGACGGCGAGACCATCTTTGAGGTCCGCGTCGCCGACGGCGATATGGGCAAGGTCATTGGCCGTCAGGGCCGGATCGTCAAGCAGATCCGCGTGCTGATGCGCGCCGTCGCCCAGAGAAAGGGCAAAAAGGTCTCTGTGGAGATCATGGACTGATCTTCCCGCGGAGGCATGAAAAACACCGATACCGTGAAAACGGTATCGGTGTTTTTTTGCTTTGAGACGTCCTCAGTCGATATTGTACTTCACGCGGAAACGCTTGTAATTCTCCTCGAAGGTCCCGGTGCGGATCAGCTTGATGCTGTCGATGTATTCATGCGTGTCAAAGAGGTCGTGCTCAAGCTCGATCATGGCCACGGCAATGTTGGAGCAATGGTCGCCCACGCGCTCGAAGTTCGTCAGCAGGTCGTTGAACACAAAGCCGTGCTGCAGAGTACAGATCCCCTGCTGCAGACGGTCGATATGGTGGTTGCGCATCAGGTCGCAGAGCGTGTCGATGACCTCCTCCAGCGGCTCGACCTGCAGGGCAAGCTCCATGTCGTCGCTCTCAAAGGCGCGCACGGCCATGTCCACGACCTCGGACACCGCGGCGCTGAGCACGCCTAGCTCGCGCACGGAGGCCTGGGAGAATTCAATCTTCTTGTCGTACATCTCCTTCGCGCTCTCGGCCAGGTTGCGGGCGTGGTCGGAGATGCGCTCGAAGTCCGTGATGGCGTGGAGATACTTGTGCAGGGATTCGTTCTGCTCGGGAGTCAGCTCCGTGGGCGTGATCTGCAGCAGGTAAGAGCCCAGCGCGTCCTCGTAGCGGTCGACCAGCTCCTCCGCGCCGCAGACGCGCTCGTAGCCCTCCTCGCTGTAGTCGCCGCGCAGGACGATGGCGTCGATCAGGCTCTTCCTCGCGGTCTCGGCCATGTCGACGATGACCTTGTGGCTCTGCTCCAGGGCGAGCGTCGGGAAGCGGACAAAGCGCTCCTCCAGCGCGATGACGGGGCAGCTCTCCGTTTCGGATACGGCGGGCGCGCGGACCAGCCTGTCCGTGATCCTTTCGATCATGCCGATAAGCGGGGCGAGGGCAAAGACCGTCACCAGACGGAAGGCCGTGTTCATCGCCGCCACGTCGACGATGCCGACCGGCTTTGTGACAAAGGAGAAGGGATGGATCGCGTTGACCGCGTAAAAGACGCAGCCGCAGAAGAGGGCGCCGAGCACGTCGATCACCAGATGCGCGACGGCCGTGCGCACGCCGTTGACGTTGGCGCCCAGCGCGCCGATCAGCACGGGCAGCGCGCCGCCGACGGCAATGCCGAGCAGCAGGGGAAAGGCCTCGGCAAAGCTGAGAGCGTCGGTGAGCGAGAGGGCCTGCAGAATGCCGACCGCGGCGGCGGAGCTTTGTATGACGGCGGTGAAGACCGCGCCGACCACAAAGCCCAGCAGCGGGTTCGACAGGGAGATCATCAGGCTCAGAAAGCTTTCGCTGTAGCGCAGCGGCTCGACCGCGGCGCTCATCGTGCTCATACCGAGCATCAGGATCGCGAAGCCCATGAGGATGTCGCCCACATGGTGGCGCATCGAGTCCTTGGAGAACTTGCGCAGCACGATGCCGATCACGGCGATGATGCCGGTGATCGCCGCGGTGGACAGCAGCTCGACCCAGCCGCCGCCCCCGCCGAAGCTGGACAGGCAGATGATCCAGCCCGTGACGGAGCTGCCGAGGATGCTGCCGAGGATTACCGAGACCGCCTGGGCGAACTGCATGAGCCCGGAGTTGACAAAGCCCACGCACATGACGGACACGGCCGAGGACGACTGGACCACCGCGGTCACCAGCGTGCCGAGCAGAATGCCGCGCACACGATTGGAGGTCAGGCGAAAGAGCACCGTTTCAAGCCGGTTGCCCGCCACGAGGTTGAGCCCGTCGCCCATCAGCGTGATGCCGTATAAAAAGAAAGCGAGCCCCGCCAGAAGCGAGATCACATTCAGAATGCTCATACTGTTTCTCCGTCATGAATGATAGCAACGACAGTATAACCAAAAATGCGGCAAAAAGCAAGCGCGCCCGCGGGGGATCCGGCGTTTTCGCCCAGCCGCCGCGTGAAAAAAACAAGCCCTCGGGGACGTGAAAAAAGCAAGCCCCGGCGGGCTTGCTTTTTCGTTTATCCTCTTCCCATCAGGCTGAGCGGCAGCTCCATACGGTTCGCCTCCAGCAGCGCGCGGTCGCGCAGAAGCTCCTCCGCCGGGCCGTCCGCGGCGATGCGTCCGTTCGACAGCAGGATCACGCGCGTGCAGGTGTCGAGGATCATGTCCAGATCGTGCGAGGTGATGAGCTTGGTCTGGCCGAGCTCCCGGATCGTGTTGATCACCAGGCGGCGGTTGCAGGGGTCGAGCGCCGAGGTCGGCTCGTCCATCAGGATCGCCTCCGGCTCCATGGCGAGGATCGTGGCGATGGCCGCCATGCGCTTCTCGCCGCCGGAGATCTTGTGGTTGTAGCGGTGCTTGAGCTCCTCGAGGTGCAGCCGCGCGAGCACGGCGTCCACGCGCGCGTCGGCCTCCTCGCGGGAGAGCATGTAGTTCAGCGGCGCGAAGATCATGTCCTCGTAGACTGTGGGCATAAACATCTGATCGTCGGAGTTCTGCAGCACGAAGCCGAGCTTTCGGCGGATCTCGCCGAGCGTGTCGCGCCGGACCTCCGTCCCGTCGACGAGGATCTTTCCCTCGCCCTGCAGCAGGCCGAGCAGCAGCTTCATGACCGTGGACTTGCCCGCGCCGTTCGCGCCGATAAGACCGACCGCCTCGCCGCGCCCGATGCGGAAGCTGACGTCCTGCAGGACAGGGCGCCCCTTTTCGTAGGCAAAGCTCACATGTTGGAATTCGATCATCTCTCTCACCTCACGATCATGCCGCCGAGCAGCTGTGCGATCTTCACATATCGCAGCAGCAGGAAGGCCAGGATGCAGCCGAGCATATACAGCGCGTCGCGCGTCCGGAAGGGCTTGATGTCGGCGTAATGGAAATGCTGGTGGTAGCCGCGCAGCAGCATGCTGGCATACAGCTCCTGCGCGCGGTCCATGCTGCGCAGCAGCAGCTGGCCGAGGAAGGAGCCCCAGGCCGAGATGTGGATCCCCTTCTGGCCCGGCGCGCGCAGATGGTAGGCCTCGGTCATGACGGCAAGCTCCTCTGTCATCACGCCGACATAGCGATAGGTCAGCAGCAGGAGCGTGACGAGCAGCTTCGGCACATGCAGCTGCCGCAGCGCGGCGCAGAGATTGTCGATGGGCGTCGTCGCCATCAGGAGGAAGGAGGCCATCAGGCAGAAAAGGCCCTTGAGCATCAGCGTGAGCATCGACACCACGCCGCCCGTGACCGCGAGCGAGCCGAGCCGGAGCACGACCGTCCTGTCGAAGAAGGGGTTGAACAGGCCCACCGCCATCACCAGCGGCAACACGATGCGCAGCTTGTAAAAACAGCTGCGGACCTCGGTGGCGCTCAGCTGGAACAGCAGGATCGGCCAAAGCAGCATCGGGACGAGTCCGCTGAGGTCGTACTTGTCGAAGGAGAGCGTGACAAGGATGTATGCAATTGTGGCGATCAGCTTCGCCGCGGGGTGCAGCGCGTGGATCGGCGAGGAGCGCGCGGCGAGCTCGTCCATCTCGGAAAGCTCATGCAGCGCTTTTTGCATTTTGTTCATGGGCACACTCTCTCGGAAAGCGAAATAAAGGGGCGTCAGAAGACGCCCCTGTTAAGCCGAAAGCGGCTCGACGGGGAAAAACGACAGCCTTCCGGGCTATCGTTTTCGATATAACGGAACGTGAAGAGGGGACTCCCATCCCCTCTTCACGTTCTCTCCGTGCCGGTCGAAGATTTTTAAGCGTGTCCCGCCCACTATGCGGGACGCTCGACTGCCGTTCGGAAGGTCAGGTCTCGGTTTTCTTTTTGCGGAAGAAGCCGCCGGCGAGGCAGATGAGGACCGCCACGCCCGCTACCATCACGGAGCCGACGATGCCGGAGACCGTGGTGCCCACGGGCGTATCGCTGTCCTTGAAGGCGTAGTCCGGCAGGAAGGAGGTCTTTTCCTGGATCGCGCCGGCCGTATCGGCCGCGGCGCTCTCGACGCCGTAGGCCTCCTCGTCCAGACCCATGTTCTCGGCATAGCCCTCCTCGGCGTTGCCGAAGAGCGCCCATTCGAGACCGTCCGGATTGGAGCTGGCCAGCAGGCTCAGTCCTCCGCCGACAACGAGCACCACGACCGCGAGGATCGCGACGACCGCCTTGAGCGAGCGCCTGGAGCTCTCGCCCTCGACCTTTTCGACGCCCTGCAGCAGCTCGGGCCGGGACTCAAAGACAAAGAGCAGCACGGCCAAGGTGATCAGGCCCTCGACCAGGCCGATGGCCAGATGGATGGGCTGCATCAGCGCGACAAAGGCGCCGAAGGGCAGCTCGGTGATGCCGGAGAGGCTGGTCTCCAGCACGACGGAGAAGGCGCCGAGCTGCAGCGTGACGATGCAGCCGATGATCGACGCGGCGACGATGCGCGCACGCTGCGCGCCCTGGCCCTCGCCGAACCACTTGCTTCTCATGATCGGGCGCCAGATCAGGAAGTATCCGACGAAGCAGCCGTAGAACGCCATGTTCCAGACGTTCGCGCCCAAAGCCATCAGGCCGCCGTCGGCGAAGAAGAGACATTGGATCGCCAGGATCACGATCATCGACAGGAAGCCCGCATAGGGGCCGAGCAGCGCACTGAGCAGCATGCCGCCGCACATGTGACCCGAAGAGCCCGTCCCGGGGATCGTGTAGTTGATCATCTGGCCCGCAAAGACCAGCGCGGCCGTAACGGCCATGACGGGCAGCTTCTGCGGCTCGTCGTCTTTTCTGAGCTTGTGGATCGAAACGCCGGCCGCGGTGCCGGACGCCACGTACATCGTCGCGGCTACGGCGGGGGCCAGCAGGGCGTCTGCCATATGCATGAAAAGCACCTCTCTTTTTTCCGGATGCTCACAGTATAAGGCCGCCTTTTCCCGCCCGCAAGCCCCCCGGGGGGATAGTTTTTCGCGTTTTTCCGCTTTTGCGGCGCCCACGCGGGCGGTCCGTCTTTACGCTTTCCCCTTCGCGAACATGCCGCGCAGGACCGCGGCGGGGACGCTCTGACTCTGCGGGCGGTACTCCTCGCCGCCGAGGATCAGTTTTTCCACGCGCAGCTCGCACAGCCGCTCCTGCGGCGTCGTATAGGGATCCTGCGAGAGGATCGCCATGTCCGCGATCTTTCCCGTCTCGAGCGAGCCGCGCTCGCCCTCGTCGAAGCTCGTCCGGTAGCCGTTGTAGGTGGCCATGCGCAGCGCCTTTCGGATCGAGACCCGCTGCGCGGGGTTGGAGTGGTTGACCGCCTTGTGCAGCCATACGATCGGGTCGGGCGAGGTGCAGGGCGCGTCGCTGCCGAAGGAGACCACGCAGCCGAGCTCGTCGAAGTCCTTTACGGGGTTGAGCGCTGCGTTGCGCTCCCGGCCGAGCAGGACCTCCGTGTACTCCGGCGGCTCCTGCCGCCAGTTGTCGAAGGCGATCTGCATCGGAAGCTGGATGCCGTAGTCGCGGCAGATCGCCATGCCCTCGGCCGTCGGGAGACAGGCGTGGATGATGCCGTGGCGGTGATCGCTGCGCGGATGCTCGTCCAGCGCCGCCTTGAGCGCGCGGGCCGCCTGGTCGAAGGCGCGGTCGCCGATGGCGTGCATCTCGATCTGCAGTCCGGCGCGGTTCGCTTTCCTGCAGAAATCCGTGACCTGTTCATCCGTATAGTAGAGCACGCCGCTGTTCGACGGATCGAGCGCATAGGGCTCGCGCATCGCGGCGTCCTGCGAGCCGAAGCAGCCGTCGAGCGCGCAGGCGAAGCAGCCGCCGATCCTCGGAAGGCCCCGGCGCAGCGCGGTCTTCGGGTCCATGGACTGGGCAAAGACGCGCAGCTGCAGTCCGCTCTGGACGCTGCGGGCAAACCAGGTCTCCATGGAGATGTCCAGATCCAGCGGGAAGCCCACGCCGCTGACCGTGTGGATCAGCCCGATCCCCTTCGAGGCCTCGTAGTCCGCGGCGAGCTGCATGTCGCGCAGCAGCTCGAGCGGTGAGATCGAATTCGTGATGAAATCCGAGACCGCGAAAAAGGCCTCCTGGTTCATCTCGCCCGTGTCCGGATGCCAGCCGCGCAGAGAGGCGAGCTTTTTCGGCAGCTTTTCCAGCAGCGCCGTGTTGACCACGCAGGCGTGCCCGTCGTATTTGACGAGAAAGAGCGGCTTGCCGTGCGTAACGCCGTCGAGCTCCGTCCGGCTGACCAGGCGGCGCTCTTTCACCGAATAGGGCGAGGCGCCGAAGGCGATCAGCGTCTTGTTCGGGCAGTCGGCCGCAAAGCGGTCGACCATCGAGAGGATCTCGTCGTTCGACTCGGCCTCCATGACGTTCAGCCCCGCGTTGAAGGCCGAGAAGGAGGCGAAATGCTGGTGGGTGTCGGCAAAGGGCGGGATCAGCGCCCGCTCGCCCAGCGCGACGCGCGGCGCGGCGGCGTATCGCTCCGGCAGCTCGTCGCCGACGAAGGCGATCCTGCCGCCGTCCTCGACAAGATAACGGAACACCTCGTCGCGCGCGTTGACACTGAGGATCCTGCCTTCGTAGACCTTCATGCCCGGATCTCCTCTTTCCGCTCCCGCTTTGCCTTTACGCGGTCGGCGACCGCAAAGGGCGTCGTGACGAGCGCCATATAGGGCACGAGGATCAGCAGCGCCGGGATCAGATACAGGAAGGGCACGGGGATCCACTTGTAGAAGATCTCCAGCAGGAAATTCCCCTCGGTCTCGACCGAGAAGAAGTAATTGGCCTTGGGGTGCAGGCCGCTCCAGCGCAGGAGCATGTTCACGCCGAAGATCGCGAGCGCGATCAGGAGGGCGGCCAGCACCGTGCGGGGCAGGTCGCGGAACTTCGGGCGGTAGAGGCCGAAGCATACGATGGCGAGACCCTCGATCACGATCATGAAATGCGTGCCGTAGTAGCCGATCATGCGCGGCAGCAGCAGCGAATAGCCGTCGAAGCCGTTGCCGGGCATCACAAGCGCCATCAGCGCGCCGAGCGGCGCGACAAAGAAGCAGAAGCTCAGCAGCGGACGGCTCCTGCGCAGCACGGCGATGGGGATGAGCATCATGTTGATGTTGCACAGATGCAGCGGCAGCTCGCCCCACCAGTTGAAGCCGCCCATGTTGGCCGTGATCCGATCATAGTCCGCGTCGATCGAAATATAGTATTTGTAGACGAAGAAGCCGAAGAAGGTCACGAGGCAGGCGGTGACGAGCACCGCGCGCCTGGCCTTGTCGCTCTTGCCGCGCAGCAGCAGGCTCGCGATGACGAGCAGCGCGAGGAAGGCCGCGAACACGATGAGAAAGAGCGTGTTGAAGGGGCGCATGATCCAGAAGTCGTTCTGCATGATGGTATCCTCCCGGTAAAGGGTATGATTTCTTTTGGTGCGGAAGAAGCTCTCAGTCGGTGATCACGATGCTCTCGATCACGGGCTGCCGCTCGGACGGGATCGTGCCGTTGTTGTCGATGGGGCGGGCGTCCTTCGCGATCTGCTCGACGATCTCCATGCCCTCGGTCACATGGCCGAAGGCGGCGTAGCCGCCGTCGAGGAAGGTCGCGTCCGCGACGGTGATGAAGAACTGGGAGCTGGCGCTGTTCGGGTCCTTCGCGCGCGCCATCGAGATCACGCCCTTGACGTGGCTGATGGGGTTGTCCACGCCGTTCTGCGCGAACTCTCCCTTGATTTTCTCCTCCGAGCCGCCCATGCCCGTGCCCGTCGGATCGCCGCCCTGGATCATGAAGCCGTCCATGATGCGGTGGAAGGTCAGCCCGTCGTAAAAGCCCGCCTGCGCGAGCCTGCAGAAGTTCTCCACGGTGATCGGCGCGGCGGAAGCGTCGAGCTCCAGCTTCACGGTGCCGTAATCACGGATCGTGATCTCCGCATGGCGCAGCCCCCCGTTCTCCGCCGTTTCGGCGCTGTTTTCCGATCCCGCATCGGGGCTCGCCGGCTCCGCCGCAGGCGCCGGGGAGGCCTGCTGTCCGCAGGCACAGAGACACAGCGCGAGCGCCAGGACCAACAGATAGCAAAGGCCTTTTCTCATATTCCGATCCCCTTTCCCGTTTTCTCACAGTATACGCTCTTTTGCGGCCAAGTGCAAGGGAGCGGCGGGCAAGAGTCCGCCGCTCCCGTTTCGTCAGGCTTGTTTTTGCTCCGGGGAAGGCGCGCGGGCGCTCATGCCTGCTCGCCGGGCTTGCCGCGCCGCAGCATTTTATCCAGGCGGAAGCTGAGCGGGTACACGCCGATGAGGATGAAGATGACCAGCGCGTAGCGGAGCGTCCTCATCAGCAGACAGCCCTGCGTCCCCTCCGTGAAGACGGGGCCGAGCACCAGCTTGAAGGCCGCGTTCAGCGCAAAGTACAGCGCCCCGCCGACGACCGTGCGCAGCAGCGCGATCCAGAGATTGTCCGTGTTCTCGAAGCGGACCAGCTTCTCCTCGAAGAAGCGGCCGGCGGTGAAGCCGATCAGCATGCCGTAGGAGCTGTAATAATCGTTCGTCGTGCAGTAGAACAGGCCCACGGAGCTGAACACGATGAGGAGCAGATAAAAGACATATTTGTTCCGGGTCTTGTGCAGGACCAGCTCGGTAACGCCGAAGCAGGCCAGGCCCACGCCCCAGCCGACGAGCACGTCCGTGGGCCAGTGCGCGCCGACGTAGCAGCGGCTGACGCCGCACAGCAGCGGCACGAAGACCGCGATCCAGACGAGCGCCCTTTTCCGCCTGTATTCACAGGCCAGGGCCGGATACAGCGCGGTGCAGTTCGCGCTGTGACCGCTGGGGAAGGAATAGCCGTCGACCTCGCGCAGCATTTGGATCCTGTCCGAGGACCACCAGGGCCGGACACGGGAGAAAATGTTTTTCAGCAGGCCGATCGAGACGTTGACCAGCAGCACCGCGACGCCCAGCCGCTCGCCCTTTTCCTTGTCGATGCCCCAGAAAAGGAAGCCCATCACCGCGACGCAGACCATTTCTTCTCCCAGGAAGGAGAAGAAGTTGTTCAGATAAAAGAGGATCGTCTGCAGCACGGTGCCCGAGCCGAGCTGCTGCAGCCATACGATGAGGCTCTCTTCAAAGGGAAGATACCAGATGATGCCTTCACTCATGCGTGCCACGCTCCCGTTTCATGCTTTCGTTGCCGGCGCGAACGCCGTATCGCTTTTTACTATATCACAAATACCGTTTTTTTCAATTCGATCCTCGCGCGCTTTCTCTTTTTTCCATAATAAGGCCCGGGAAGACCTTCCCGGGCTTTGCTTTTATTTGATCTTCCCCGGGACGGCCGCCGGGTCGTCGGAGAGCGATCCGTTCTTATTCCCTGCGCTCGGCGTAGTCCGCGGCGATCGGCGCGCTCCAGTCCGGGCGGATCTCCCGGCAGCGGCGGACGCTGGAGACCGCCTCGCTGACCACCTTGAAGTTCAGCCCCGTCCCGGTGGGATCGCTCCGGTAGCGCACGGCGCGGTCCGGTCTGATGCCGAAGCTGCGCGCCGCGGCGATCGCGTCCATGTTCGCGCCGAGGAACAGGAACTCCCAGCCGTGCTTCTCCTGCTCGTGCTTCACCATGCGCTGCACCTCGGCGTAGCTGTATATGCGGCTGGCGTTCTCCAGGCCGTCGGTGGTGATCACGAAGAGCGTCTTTCCCGGGCGATCCTCCTCGCGGGCGTACTTGTGGACGGCGGCGATGTGGTGTACGGCGCCGCCGATCGCGTCGAGCAGCGCGGTGCAGCCGCCCGCGCGGTACTGCCGATCCGTCATGGGCTCGACCTTCTTCACGTCCACGCGGTCGTACAGGACCGTGCTCTCCTGGTTGAAGAGCACGGCGGAGAGCAGCGCCTCGCCCTCCTCCTTTTTCTGCTTTTCCACCATGGCGTTGAAGCCGCCGATGGTGTCGTCCTCCAGCCCGGCCATGGAGCCGCTGCGATCGAGGATGAATACGATTTCGGTGAGATCCTTGTTCATAAGAAATTCCCCTTTCCTTTTGTTGTGGCTATACCATACCATAAGGAAAGGGGGATTCGGTCAACCGGGCGTTGACCTTTTTCAGGCCTTGAGCCCCGTCTTGAGCAGAGGCAGGCCGCAGTCGCTCAGCGCCTCGTTGATGAAGCTGACGCTGTAGATCTTCCGCTCGATATAGTACTGGACGGCCAGATCCGCCCGGCTGCTGCGCGTCAGGGCATAGCCCGCCTTTCCCAGCAGCTTCTGCGTCCCCTCGAGATCGAGCTGCAGCCCGATCGCCAGCTGGATGGCCGTGCTCTTGGTCGGCTGATAGTCCCGGTTGTGCAGGATCTTGCTGAAGAGCTGCTTGGAGACCTCTGCACGTTTATATACCTCGGAGTCCTTGCCGCTGCGCTGCTTGAGCAGCTCCAGCAGGTATTCGGAAAAGCTGCTCTCGGGCCGGCCGTACTTTTCGTCCGACGCGGCCGGACGGGACGCTTTCTTCGCAGCGAGAGGCGCGCTTTCCGCCCACTGCGGGGCGGGATTCGCCGCGGAGGGCGGGGCCGCCGCGCAGGCGTCGAAGACTCGTTCTTCCTGCTGCCGGCGCCCGGCCTCCCGCCGTCTGAGGTCCCCGCGTGCGGAGACGTTCGGCGCCGCGTCGACGCGGTACTCCCATGCGGTCCGCTCGTCGACGTAACGGTCGTCGATGTAGCTTTTCAGATCGTCGAAGAGAGCTCCGGCCTTGTCGAAGGCCTCGGCGTTGAAGAGCACCAGATAGATCTGCATCTCGCGCTTGAGCAGGAAATCCGTGAAGGCGCGGATCGCGACCGAAAGCGCGGTCTCGTGCGGGAAGCCATAGGTCCCGGCCGCCATCAGCGGGAAGGCGACGGAGCGGCAGCGCAGCTTCGCCGCGAGCTTCAGCGCGGAATCGTAGGCCTCGCGCAGCAGCGCTTCCTCGCCGTGGCGGCCGTCGATCCAGGCGGGGCTGACCGTGTGCAGCACGTATCTGGCCGGGAGGGCAAAGGCGGGCGTGGCGGCGCAGCGGCCGACTTCGATCGCGCCGATCCTTTTGCGCGCCGCGAGCAGCTTTTCTCCGGCGGCAGCGTGGATGGCCCAGTCCGTCCCGCCGCCGATCTCCGGCTCGGGATTGGCGGTGTTGACGATGGCGTCGGCCTTGACTTTCGTGATGTCGTTCCGGATGATCTCAAAGGGCATGAGCGTCGCCTTCTTTCTTCCGGCCGGCGGGAAACGGGACCGCGCCGCGGCCGGCCTTCTGTCTTCTGTAAGGTACTATATTGACAAATCGGGACGATGTCAATATGCTGACGGCGTAAGCTTGTGCAGGCCGCTCCCGGAGGGAAAACGCAAACCCCGCGAGCGGCGCGGAGGCAGAAAGGAGACGGAAAGATGATCATACCGCAGGAGGTGCTGGACTATCGGGCCATGCAGCGCGGTCGGGAGGCCGAGCGTATGGCAAACGGGCGCGGCGAGCTGTTCCGCGAAGGACTGAGAGAAATATACGACCTTCCCTACCGCGGCGACGGGAACGCGCGGCACACGCTGGACGTGATCCGGCCCGACACGGACGAGGTCCTCCCGGTCGTCATCGAGATCCACGGCGGCGCCTATATCGGCTGTGAGAAGAACATCAACCGGCTCCACGCCCGCTGGTACGCCCGGCACGGCTTCGCCGTCGTCAACGGCGACTATACGCTCCACCCGGAGGGGGACTTCCCCACCGTGATGGGCGAGCTCGCCGACATCGTCAGGTGGGTCTGCGCGCATGCCGAAGCGTATGCGCTGGATCCGGCGCACATCTGCATGAGCGGGGATTCCGCCGGCGGGCATTTGGTTTTGCTCTACGCCATGCTGCAGGGAAATAAGGCGCTGCAGCGGCGCTTCGGCGTCTCGCTCGAAGCGGAACGGGTCAAGGCCGTCGCGGCGACCTGCCCCGCGTTCCGTCTCCTCACCGGGGACGACGAGGAGGCGGAGCTGTCCTCCCTCATCCCGCTGATGTACCCCGAGGGGATCGACCGGGAACGGCTGCGCGATCTCGATATCACGCGGCTGTGCCGGGAAAGCCGCTTTCCGCCGGTCATCGTCATCACGACCCCCGGCGACGAGCTGCTGTACGAAGAGGACCTTCGGCTGGAAGCGGCTCTGGAGAGCTCCGGGCGGGAATACGCGTTCCTCTCGTATGAGCGGGAAACCCATCCGCTGGGCCATGTTTTCAATGTGCTTTTCCCGGAATTCGAGGAGAGCGTCAAAGCCAACACGGACATTCTGGAGTTCTTCCGTGACCACAAATAAGAGAGAGAAAAAAGGACGGCTCCCGGAGCATCAAGCTCCGGGAGCTGTCCTGTCATGCGGGCACGGCGGCCCTTTCCCGATCCGGGAAGCGGATCAGCAGAAATGGATCCTGCTCTCGTCGTAACGATCCTGCTGGGGACGCGTCTCGGCGGGATAGCCCAGCGGAAAGAGCGCAAAGGCCCGCAGCCCCTGCGGGATCTGCAGGATCTTTTCGACCGCGCTCATGCAGTTCTCCTGCGGCGCGATGCCCATCCACACGCCGCCGAGCCCCAGCTCGGCGCAGCTCAGCCACAGGTTCTCCATGGCGATGCTCATGTCGATCAGCGCATAGGACGGCGCCTTGATCGCCTCGCGGTAGACGGGGACGATGACCACCGGCGCCTGCGCGGCATAGTGGGAATAGGGCGTGACCTCGGACAGGGCCCGGATCTTCTCGCGGTCCGTGACCACATAGAATTCCCAGGGCTGCTGATTGCCGGCGGAGGGCGCCGCCATCGCCGCGCGCAGCAGGGCAAGGATCTTCTCCTTTTCGACGGGGCGATCCTGGTAGCGGCGGACACTGATACGTTCAAAAACAGCTTTCATGCTTCCTCCGATCATCCGGCGTTGATGAGCGCGCCGATCGCCGTGCCGATGAGCGTCGAGTGCTCCATCGTGACATAGTCCGGCTTTCTCCCGGCGCAGTATTCTTCCATGAACGAGAAAAAGGGCTTGCGGAAGGCGGCGCTTTTGAGGAACACCGAGCCGTCTGCGGAGACGGTCATCGCACCGCCGCGCGGCAGCGTCTCGTCCGCCGCCGCGGCGAGCGAGAGCGCGATATGCTTGGCCGCGCGGGCAAAGACCGCGCGGACGATCTCGCGCGCCGCCAGCGCGTCTCCTTCTTCGGCAAATACGCCCGCCTCGGCCGCGCCCGACGCGAAAGCGTCCATCTGCGGCGTCGTAAACTCCTCCGCGCGCAGCAGCGCATCGCGTGTTTTCTCCGTGAACAGGCCCCGTTCAGCGGCCGCGCGCAGCGCAAAGCCGCAGAGCTTGCCGAGATAGCCGCCCGCCACGATCTTCTCCTCCGGGTAGACGCCGGGCGAGAGCGTGTCGGCGTCCATCAGGCGGTCGAGCTCGGTCCGGTCCGGCGAGAGGAAGCCGCCGCTCTCCATCGCGACGATCATGCGGCCCTCGCCCTCGATGCCGAGACTTCTGCGCTCCATCTGACAGCAGATATTGGTGCCGGTGCCCACGATCAGACCCATAAGGCCGTCGGCTTTCGCCCCGACCGACCGCGCGCTGAGCAGCACGGCCGTCGTGTCGTTGATCGCCTTGAAGCAGGCCTCCGGCATGTCCAGCGTCTCTCTGAGGTCGCGGCAGATCGCCCGTCCGCGATAGCCGGTGATGTCGATCTCCTTGGTGAAGTGGTGGATCAGCCCGTCCCCCTCCGGCGTGATCGTCGTGGGGAAGGAGATGCACAGACCCAGCTTGTCGGTATGGCGCAGAAGCGGACGGACGCAGTCGGCGGTGAAGGCGAGGAACTCCTCCCAGCGCATGGCCCCGTTCTTTCCCGGAGACGGCCGGCTGCTGTACTCCTCCAGACGGGCGCCCTCGGCGCGGATGCTCACGAGCGCCGTGCGGAAGTTCGTCCCGCCGAAATCGACGGCGGCGGCCAGATCGCCCGGCTTCAGCCGGCCCTGCGCCGACAGATAGGTCGGGATCATGGCGAGCGTGCCGCCCCGGCGGGCGGCGCCGCGCGCCATCTCGGCGCGGAAGGCGCGGGAGAAGCTCTCACGATCCGTCTGATTCGGCCCGATCCCCGTCGCCTCGATAAAGCTTTTGACGGCGTTTTCGGCGGTCATATGATCGGATCCTCGTAGCGTTCGGCCACGGCCTTGCCGTCATAGTACTTTTTCAGCGCCTTGAAGTCCACGGCGAAATGCGGATAGCTCAGGTGCTCCCGGGCGGCCTCGGCGTCGGCGAAGCACTCGAAGAGCGTGAGCACACGCTCCTCCGCGTTCCAGAAGGCCGTGTATTCGACGCAGCCGGGCTCGGCGCGGGTCGCCAGGATGCATTTCTTCAAATCGGCAAGATACTGCTCTTCCACGCCCGGCAGGATCTTGAACTTCACTACGATCTTAACCATGCTGCGCCTCCTCCGGCAATGCGTTTTGTCTGATCAGCGCGGCGTACCATTTGCCGCTGTCCTTGATAATGCGTTTCTGCGTGGGATAATCGACGTAGGTCATGCCGAAGCGTTTTTCATAGCCCAGAGCCCATTCGAAGTTGTCGAACGAGGACCAGACCAGATAGCCCCGGACGTCCGCGCCGTCCTCGATGGCACGGTGCAGCGCGCGCAGATGCGCCCGCAGATAGGCGATGCGGCGCGCGTCGTGGACCTCGCCGTCGGGCGAGACGACGTCGTCGAAGGCGGCCCCGTTTTCGGTCACGATGATCTTTTGGCCGTAATCGCGCCAGCAGCGCATCAGGTCGTCGTAGAAGCCCTCCGGGCAGATCGGCCAGCCCATGGCGGTATACTCTCTGTCCGCCGGGCGGACGGAACGCACGCACAGCGGCCAGCGATCCTCGCCCTCGCCGATGAAATAGCTGTAATAATAGTTCAGCCCCAGAAAATCCGTCGGACGGGAGATCAGCTCCATATCCCCCCGGCGGATCTCGGGAAGGACGATCCCCTTGCCGCGGTACCAGCGCTGCATGTCCTCCGGATAGGCGCCGCGGAACAGCGCGTCGAGGAACCAGCGGTTCCAGCAGCCGTCCCAGCGGACGGCCGCCGCTCTGTCCGCCTCGTCGGACGTCAGCGGGTAGTGGAAGGGCAGATAGTTGGTGATGCCGATCTCGCCCTCCGCGCCGGAGGCTCGAAACGCGTCGACCATCAGGCCGTGCGCCCGCAGCAGGTTGTGCGCGGCGAGCAGCGCGGAGGAGAAGTCTCTCTGCCCGGGGGCGTGCTTGCCGTCCCAGTAGCCGTGATAGGCGTGGATCTGCGGCTCAAGGATCGTTCCCCAGCAGGGCACCTCGTGCGGGAAGCTGCGGAAGATCAGCTCGGCGAGCTCGGCAAGCCAGGCCGCCGTGTCGCGGTTGAGCCAGCCGCCGCGCTCCTGCAGGCACTGCGGAAGATCCCAGTGGTACAGCATGATGAAGGGCTTGACGCCCTGTTCGAGCATCGCGTCGACCACGCGGCGGTAGAAGTCCAGGCCCTTTTGATTGACCGCGCCGTGCCCTTCCGGGATCACGCGCGGCCAGGAGATGGAGATGCGCTGCGTCTGCAGGCCGAGCTGCGCCATGATCTTCGCGTCCTCGGCGTAGCGGTGGTAAAAGTCGCAGGCCACGTCGCCGTTGTCGAAATGCGCGACGTTCCCGGGCGTGCGGCAGAAACGGTCCCAGATGCTCTCGCTCTTGCCGTCCTCGTTCCACGCACCCTCGATCTGAAAGGACGCCGCCGAGGCGCCCCAGAGGAAGCCCTCGGGAAATCTCAGTTCGCCCATCGTTCCCTCCGTGTGTTCAGAGCAGGATCTCCCGGCCCTGAGCGGCCGAGTCGTAAATGCCGTTGAGCATGCGCTGCACCGTGAGACCGTCCTCCGCGCTCGCGAGCGGGGTGCGATGCTCGACGACGCAGTCGGCAAAGTGCGCGATCTCTCGCTCGAAGGCCTTCTGCCAGCCGTTTTCCACGGCGATGACGGGCTCGACGTCCGTGAGGAAGCCGTCCTCCTCGCCGTATATCACGGCGGGGATCACGCTCGCGCCGGCTTTCTCTCCGTAGAGCTTGGAGAACATGCCCTCCTCTTTGCCGTTGATCGCCCAGCTGACGTCGACCGAGAGCGAGGCGCCGTTTTCAAAGCGGATCAGCGCGCTGGCCGCCTCCTCGTTGTCGAATTCCTCCTCCTTCACGCCGACGGCCGTCCAGCCGGCGACGCTGCGGGTCTGATAGCTGCCGATGCGGCGGTGCGTGACACCGCTGACCGAGACGGGTCTGGGCCGGCCCATCAGATACCAGGTCATGTCGATGACATGTACCCCGATGTCCAGCACCGCGCCGCCGCCCGACTTCGCCTTGGAGGTGAACCAGCCCGCGGGCGTGCCGCGCCGGCGGATCCAGCCGCAGCGGGCATGGTAGATCTCGCCGAAGCGTCCCTGCTCGCGCAGCTCGTTGATCAGGATGCTCTCCTGGCGGAAGCGGTTGACGAAGGCCATCATGAAGATCAGGTCCTTCTCCTCCGCCGCGCGCTTCATCCGCTCCGCCTGCTCCACAGAGATCGCCATGGGCTTTTCGCACAGGACGTGCTTGCCCGCTTCGAGCGCGGCAAGCGCGATGCTCTCGTGCGAGACGTTGCCGGTGCAAATGCTGACGCAGTTGATCTCGTCGTCGGCAAGCAGATCCTCCAGCCGGGAATAGGCCTTCGGAATGCCGTACTGATCGCACAGGGCCTGCGCGCGTTCGATATGGCGGTCGAACACCGCGGCCGTCTCCGCCCGTTCGCAGACGCCGAAGGCCGGGATCTGATTGCGGCGCGCGACCGTTCCGGCGCCGATGATGCCGACGCGGGCTTTGTTTTCCGTCATGTCACACCTCGTTTACAGTATTTCGCTGAGCTCGACCGTACGGTCCTCCTCAATGGATCTGAGCACGGCAAAGCTGACCGCAAGGGAGCGGATGTTGTCGAACACCGTCGGGACGGCGCCCTCTTCTCCCCTGAGCTCCCGCATCACTTCTTTGAGCACGCCCGCGCGGTCCTTGCCGGGGAAATAAAAGTCCTCGCGCAGATGCCCCTCGAGCCCGAGCGACATGTCCAGGCGGTTCGGCTCGTCGTTTTCCCAGATCACGGCGCCGCGGTCGGTCTGCATGATCCAGTTGGCCTGATAGCCGCAGGGGAAGCCGATCGACTTTTCCGTGACGGAATAGTTGGCCTTGAAGCCGTTTTCAAACTCAAGCAGCACGAAGGCCGAGCCGATGCCCCTGAGGTCGCTCCAGGCCGGGTTCCAGCCGCGGGCGTATACGTTCTTCACGTCCGAGCCGCTGACGAAGCGCAGCATGTCGAAGTGATGGATCGCCACTTCCAGCAGCAGCAGGCTCGTCTGCTCGAGCCGCCAGTCCTTGCGCTGCCAGGCGGTCTTTTCGCTGAACTTCTCGTTGGTGACGCCGTGGCGGAAGGTCACGTTCGCCCAGGCGGGCTCGCCGATGTTGTCCTCGCCGAAGGAGGCCTTCATCTGCCACAGCTGCGGACGGAAGCGGTAGTTCTGGCTGACGAAGGCCTTTTCCCGGCGGCCCTCCATGAAGCGCAGGAATTCCTTCGCCTCGTCCAGATCATCCGTCAAGGGCTTCTCGATCAGCACGTTCTTTCCCGCCAGGACCGCCTTTCTGGCGTACTGGACATGGTATTTGTGCGGCATGGCCACGATGACCAGGTCCGCGTCGCATCGGAGCGCCTCGTCATAATCAGTATAGCATATTTCGTCGGGGATCTGCCATTTTTCTTTCGTCTGTTCAAATTTCGGCCCGCCGCGGCTGACGATCGCCGCCAGCTCCGCCTCGGGCTCGTTGTGGATGTATTCCAGCCAGCCGGCCGCCCAGCCGCTGCTTCCGACCTGAATGATCTTCATAGCGTCTCCTCTCTGTTTCGCGTGATATGCCTTATGCCGCAGCGCCGGGATCGGGCGGCTGCGGCATAATCGTCCGGGTGCGTCAGTCGTTTTGCAGCTCTTCGAGAGAGAGCGGCGTAAAGCTCGTCTTCAGCTCGATGCAGCGGCCGCTTCGCATGGATTCAAAGCCGGCCTCGACGATCTCCAGCACGTGCCGTCCCTGCTCGGCGGAGGCGATCGGCCTGTCGCCGGAGCGGATATAGTCGATCAGCTGCATCATATCGCCGTACACATGCGGCTCGGGCAGCTTCATGTGCTGCGGCGGGATGCCCTTGATCGAAAACGCGGCGTAGGGATTGTCGAAGAGCGCCTGATCGTTGAGCTTGCCGTCGA
>JAFSNA010000127.1 GCA_017447645.1 Oscillospiraceae bacterium
CTGGCCGAGCTGATGGCGCGCGGCGCGACGACGGCTGAGCTCTCGCACAAGCGCCTTGTCTCGCTGGACGTCCCCTCGCTGCTCGCGGGGACGAAGTACCGCGGCGATTTCGAGGAGCGCGTCAAGACCGTGCTGCGCGAGGTGCGCCGCGCCGGGGACGTGATCCTCTTCATCGACGAGCTGCACACGCTCGTCGGGGCGGGCAGCGCCGAGGGCTCGATCGACGCCGCCAACATCCTCAAGCCCGCACTCGGCCGCGGCGAGCTGCAGATCCTCGGCGCGACGACGACGGAGGAATACCGCCGCCACATCGAAAAGGACGCCGCGCTCGAGCGGCGCTTTCAGCCGGTGCACATCGACGAGCCGGATAAGGAGCAGACCCTGCGTATGCTGCGCTCGCTGCGCCCCGGGCTCGAGCGGCACCACCGCGTCCCGATCGGAGACGACGCGCTCGAGGCCGCCTGCGAGCTGTCGCGCCGCTATATCCCGGATCGATGCCTGCCGGACAAGGCCATCGACCTCCTGGACGAGGCGGCCTCGGCCTCACAGGTCTCCGGCACGCGCGCCGAGGTGGACGCGTCCGCCGTCGCCGCCGTCGTCGCCCAGTGGACGCAGATCCCCGTCGCCGCGCTCGGCAAGGACGAAAAGCGCGCGCTGCTGGGGCTGGAGGAGGCGCTGAAAAAGCGCGTGATCGGCCAGGACGAAGCCGCGGAAAAGGTGGCGCGCGCGATCCGGCGCAGCCGCGTTGGCCTGGGCGACGAGCGCCGCCCGGTGGGCAGTTTTCTTTTCCTCGGCCCCACGGGCGTGGGTAAGACCGAGCTGTGCCGCGCGTTGGCCGCGGAGGTCTTCGGCGACGAGAACGCGCTCATCCGCCTGGACATGTCGGAATATATGGAAAAGCACGCCGTCAGCCGCATCCTCGGCTCGCCGCCGGGCTATGTCGGCTATGAGGACGGCGGCCAGCTCACCGAACAGGTGCGCCGCCGCCCCTGGTCCGTCGTGCTCTTCGACGAGATCGAAAAGGCGCACGAGGAGGTGCGCGGCATCCTGCTGCAGATCATGGACGCGGGACGCCTCAGCGACGCCTCCGGCCGCATGGTGGATTTTCGCAACACGCTCATCGTGATGACCTCAAACGTCGGCGCCGCCGCGATCGCGGAAGGGCGCGGGCGCATCGGCTTTTCCGCCGGGCCGCGGGATGAGGATCCTGCCGGGCGCGTGCACGAGGAGCTGCGCGGCGTCTTCCGGGCGGAATTTCTGAGCCGCATCGACGAGATCGTGCCCTTCCGAACGCTGGGACCGGAGGAGCTGCGCTCGATCTGCCGCCTGCTGCTGGACGAGGAGCGCTCGCGGCTGGAAAAGCTCGGCGTCACGCTGCGCGTCAGCGAGGAAGCCGTCGGGCGCCTTGCCGCGGAGGGCGGCGGGAAGGACGGCGCGCGGCCCCTGCGCCGCGCCGTCCGCCGCCTCGTGGCAGATCCGGCGGCGGAGCTGCTGCTCTCCGGCGGAGTCGGAAAGGGCGACGAGCTGCTCTGCACCGCGGGGGAGGACGGCCTTGTCCTGCGCCGCGGTTAAAAAAGATTTCGGCGATCCGCTTGACATAATCCGGCCGAAGAGATAAAATACCATGATGGTAACATGTGTGGAGCAGGGGAGCTCCCGCGCATGAGACCGCTTTCAATTATGACACGACGGATACGCTTGATGGTCCGTCTTCTGCTATTGAAAAAGCACCGCCCCACCCCGGCATATTTTTGAGGAATGGAGGTGTGTTTGCTTACTATGCCCTGGTATTCATGGATCGCGATCGCCGTCACGGCCGTCGTTTGTTTCCTGCTCGGCGTTCTCTACCGCAAGAAGATCGCGGAGCGTGAGATCCAAAGCGCCGAAGAAGAGGCCAAACGGATCATAAACGAATCGATCAAGACCGCCGAGAGCAAGAAACGTGAAGCTCTCGTCGAGGCAAAGGAAGAAATACACAAAAGCCGCTCGGAATACGAGCGCGAGGAAAAGGCCCGCCGGGCCGAGCTGCAGAAGCAGGAACGCCGCCTGCAGCAGAAGGAAGAAAATCTCGACCGCAAGACCGATGCGATCGAGAAGAAAAGCGAAACGCTCAACAGCAAGATTGCCGCCGCCGAGGCGCAGCAGCAGGAGATCGCCCAGATCAAGAAGGGCCAGCTCGAAATGCTCGAAAAGATCTCCGGCTTCTCGATCGAGGAGGCCAAGGCTTACCTCATCGACAACGTCCGCGACGACGTCACCCATGAGATGGCGCTGAAGGTCAAGGAGATCGAAGCGCAGTACAAAGAAGAGGCGGACGAGCGCGCGCGCGACATCATCGCCACCGCCATCCAGCGCTGCGCCGCCGACCACGCCAGCGAGATCACGGTCTCCGTCGTCGCTCTCCCCAACGACGAGATGAAGGGCCGCATCATCGGCCGCGAAGGCCGCAACATCCGCAGCATCGAAACGCTCACGGGCTGCGATCTGATCATCGACGACACGCCCGAGACGATCACTGTCTCCAGCTTCGATCCCGTCCGCCGCGAGGTGGCCAGGCTCGCGCTGGAAAAGCTGATCCAGGACGGCCGCATCCACCCCGCCCGCATCGAGGA
>JAFSNA010000014.1 GCA_017447645.1 Oscillospiraceae bacterium
CAGCGCCCCGGAATTCCCCGCGGAGCTGGACCGTATCCTCGGGATCACCGACGGCATCCTGCGCCGTCTGATCACCATGCGCGCGGAATAAGGAGAGGGACCATGCTCAACCACATCACGATCATGGGCCGTCTCACCCGCGACCCGGAACTGCGCATGACGCAGTCCCAGACGCAGGTCGCGTCCTTCACCCTCGCTGTCGACCGCGATTTCGGCGGCCGCGACGGCGGTGAGAGACAGACTGATTTTATCGACTGCGTGGCATGGCGTCAGACCGCCGAGTTTGTCAGCAAGTATTTCTCGAAGGGCCGCATGGCAGTCGTCTCCGGACGCCTGCAGAGCCGGAAATGGGAGACCAGAGAAGGCGAGAAGCGGACCAGCTGGGAAGTCGTTGCCGACAACGTCTACTTCGGCGAGGCGCGCCGCGACGGCGACGGCGGCGAGAGCCGCGGCAACAGCTACACGAGAGACTACGAAGCCCCGAAGAGCAACCCCAAGCAGGCCTCTTCGCCCTTTGAGGATCTCGGCGGCGACGACGGTGAGTTACCGTTCTAATTAACAGAAGGAGGATACGAGCTAATGGCTTTCGATAAGACCAACCCCAAAACCCATAAGCGCAGAAAAGTCTGCCAGTTCTGTGTCGACAAGGCCACCTTCATCGACTACAAGGACACCGCGAAGCTCCGCCACTACCTGTCCGAGCGCGGCAAGATCCTGCCCCGCCGCACGACCGGTACCTGCGCGATGCATCAGCGCGAGCTGACCGAGGCGATCAAGCGTTCCCGCCAGATCGCGCTCCTGCCCTACGTTCTTGACTGAACTTTTCGGCACAAAAAATCGCCCTTCCTTACCGGAAGGGCGTGTTTGTTTTTAGGTAAACGCTGAATAAATACCGCTTCGGCGCTTTGCGGTCTTTTTTCGCCGCGATTTTGTCTCAAAACCTTGAAATACACAAAGTATTCCTGCTTTTTTTCGCCTTCATTGCGACGAAAAAACCCCTCGCAAAATCGCTCTCGCGGCATTTAATCATCGTTTACTTAGTTTTTTTTCGGAAAGCCGGCCGTGCGATCGACTAATACAGCCCCCGCACGGAGACCTCGCCGAAGCGCAGCGCCTCCTCTTTGCCGTCCGGAAAGCGTACGAGCAGCGAATAATCGTCCCCGACCGAGAGGGCCAGGCCGCGGCGATCGCCGACGAGCACCTCGCGCCCGACGTTCAGGCAGCGCGCGCGGTATTCCGCGAGCACGGAACGCCCGCCGTCCGAGAGCCAGCGATCGTAAAGAGCGTCGAATTCCCGCAGCAGCGCCGCGGCGAGGGCGTGCAGCCCGACTTCCCTGCCCGTCTGCGCGGCGATCGAAGAGGCGATCTGCGACAGCTCCTCCGGAAAAGAGGGCGTGTTGGCGTTGATCCCGATGCCGACGATCACACAGGGCTTGACGCCGCCGAGCACGCTCTCGACCAGGATGCCGCAGATTTTTTTCCCGCCGAGCAGCACGTCGTTGGGCCACTTGATGCCGCAGCGCACGCCGCAGACCGTCTCCACGGCGCGGCAGACCGCGGCCGCGGCCAAGGGTGTGAGCGTCAAAAGCCGCTCCGGCTCCGCCTCCGGGCGCAGCAGCACGGACAGATACAGCCCGCCCTCCGGCGAGAGGAAGCCGCGGCCGAGACGCCCGCGTCCCGCGCTCTGCGTTTTCGCGATCACGGCGGCGCCGTCCGCGGCCGTGTCTGCGATCCGGCGCAGATACAGGTTGGTCGAGTCGACGCGCTCCTCGAACAGGACGGGCGCTTCCCGCTCAAAGAGGGGAGTGTTCATACAAGCAGATCTCCCGCGAGGGCGAAGAACTCGTCCAGCACCGGACGCGGCGCAGCCACGAGGGCGCTCTTTTCTCCCGTATAGGGCAGGGGCGAGCCGTCCGGCCGCAGACAGACCGCGCTGGCCTCCGCGGCGATCAGTGCGCCGGCGGCATAGTCCCACAGCGAGAGATTGAATTCAAAATACAGGCCGGCACGCCCGGCCGCCACACTGCACAGATCCAGGGACGCGCAGCCCTCGCGCCGGACGTCGAGGCTCGCGTCAAAAAGCCGGCGGGCCATCTCAAAGCTCTTCCCGGACAGGTCGGGCCGGTAGGGCGCGGTGCCGAAGCAGACCACGGAGTTTGCCAGATCGTCCGTCGACGCATGGATGGGCCGGTCGTTGAGAAAGGCGCCCTCGCCGCGCACGGCGTGGAACATCTCGTCGAGGTAAGGATTGTAGACCGCGCCGGCGAGCACACGGCCGCGCTCGGCATAAGCCACGGAGATACCGCTGCGGGAAAAGCCGCGGACAAAGTTCATCGTCCCGTCGATCGGGTCGATGATGAAAAGCTGCGCGGAATCGGCCTTCTCCGGCGCGTCCATCTCCTCGCCGAAGAAATGCGCCTCCGGCACGGCGGCGCGAAGCTTTTCGATCAGCAGCGCCTGCACGCGGCGGTCGTATTCGGTCACGACGTCGCGCGCGCCGCTCTTGCGCTCGGCCAGCACGTCGTGCGCCTGCAGCATCAGCTTTGCGGCCTCGCGCTCGGCGGAGCGGATGTGCAGACAGATCTCGTTTAAGGTCATCATCCGGACACCATCCTTCAAAAAAGATCTGAAAACAGTATAGCACTTTGCCGGACGGAAAGAAAGAGGTGAGGGGCATGAACTTCATCCCCTGCGGCAAGTTCTCGAAAAAGAAAAAGGACATGGCTCCCCGATGCAGACGGGGAGCCTTAGCTTTCCCGCACGCCCGGTTACAAAACAAAGTCCTTTTAATGGGACAGCGTTTCGTGTATAATGAAGCCGAACAAACACGAGAGGGGCGAATACCATGGCGAGATCCCAGAAGCAGAAGCTCAAGCTGCTGTATCTGATGCAGTATCTCACGCAAAACTCCGACGAGGCGCATCCCGTCGGCATCGCGCAGATGGTGGAGATGCTCGCCGCGCACGGCATCCTCGCCGAGCGCAAGAGCCTCTACGGCGATCTCGAGGCGCTGCGCGAGTTCGGGCTGGACGTGGTGCAGACCCGCGGCAAGACCGTTGGCTATTACATCGGCACGCGGGACTTTGAGCTGCCCGAGCTCAAGCTGCTCGTCGACAGCGTGCAGTCCTCCAAGTTCATCACGCAGCGCAAGACCCTCGCGCTGATCCGCAAGATCGAGAGCCTGGCAAGCGTACACGACGCCGCGGCGCTGCAGCGCCAGGTCTATGTGCGCAACCGCGTCAAGAGCATGAACGAGAGCGTCTACTACAATGTCGACGAGATCTCCTCGGCCATCACGGCGGACAGAAAGATCCGCTTCCTGTACTTCGAGTACACGGTGAAGAAGGAACGGCGCTACCGCCACGACGGCGCTTTCTACGAACTCAGCCCCTATGCGCTGATGTGGGACGACGAGAACTATTACATGCTGGCCTACGACGCCGCAAGCGCGTCGATCCGGCACTACCGCGTGGACAAGATGGCTCAGATCTCAGCGCTCGAGAGCTTCCGCGACGGCAGGGAGGCCTTCAAAAAGGTGGATATGTCGGCCTACTCGAAAAAGGTCTTCGGCATGTTTGCAGGCGAGGCCGAGACCGTGCGCCTGCGCTTTGCCAACCACCTGGCCGGCGCGGTGATCGACCGCTTCGGCCGCGACGTCATGCTCATCCGCGAGGACGACGAGCATTTCTCCGTCGCGATCGAGGCCGTCGTCAGCCCGCAGTTTTATGCCTGGGTCTTCGGCTTCGGCGCGGAGGCGGAGATCCTCTCCCCCGCGCATGTGCGCAAAGGGATGGCCGACATGGCCCGCGGCGTGCTGGACAAGTACGGGAGATAAGGACATGGCCCAACGAACGATCCACTATCTCCTCGGCGAGGAGCTGATACCGCTGGGCGTGCGCGACGTCGAGCGCTTCCGCGTCGGCAACGTGCTGCCGGACGCGATCGAGGATCTGGTCTTCCGCAATCTGACGCACTATCAGGTCGAAGAACAGATCGACGGGGAAAGCCGTCGTTTTTCCGATTTCGAGCGCTTCCGCCGCGAGTTCGCCCCGCTCGTCGAGACCGACGGGCTGTATCTCGGCTACTACATGCACCTGATCGAGGACGTCTGCTACCGCCGCTTCTGGAACCGGGTCCGCTTCGCGCCGCGGGACATGACGCGCGCGAACGTGGCGGTGCTGCACAACGACTACCATCTGCTCAACCGTTACATCGTCTCGCGCTACGGTATCCGGGACGAGCTGGTGATGCCGCGGGATTTTGAAGCGGAGCCCGTCAACCGGATCTACCCCTTCCTGCTGCGGGATTTCCTCGACGAGATGCGCGACGATTTCTCCGAAAATCCGCAGGGGACGACGCACTATCTGACCGAGGCGCTGCTGGAGCGGTTCCTCGCCGAGGCGATGCCGCTCTGCCGCGAGGCGCTGCGGCGCATCCTCGCGGGCGAAGAGCCGATGGATCCGCGCGAATGGATGTGGTGAGGAAAGGAAGAAAAAAGATGGGAGAGCTGCAATTCATCACGCTCCGGCAGCGCCCGGAGCTGAAAGAAAAGGCCGCGGCCTGGTTCAGCGGCAAATGGGGCGTGCCCGAGGAGGCGTACCTCGCATGCATGGACGACTACCTCTCCGGCGGGACGGAATACGGCTGGTATCTCTGCCTTGACGGCGAGCGGATCATCGGCGGCATGGGCGTGATCGAGAACGACTTCCACGACCGAAAGGACCTCTTTCCCAACGTCTGCGCCGTCTTTACCGAGGAGGAATACCGCGGCCGCGGCGTCGCCGGGCGGCTGCTGGAGCTGACAGTGGCCGATCAGCGCGCGCACGGCGTCTCGCCCCTCTATCTCGTCACCGATCACACGGGCTTTTACGAGCGCTACGGCTGGGAATTCTTCTGCCTCGCGCAGGGCGACGGCGAGGAGCAGCCGACAAGGCTGTATATCCACCGGTAAGGGAAAAGAATAAAGGGCGGCCACAGGCCGCCCTTTTTTATTTGTCCAAACTGTGAATTTTCCCCATTTTCGTGCCCGGGAGCCTTGACAAAAGAGATGCCCGATGGTATATTAGCACTCGGTAAGAACGAGTGCCAACAGTCGGCAGGGCGGAGTGCTAACATGCAGTTGAGCGAGAGAAAAAAGAAAATACTCGCGGCCGTCGTGGACGCCTACATCGAGACGGCCGAGCCGGTCGGCAGCAAGGCCATCGCGCAGAGCGCGGGCCTGGGCTGCTCCTCCGCCACGATCCGCAACGAGCTGGCCGAGCTGGCCGCGATGGGCTATCTCGAACAGCCCCACACCTCCGCCGGCCGCGTGCCGACGGCGATGGGCTATCGGCTCTACGTCAACGAGCTGATGGAGAAGCAGAAGTTCACGCTCGAGGAGAGCGAGGACCTCAACCGCCGCCTCAACCAGAAGCTGCAGGAGCTCGACGACACGATCGGCGACGTCAGCCGCCTGGCCTCGCAGCTGACGAACTACCCGGCCATGGCGCTGACCACGCGCGAGGCCGTGACGATCATCCGCTTCGACCTCATCTACGTCGACGCGAACACCTTCATCATCGTCGTGATGCTCTCGGACCACACGGTGCGCAACAAGCTGGTGCGCCTGCCGATCTCGGTGGACGAGCGGATGATCCGCAAGCTCGCGACGCTCTTCAACGCCAACTTCACGCACATCGCCGAGGACGCGATCACCCCGGTGCTGATCGCCTCGACCGAGCGCAGCGCCGACGACACGATGGGCATTACGGCCGTGATCTCCTCGTTTGCGATCGAAGTGCTTTCAAGCTCTTCCGCCCCGGCGGCCTTCGTCTCCGGCGAAAACAGGCTTTTGAGCCAGCCGGAGTTCCGAGACCCGGACAAGGCGCACCGCCTGATGACCTACCTCTCCGGCGGCGGGCATATCCTGCCGGAGGAGAGCCTGCCGGGCAGCAACGAGGTCCGCGTGCTGATCGGCCCGGAGAACGTGGCCGAGGAGCTCAAGGATTCCAGCGTGGTGATCGCCAGCTACGACGCCGGCGACAACACCCGCGGTCTGATCGGCGTGGTCGGCCCGACGCGTATGAACTATTCCGCCGTCGCCGCCAAGCTCCGCTTCCTGGCCGACGGCCTGTCAAGAAGGCTGGGCGCCGGCGAGGCCCCGCCCGAGGGCATGCACAACAAGCTGATCATCAAGGGAGACATCAACGATGAGTGACGAGAAGAAGACCGAGGAAGTCATAGAGGAACAAAACGAGGCGCAGACCGAAGAAAAGGCCGGGACGCCGAGGGAAGAGAAAAAGGAAAAGACCAAAAAGGAAAAGGCTGAAAAGAAAAAGGAAGAAAAGGCCGCGCCGCAGGAGGAAAAGAAGCCCGAGTCCCCGCAGGGACAGTCGGACGCGTATCTGAGACTGCTGGCCGAGTATGACAACTACCGCAAGCGCAGCCAGCGCGAGAAGGACGCCCTCTACGCCGACATCAAGGCCGACACGCTTCTGAAATTCCTGCCGGTGTACGACAACCTCGTCCGTGCGCTGAACCAGCACACCGAGGACGAGGCCTACCGCAAGGGCATCGAGATGATCATGACCCAGTTCTGCACGACGATGGAGAAGCTGGGCGTGGAAAAGATCGAATCCCTGGGCAAGACCTTTGACCCCGCGCTCCACAACGCGGTCATGCACGTGGACGACGAGACAAAGGGCGAGAACGAGATCGTCGAAGTCTTTCAGGAGGGCTTCCGGCTGGGCGACAAGGTGATCCGCTTCGCAATGGTCAAGGTGGCCAATTAAAACGGCTTTTCCTTATAGCCTCCCCCTCCGGGGGA
>JAFSNA010000128.1 GCA_017447645.1 Oscillospiraceae bacterium
CTGATATAATCGCTCTTTTCCAGCAGCTCGTCGAGCGACTCGGCCCGCAGCACGTCGCGCGAGAGGTTCCAGGCCGCGTCCACGCTCATGAAGGGGTCGTGGCCGTAGACGGTCATTTCCAGCGACACGGCGAGATTCGCCACCAGCGCGCCCGTCGCGCCCAGGCCGATCACGCCCATGGTCTTGCCCATCAGCTCCGGCCCGCCGAAGGCGTTCTTGCCCTTTTCGACGAGCCTGGGGATCTCCTCCCCCTCGCCGGCGATGGAGCGGACCCACGCGATGCTGCCCAGCACGTCGCGCGAGGCGAGCACCAGCGAGCACATCTCCAGCTCCTTGACCGCCTCGGCGTTCGCGCCGGGGCTGTTGAAGACGACGATGCCCTGCTCGGCGCAGTCCTCGACGGGGATGTTGTTGGTGCCCGCTCCGGCGCGCGCGATGCACAGCAGCTCCTCGTTGAAGGGGTAGCCGTGCAGATCGGCGCTGCGGATCAGCAGGGCCTGCGGCTTCTCGATATCGGGGCCGACGCGGCAGCCCTTCTTTGTCAGCACCTCGAGCCCCATCGGCGAGATGCTGTTCATGGTCTTGATTTCAAACATGTTCTGCCTCAAACTCCCTCATGTAATCGGCGAGCTTTCTCGCCCCCTCGAGCGGCATGGCGTTGTAGAGCGAGGCGCGCATGCCTCCCGTGACCTTGTGTCCCTTGACGCTCAGGAGCCCGCGCTGCGCCGCGCCTGCGACGAATTCCGCGTCGAGCTCTTTTTTCCCCGTAGAGAAGGTGACATTCATGAAGCTGCGGTCTTCCCTTCTCGCGTGCGGGAGATACAGGCGGCTGGAGTCCAGCACGTCGTAGAGCAGCGCCGCGCGTTCTCTTTTGCGCTCGTCCATTCCCGCGACGCCGCCGTTTTCCCGCACCCAGTCAAGCATGAGCGAGAGCATGTAGATGCACCAGCAGGGCGGAGTGTTGAGCATCGAGTCCGTCTCGGCCATCACCTTGTAGCTCATGATCTCCGGCGTGCAGGGCAGCTCGCCTCCGACGAGGGACCTGTCCACGATCACGACGGTCAGCCCCGCGGGGGCCATGTTTTTCTGCGCCCCGGCATAGACGAGCGCGAAGCGCGAAAAATCGACCGGCCGGGTCAGGATGTCCGAGGACATGTCGCACACCAGCGGGCAGGCCGTCTCGGGGTCGTAGTGCCATTCGGTGCCGTAGATCGTGTTGTTGGCGCAGTAATAGAAATACTTCGCGTTCGGGGAAAGGGAAAGCTCGTCCTGCTTTGGGATCCGGTCGTGCCCGGTGGACGAGGTGTCGGCGGCGATGCGCACCGTGCCGTATTTTTTCGCCTCTTCGGCCGCACGGGCGGAAAAGCGCCCGGTGACGGCGTAATCGGCCGCGCCTCCGGCGAGCAGGTTCATCCCGATCGCGGCGAACTGCAGCGTCGCGCCGCCCTGCAGCAGCAGGATCTCGTGGCTGTCGGGCACGTTCAGGAGCTCTCTGAGCGAGGCCTTGGCCGTGTCGAAGATCTCCCGGAAGGCGGCGGAGCGATGGCTCATCTCCATGACGGACATGCCCGTTCCGCGGTAGTTCAAAAGCTCGGCCGCGGCCTTCTCCAGCACGCTGCGCGGCATGGCCGAGGGCCCGGCGGCAAAGTTGAACACGTCTTCTCTTTTCATGCCGATCACTTCCCTGTTCTGGATGCTATTCGAATTATAACATTACACGGATGGCTTTTCAAATGGGAAAACCGACAAGCTCTCCCTGCGAAACGCCTGTTATTTTGACGGTTTTTACCTGTCCCTGCAGTCCGTGCTCCGGCACGCGCACGAGCAGATAGTTCTCGCTGTGGCCGACCGAGCCCTCCCCCTCGCCGTTTTCGAAGAGGACCTCGAGGCTCCTTCCGATCTGCTCGTCGAGATAGCGCGCACGCGTGGCCGCGGCGACGGCCGAGGCCTCGGCGGCACGGCGGCTCTTGACGGCGGCGCTGTACTGGCCGGGCATCGCGTCGGCCTTCGTGCCGGGGCGGCGGGAATAGGGAAAGACGTGCAGGTCGGCAAAGGCGCATGCTTCGATGAAGGCCAGGGTCTCGGCATGGTCTTTTTCCGTCTCGCCGGGAAAGCCCGTGATCAGATCGCCCGTCAGCGCGCAGCCGGGGAAATACCGCCGCAGCCGCTCGGTGACGGTGAAAAAGGCGGCCGTGTCGTACTTGCGGTTCATGGCCCTGAGCGTGCGGTCGCAGCCGGACTGCAGCGAGAGATGAAAGTGCGGGCAGAGCTTGCCGAGCGCCGCGGCTCTTCGGCAGAATTCCTCGGTGATCACCGTCGGCTCGAGCGAGCCGAGGCGCAGGCGCATCTCCCCCGAGGACGCGGCCACGCTCTCCAGCACGTCGGCGAGACCCGGCTTTCCGGGCAGGTCGACGCCGTAGGAGGCCACCTCGATGCCGGTGAGCACCAGCTCGCGAAAGCCCTCCGCGGCAAGGCGCGCGCTCTCGGCGGCGGCCGATTCGAGCGGCAGGGAGCGCAGCCGACCGCGCGTGTAGGGGATGATGCAGTAGCTGCAGAAATTATGGCAGCCGTCCTGGATCTTCAGCATGGCCCGCGTCCGCCCCTCCGGGGCGCCGGCGCGCAGCTCCTCGAAGGCACGGCGCTCGAAGGGCTTGTCGATCCAAAGGCTCTCCTCCCCCTCGGCGACGGCCTTCTCCACGGCCTCGACGAACTTCGTCCGCTCCGCCGCGCCGAAGACGACCGCGGCGCCGAGCTGCCTGACCTTTTCCGGCTCGAGCTGGGAATAGCAGCCTCCCACCGCGATCACCGCGCCGGGGTGCTCCTCGCTCAGGCGGCGGATCGTCTGGCGGGTCTTGCGCCCGCTTTCGGCTGTGACGGCGCAGGAGTTGACGATCACGGCGTCCGCCGTTTCGCCCGCCTCCGCCCGGCGATGGCCGTGGGCGGCGAGCAGGGCCTCCATGGCCTGCGTCTCATACTGGTTGACCTTGCAGCCGAGAGTGGCTATAATATATTTCATACCTGTTCTCTCCAAAGGAATTACGAATAATGGAACACTATCTTGACAACGCCGCGACCACCGCGGTCTGCCCCGAGGCTGCGGAAGCGGCCGTAAGGGCGATGACGCTTCTCTACGGCAATCCCAGCTCGACCCACGCCAAGGGGCGCGAGGCGGCAAAGCTGCTCGCCGCGGCCCGCGGCGAGGTCGCCGACGCGCTGGGCTGCAAAAGCGAAGAGCTCGTCTTCACCTCCTGCGGCTCCGAGAGCGACAACTGGGCCCTGCTCGGCGGGGCCGAGGCGGCGAAGCGCGCGGGGCGGCATATCATCTCCTCGCTGGTCGAGCACGACGCGGTGCGCCGCAGTCTCGATCTGCTGGAGCGGCAGGGCTGGGAGATCACGCGTCTGAAGCCCGGCCCGGACGGCGCGGTCCGTGTCGAGGACGTCCGCGCCGCGCTGCGCGGGGACACCGCGCTCGTCTCGCTGATGCTGGTCAACAACGAGACCGGCGGCGTGACGGACATCGCGGGCGTGGCGCGCGCACTGAAGGACTGCTCCTCTCGCGCGCTGCTGCACACCGACGCGGTGCAGGCGTTTATGAAGATCCCCTTTTCGGCCAAAACGCTCGGCGCGGATCTGATCAGCGTCAGCGGCCACAAGATCCACGCGCCCAAGGGCGTCGGCGCGCTTTATATCCGTTCGGGCCTGCGACTGAACCCTTTTCTGGTCGGCGGCTCGCAGGAGAGCGGGCGCCGCGCCGGGACCGAGGCCGTGCCTCAGATCGCCGCCTTCGGCGCAGCCGCGCGCCGCGCGAAGGCCGACATGGCGGAGAGCACCGCGCGCATGAGCAAGCTCAAGGCCCTGGCGCTCGATCGGCTGCGCGCGGACATCCCGGAGCTTCAATGGATCGACTCCGCCGCGCCGCATATCCTGAGCGTTTCCCTGCCCGGCTGGCGCAGCGAGGTGCTGATGAACTTCCTTGAGGCGCGGGAGATCTATGTATCAAAAAGCTCCGCCTGCAAAAAAGGCGGGCGGAGCCATGTGCTGGAGGCGATGGGCCTTTCCCCGCGCGTGATCGACGGGGCGCTGCGCGTCTCGCTGAGCCGTTTGACGACGCAGGAAGACGTCGACGCGCTGTGCCTTGCGCTCAAAGAGGCGCGCGACACGCTCTCGCACAGATAAAAAGGCTTTCTTTACGCGGCGGAGTTATTTCTCCGCCGCCGTTTCTTTTTTCTCTTCCTTGACGGTTTCTTTTCCCTTTTTCGGCTCCGCCTTTTCCTCGTCCTCATCCTCGGCGAGGAACCTCACCGGCTTGAGCGTGACGGGGTCGATATGGTCGAGATCGGCGTATTCGTCCGCCTCGACGGGCAGCTTGCGCTTGCGCAGCCTGCGCTCGATCAGGAGCGTGACGCCGGTGTAGAGCACGACGAAGACCGGCACGCCGAGAAGCATGCC
>JAFSNA010000129.1 GCA_017447645.1 Oscillospiraceae bacterium
CGGGCTCGCCGATGAGGCAGGGATTGTTCTTCTGGCGGCGGTTGAGAATCTGGATCACGCGCTCGAGCTCTTCGGCGCGGCCGATCATCGTGTCGAGCTTGCCCTCCCGCGCGCGCTGCGTCAGGTCGATGCAGTAGTTGTCCAGGAATTTGTGCTTGCCGGGGCGAGGCGCGTCCTTGCCCTCGGCCTTGGGAGCGGAGCCCTGTGGATTGTCCTGCTTGGGTCCGCCGAAGAGCCGGTTGAGGAAGGGGAAGGTCGCGGTCTTGCCGTCGTCGTCCTCCGCGCCCTCGTCGTCGGTGGGCAGCAGCTCCTCCGCGCCGGTCAGGGCGTTCATCATCTCGCCCGAGAGGCTCTCAAGGTCCTCGTCGGAGATGCCCATTTTCTCGATCACGTCGTCCACGGGCTTGATATGCAGCTCGCGCGCGCATTTGAGACACAGTCCCTCGTTTTTCGTCTGGCCGTTTTCTATTTTGGTGATAAAGACCACCGCCACGTTTTTTCCGCAGCGGGAGCACATGGTAGGCGTCATAAGATCCCTCCTTGGGAATGGAAAATGCTCCGGAACGTCTGTTTACATCAGGCCGTTCGTGATAAATCTGAAAGTCAGGAAGAAGCGGGCCAGCGTCGTGCCGTCGAGCGTCTTCTTGCCGATGACGAGCCCCAGAAAGCTCAGGATCCAGCACAGCAGCACGCAGTAGACGATGCCCTTGGCGAAGCCCAGCACCGCGCCGCCGATCTCGTCAAGGTTCTCGAGGTTCGGCATGCGGAAGGACAGATTGAAGAGGTTCGCCAGCGCGGTGATGAAGATCAGAATGATCAGGAACGCCAGCGTCAGCCCGCCCTCATAGGTCACCACGTCGCACAGAACATCCACCGCAGCGTCGGTCATGCCCAGGTTCTTGCTCTCGGAGAGCTCCACCGCGCGGCCGGCCATCTCGTCGGCGCGGTCGGCGTAAAGGCCGAGCTCGCTCATGCACTCGTAGGCATAGTCATAGCGCAGCGAGGGATCCTCGGTCAGGATGTCGTCGAGCGATTTGTCGCTGTCGCCGAAGCCGAGTCGGTCGAGCACCTTTTCGCGCGTGTCCGTCGCGCTCAGGTAGCCGCTGGCAAAGGGGCGCAGCGCGGGGATGACCTCGCCGGAGTAGGCGGCGGAGAGCGTTTTGGCGCAGAAGAGCGAAAAAATGATGACCAGCAGCGCCGCGATGCTGCCGATGAGACCTTTTCTATAGCCGCCCCAGGTGCACAGGGCGATGATCGTGATGAGGACGATGTCAATGATCAGCTTCATATGTAGTCCATCCTTTTTTAGCGGATACTCGATCATACCGTAAGCGCGAAGCGCTTATGGCATGATTTGTCATGTTTTCCGACTGCCCCGCCGGGGTCGGGGAAAACGTCCTGAAATCCTGTGAAAACGGCTTATGCCGTTATTATACCATACTATTTGTGAACAAATATATGAATAATCCTTTAGATTGCTATTCCATCATTTTCCCGACCGCTCCGTCATACCACAGGCGATTGAGATAGAGCCCCTGCGGCGGCATGGTCGGGCCGGTGAGACGGCGGTCGCCGAGCGCGAGCAGCGCGGGGATCTCCGCCGGGTCGAGCTTGCCGTACGAGGCGTAGACCATCGTGCCGACCATCGCGCGGGCCATGTTGTACAGAAAACCGTCGGCGCAGATGCGCACGGTGATCAGCTCTTCCTCCCGCTCGGCGGAGCACCAGAAGACGGTGCGCACGGTGGTCTTCGTCTCCGTGCCGACGCTGCGCACGGCCGCAAAGTCGTGCGTGCCTTCGAAGGCGTGCGCCGCGGCGTTCATCTTTTCCACGTCCAGGCGCTGGGGAAAGAAGCAGGCGCGCTTTTCGAGGAAGGGATCGCGCAGATTGCTGTTGTGTATTTTGTAGATATATTCTTTTTTTATGCAGGAGCCGATCGCGTTGAAGCTCTCTTCCGCCTCGCAGGCCGCGAGAACGGCGACGTCGCTGGGCAGATAACTGTTGAGCGCGAGCGGCAGCTTGTCCAGCGGGATGCGGCAATCGCTTCTGAAATTGGCGCAGTAGCGCAGCGCGTGCACGCCTGCGTCCGTGCGGCCGCAGCCGGTCACGTGACGCCGCTCGCCCACGGCCTTTTCGATCGCCTCCTCCAGCGTCTGCTGGACGGTGATCTCCTCTTTCTGCGTCTGCCAGCCGTGATAGCGGCTGCCGTCGTATGTCAGTCGAAGGGCGATGTTTTTCATAGGCCGAATCTCTTCATCACGATCATCGCGGCCAGGAACAGCACGCCCAGCGCGAGCGCGATCCAGTCGCGCGCGGCGAAGCGCAGCACCTTCATGCGGGTGCGTCCCTCGCCGCCGTGGTAGCAGCGGCTCTCCATCGCGACGGCCAGTTCGTCGGCGCGGCGGAAGGCCGAGACGAACAGCGGCACCAGGATCGGCAGCAGAGCCTTCGCCCGCTCGGTGAGCTGCCCGGTCTCGAAATCGGCGCCGCGGGCTTTCTGCGCGGACATGATCTTGTCGGTCTCCTCGATGAGCGTGGGGATGAAGCGCAGCGCCATGCTCATCATGATCGTCATTTCGTGGACGGGGACCTTGATCTTCTTCAGCGGGCCGAGCAGCATCTCCAGCCCGTCGGTGAGCGCGATGGGACTGGTGGTATAGGTCAGCAGGAAGGTGCCGGTGATCAGCAGCAGGATGCGCAGGATCATCTGCACGGACTTCTCCAGGCCCTCCCAGGTCATATGCCAGCCGGGGATGATCTCGCGTCCGCCGGTGTAAAACAGGTTCAGCAGCGCCGTGAGCACGATGATGAAGATCATCGGCTTGAGGCCCTTGAAGATGTTCTTCGGCCGGATATGCGAGAGGATCATGCACAGCGCCGTCACGCCCGTGACCGTCACATAGGAGATCCAGCCCTTTGCCTGGAACAGCGCCGCGATATAGAGCACGACGAGGATGAGCTTGCTGCGCGGATCGAGACGGTGAACGATCGTATCGCCCGGGAAGTACTGGCCGAGCGTAATGTCTTTCAGCATCCCATCGCCTCCTTTGCCCGGAGCACGGCGGACAGGAGCTGGCCGTGGGTGTAGATCGAGCCCTCGATCGGCACGCCCGCGCTCTTGAGCGCCATGGCCAGCGAGGTCGGCCGCGGCACGTCCAGGCCCATGGCCTCCAGGCGCTCGGGCTCGGAGAATATCTCCTCCGGCGTGCCGTCCATGGCCACACGGCCGTGGTCAAAGGCGATGATCCGCTCGGCGATGCGGGCGGTGTCGTCCATATTGTGGCTGACGATGATGACCGTCGAGCCGCTTTGGCGGTGGTACTCGCTGATATTGTCCAGGATCTGGCGGCAGCCCGCGGGATCGAGGCCCGCGGTTGGCTCGTCCAGGATCAGCACGCCGGGGCGCAGCGCGATCACGCCGGCGATGGCGATGCGGCGCTTCTGGCCGCCGGAGAGCTCCAGCGGCGAGCGATCGAAAAGCTCCTCGTCCACCTGCGCGAACTTCGCGGCCTCGCGCACGCGCACGTCGATCTCCTCCTCCGGGAGCTTCATGTTTTTCGGTCCGAAGGCGATGTCGCGATAGACCGTCTCCTCGAAGAGCTGGTATTCCGGGTACTGGAACACGATGCCGACCTGCCACTTGACGTCGCGGCGGGAATACTTGTTTTCGTTGATGTCCTTCCCGCCGACGAAGACCTTGCCGGAGCTCGGCTGCAGCAGGGCGTTGAGATGCTGGATAAAGGTGGACTTGCCCGAGCCTGTATGGCCGATGATCCCCACGAACTGCCCTTGCGGGATCGTGAGGCTGATGTCCTCTATGGCGACTTTTTCAAAGGGAGTCCCCGCGCTGTAAACATGGCGCAGGTTCTCCACACGGATCTCTGACATGCTTTTTCTCCGCTTTTATTTCTTCATCGCGGCCGCGATCACGGCCGCGCAGCTCTCTTCATCCAGCTCGCCCAGCGGCAGGGAAAGGCCGCAGTTGTTCAGCTCGTACAGCAGCTTGGTGGTCTCCGGCACGGCCAGTCCCTCCCGCGCCATCATCTCCACGTCCGAGAAGATCTCCGCGGGGGTGCCGACGGCCTTGATATAGCCGTTGGACATGATGACAAGCTTGTCCGCGCCGATGCACTCGTCCATGTGGTGCGTGATGAGCACCACCGTCATGCCCTTCTCGC
Organism: Oscillospiraceae bacterium; assembly: GCA_017447645.1. Lineage (GTDB taxonomy): Bacteria > Bacillota > Clostridia > Oscillospirales > Oscillospiraceae > Limivicinus. Next base: position 4,179 of record JAFSNA010000129.1, read on the forward strand.
GGCAGAGCTTCGTCACCGTGGAGAGCACCTCCTCGCGGCCCTGCGGGTCGAGC
>JAFSNA010000130.1 GCA_017447645.1 Oscillospiraceae bacterium
ATCGACCAGCTGAAGATGAACACGGCCATCGCCGCGCTGATGACGCTGGTGAACGAGTTCTATGCCGGCGGTCTGACGAAGGGCGATCTCGAGGTCCTCATTCAGCTGCTCTCTCCATTCGCGCCGCATATCGCCGAGGAGATGTGGGAGCTCTGCGGCTTCGCCGCCAGGCACGGCAGAATGGCCATGCAGATGGACTGGCCGAAGTACGACGAGAGCAAGACCGTCGCAGCCGAGCATGAAATGGCCGTTCAGGTCAACGGCAAGCTGCGCAGCACGATCACCGTCCCCACGGACTGCGACGAGCAGACGATCGTCGACGCCGCGCTTGCGGACGAGAAGATCAAGCGCCAGACGGAAGGCAAGACGCTCGTGAAAACGATCGTGGTCAAAAACAGGATCATCAATCTGATCGTCAGGTAAGACGAACTGCCCCCTTGACAAGATCAGACTAAACCATTATAATAATACTGTTAAAAAGCCAATCTTTTTGGCCCTTGAAGCACCGCAAGGTGTATTTGGAGGGAGGGAAATAAATGTCTGAAATCTACGTCAAGGAAAACGAGTCTCTGGACAACGCTCTTAAACGCTTCAAGCGCAGCTGTGCCAAGTCCGGCGTTCTGGCCGACCTGAGAAAGAAAGAGTATTACCAGAGCCCCAGCGTCAAGCGCCGCAAGAAATCCGAGGCGGCCCGCAAGAACAAGAACAAGCGCTATTACTAAAAAGCAAAGCGGCGTCCGAAGAGACGCCGCTTTTGTTTTCGGAGACATGGAATAAGCTCACGGAGCATGCGCTCCGGGAGCTTTATGGTTTATTTCCCTTTTTTCACGGGCCTTTTCTTCCAGCGGCGGTCCTTGCCGAGGAAGAGATACCAGGCCGCCGCAAAGGCGGCGAACAGGGCCAGGGCCATGATCGCGATCCACAGGACCAGATGGTTGCTGTCGCCGGTGCGGGTGGACTGCGTTCCCTTGACGGCAAAGCTGGTCTCCGCGGTCTCGCCGCCGGCGTATTTCGCCTTCAGCGTGTGTGTGCCGGAGGAGAGCGTGTTGAGATAGCTGGCCTTCAGCCAGATCTCGGTGCTGCCGGAGGCGGAGCTGTAATAACTGCGGTCAAGATCCTTTCCGTCTACCTGCAGGCCCTCAAAGCCGTCGTAGGCGTGATCGAGCTTGATGAACAGCGTTCCCGCGCTGCCGCTTACCCAACTGTAGGCGGGCGTGCCGTCTTTGCTGCCGGAGGCCTCGCTCACGGTCAGCTTGCCGTACTGATAGCTGATCGCGTAGTTTTTCGTAACGTCCGCGCCGGTCTCCTTATCCGTGATCTTCACATCGGAGACGGTGTTGTCGCTCGAGCCGACCTTGGTCTGCGAGCCGGTGATGCGGAGCGTGACCTGGTGCCCCTCGACGCGGCCGGTGATGTTCGGCGTCGAGCGCTCGGTCAGCGCCGTGCCGTCGTAGACCTTGTTTGCGGCCTTCGTCTCAATGACGAGCGGACGCTCGGTGATCGTAAGGCTGCCCTTGGATCGCGTGATGTTGAACTGGCTCGTCACGTCGGCGCCGGAGGCGTTGCGGATGGTGACATTTTTGATCGTGACCTCATATTTGCCCACGTCGGTTGCCGACTCGGGATTGAAGGTCGCCTCGATCCGATAGCCGCTCGGCAGCGTGCCGGAGCTGACCTTGATGTCGGTGGAAAGGAAGCGATAGGGCTTGCCGTCGTACACCTTGCTGGCGTCGCCGATCGAGAGCGTGATGGCCGTAACGGGATCACGCGTGACCGTCAGCGTGCCGGCGGCGGTGGTGACGTTGTAGTTCTTCGTCACGTCACGGCCGGCGGCGTCGGTGATCTTGATCGAGCTCCTTACGACGGCGTTGGCCGAGGAGCCCAGCTCGGTCTGCGAGCCGGAAACGCTGGCGGTCAGCTTGTCGCCCTTGACCAGCTCGCCGGAGGTGATCGTAAAGCTGTCGCGCGTCAGCGCACGTCCGTCATAGATCTTGGAGGCGGAAGCCGCGGTAAGCGTGATATCACGCGCCTTGACCGTCAGCTTGCCCGGAACGACCGTGATCGTATAGGCCTCGGTCACGTCGGTCTTGCCGCGCTTGACGATGAAGGATGCCGTCACGCTGCTCTCGCCTGCGTCGGTCTGCTCGCCTTTGACCTCGCGGATCTCAAGCTTGTCGCCCTCTGCGAGCTTGCCGGAGCTGATCTCATAGTCCTTGGAGCTCAGCGGCGTTCCGTCGTAGAGCTTTTCGATGCTCTTCATCGTGATCGTGAGAGAGGCGGCCTGACCGGGCTCCCTGACGGTAAGCGTGCCGTCGACGAGACGGATGCTGTACTGCGCGGTGACGTCTCTGTCGCCGTCCGTGACCTTGACGGAGGCCGCGTCGATCCTGTTGGCTGAGGAGCCGACGGAGGTCTGGGAGCCGGAAACCGCAGCGGTCACCTTATGCCCGGAAACGAGAGAGCCGGAGCTTATCGCAAAGCTGTCCTTCGTCAGCGCCGTACCGTCGAATTCCTTTTCGGCGGAGTCGGCGGTGAGAACGATCGCGCGGGGCCTGACGCTCAGCGTGCCGGGGATGACCGTGATATCATAGTTCCTGCTGACGTCCTTGCTCCCGTTCGTCACGATAAAGGAGGCGCTGATCTTGCCTGTGCCTACGCCGGTGATGCTTCCGTTGTAGGAGACGAGCGCGAGCTGGTCGCCTTTTTTCAGCTCGCCCGCGGTGATCTCAAAGCCTGTCGTGTCGAGCGGCTTTCCGTCGTACTGCTTTTCCGCATCCTTCAGCGTGACGGTGATGGAAGTCTTACCGACCGGCGTCGGGGTCGGCGTGGGCGTCGGCGTGGGCGTCGGAGTCGGCGTGGGCGTCGGAGTCGGCGTGGGCGTCGGAGTCGGCGTTGGCGTCGGGGTCGGCGTTGGCGTCGGCGTGGGCGTCGGAGTCGGAGTGGGTGTCGGGGTTGGCGTCGGAGTCGGAGTGGGCGTCGGCGTCGGCGTGGGCGTCGGAGTCGGCGTGGGCGTCGGGGTTGGCGTGGGGGCGGGGGTGACGGTCAGCGTACCGTTGACGTAGGTGATGGCATAATTGCCGGTCACGTCGCTGCCGGCCGCGTTTTTGATCTGAGCGCCGCTCGGGACGTTCTCGCTGCTGCCGACCTCGGTCCGGCTGCCGCTCACCGTGACGGATTCAATGGTGTCGCCGGCGGCCAGAGCGGTGTGCGTGTAGCTGTTTTTCTCAAGCTTTTTGCCGTTGTACTGCTTTTCGGCAGAATCGGCGGTGATGGTAAGGGGACGCAGCGTGATCTTCAGCGTCGCGGGGACGACGGTGATATCATACTTCTCGCTGACGTCCTCGTCGCCGGCTTTGACGATGAAGGACGCGCTGATCGTCCCTGTGCCTACGTCGGTGATGCTGCCGGAGTAAGCGACGAGCACAAGGGCGTCGCCCTCGGCGAGTTCGCCGGAGCTGATCGCATACTCCGCTTTGTCGAGCGGCGTGCCGTCGTACTGCTTTTCGGCGTTCTTCAGCGTGACGGTAAGGGGCGTCACGACCACGGGCGGGGCGGTGACGGTCAGCGTGCCGTTGACGTAGGTGACGGCGTAATTGCCGGTGACGTCGTCGCCGTTCCGGTTTCTGATCAACGCGCCGCTCGGGACGTTTTCGCTGCTGCCGACCTCGGTCCGGCTGCCGCTCACCGTGACGGACTCGATATAGTCGCCTTCCGCCAGATCGGTCTCGCTGCAGCTGAAGCTGTTTTTCTCGAGCGCCTCGCCGTCGTATTCCTTTTCGGCGGAGTCGGCGGTGATGACAAGGGGCCGCTCGGTGATGCGCATCGCCGCAGGGAGGACCGTGATCTCATAGTTCTCACTCACGTC
>JAFSNA010000131.1 GCA_017447645.1 Oscillospiraceae bacterium
AAAAAGCCAGTATTTTCAAGGCTTTCCGGCCTCGCAGAATCACTTTCTGATTATTCGTATTCGATGGTCGCGCAGGGTTTGGGCGTGAAGTCGTAGAGCACGCGATTGACGCCCTTGACCTCAGAGGTGATGCGGCTCACGAGCCGATGCATCAGCGCAAAGGGGAGCTCCTCGACCGTGGCGCTCATCGCATCGGTGGTGTTGATCGCGCGGATGATGACGGGCCACTCGAAGGTCCGCTTGCCGTCGCGGATGCCGGTGGACTTGAAGTCCGGCACGACGGTGAAGTACTGCCATACCTTGCCCGCAAGACCCGCCGCGGCAAACTCCTCGCGCAGGATCGCATCGGACTCGCGCACAGCCTCGAGACGGTCGCGCGTGATGGCGCCGGGGCAGCGCACGCCGAGTCCCGGGCCGGGGAAGGGCTGGCGCTCGACCATGCCCTCGGGCAGACCGAGCGCACGGCCGACCATGCGGACCTCGTCCTTGAAGAGGATGCGCACGGGCTCGACGAGCTCGAAGCGCAGATCCTCCGGCAGGCCGCCGGCATTGTGGTGGGCCTTGATGCCCGCCTCGCTCTCGAGGATATCGGGCCAGATCGTGCCCTGACCGAGGAAGGAGATGCCGTCGAGCTTGCGCGCCTCCTCGGCGAAGACGTCGATGAACTCCCTGCCGATGATCTTCCGCTTCTGCTCCGGGTCGGTAACGCCGGCGAGCTTGTCGAGGAAGCGGTCGGCCGCGTCGACGTAGATAAGGTTGGCGTTCATCTCTCCGCGGAACACGCGGATGACCTGCTCGGGCTCGCCCTTGCGCAGCAGGCCGTGGTTGACGTGCACGCAGGTGAGCTGTTTGCCGATCGCGCGGATCAGCAGCGCGGCGACGACGGACGAGTCCACGCCGCCCGAAAGGGCCAGGAGGACCTTTTTATCGCCGATCTGCTCGCGCAGCATGACGATGCGTTCTTCGATATAGGCCTGCGCCAGTTCGAGAGAGTCGATGCGCTTCATGCTTTCGGGACGGGATTCGAGAGTCATTTCCATTTCCTCCGTTTTCTATATCTGAATGAAAACATTATACGTTCCCCGCCCCGCGCGCGCAACGGGAAAATCAGTGCGGCAGCGTAAAAATCAGCGGCTCCCCGGTGCAGAAAACTTGGCCGTTTTCCACAAGGACGCGCCCGCCGCGGACCCATTCCGCGTACTCTCCGTCCGGCACGTCCACCTTGACCGGGCCGCTTTCGCCGCGCAGCGAGAACACGCCGAGAGCCCGAAAGCCGATGCCGGAGCGCTCCATCACGGCGATCGCGCGCTCGTCGTCCGCGCGGGCGAGGAAGAAGCCGCCGCCGAGGAAGGCATGACTGAAGCGCGCAAGGCGCGCGAAAAGGGCGCTGACATCCCGTCCCGTGCGGGGGAAGACCTCCCGCTCGAACAGGCTGGGCTGATGCGTACACGAAAACTCCTGCCCGGCGTAGAGCAGCGTCGTGCCCTTGAGAAAGAACAGCATCGCGGAGTAATTGTCCCGCGCCCGCTCATCCTTCACGCGCGCGGCGATGCGCGGCTGGTCGTGGTTCTCCAGAAAGCGCAGCTTGTTGTAATTCTCCGGATACAGGGCCTCCTGCATGTTCAGCAGCTCGGTCCATTCGTGCAGCAGGGCTTTTCCTTCCAGCAGGCGCTCGAAGCATTCCCACACGTCGTACTGATACTCGATATCAAAGGCCTCGTACAGCTCGGTGTCGCGCCCGCAGGGAAAGCCCTCGCGCCGGACGTAGTTGCCGAAGCTCATATGGACGCTCTCGGCCAGCCATACGCAGTCGGGATTGACCTCGGCCACGGCCGCCCGTGCCCGTTTCCAGAACTCGGTCGGCACGAAGGGCGCCACGTCGCAGCGGAAGCCGTCGACAATCTCCGCCCACATCTTCAGGCTTTCGATCTGATAATCCCAGAGCGCGCTTTTGCGGTAATCGAGGTCGATCACGTCTGCCCAGTCGCCGATTTTGTTGCCCGTATTTCCGTTCCTGTCGCGCCAGTAGAACTCCGGGTGCTGCTCGAGCAGCACGGCGTCGGGAGACGTGTGGTTGTACACCACGTCGATCATGACCTTCATACCGCGGCGGCGGATCTCGCCGCAGAGCGTGCGGAAATCCTCCATGCTGCCGTAAGCGGGATTGGTCGTGCGGTAGTCGCGGTTGGCATAGGGGCAGCCCAGCGAGCCTTTTTTGCCCTTCACGCCGATGGGATGGATCGGCATGAACCAGATCCAATCCGCCCCGAGCGCGCGGATGCGGTCGAGGTCGGGGATAATGGAAAGAAAGGTCCCCTCCGCCGTATGCGCACGGACGTAAACGGAGTAGATGATCTGGTTTTGCAGGCCGCAGTCGGTATTATCAGCCATCGCTTGTCCCTCCTTCGGCGTCGGCCGGCGTCTCCCCGGGTGCGGGCGTCGGCTCCGGGCTGGGCTCGGGCGTCGGCGCGGGCGTAAGGAGCTCGGTCGAGAGGAAATAGTAGTTCTCCATCACCGCGTCCGCGGAGGGAGAATAGAAGTCGCCGGGATCGAGGATCCAGCCCCCGTCGCATTTCACGGCCGGGCAGCCGAGGAAGGCCGTCATCTCCTCGTCGGGATCGAGCCAGCCGCCCTCGTAGGCTTCGCGCCAGGTGAAATAGCGGTCCGTACGCACGTTGTCATAGAGCGCCGCTCCGGACACGAGCGAATAGAGCAGCTCCTCGCCCTTCGGTCCGGGGCCGGTCAGGCGGAGCACCGCGCCGAGTCCCTCGCTGCGGCGCATTTCCAGCAGGCGCGTGCAGGGGATCGAGAAGCCGCCGCGCCCGGAGCCGGTGCCCACGGGAGAGTCGACGAGCTTGCCGGGCAGGAGCGCGGCGAGGCTCTGCTCGCTCAGGCCGCGCAGCAGGCGGATCCGTCCGTCGAACACGGCGCGGCAGAGCTCCAGCAGACGGCGATGGAGCTCGTCGTCCGTACCGGGGTTCGTTTCGGTATATTCCACATGGTCCTCGTCCGTTTCGGCGGTGAAAGCGCGCGCCTTCACCAGCACGACGTCGCCCTCGATCTGGCGGCCCAGGCACAGGGCGTACACCGCGTCGCCGTCCGGATCGGTGATCGTCTCGTCCTTTTCGAGGAACATCACTTCTCGGCCGCTGTTTTCGGTGATGAAATAACCCACCTGCTCGCCGGCGCTGATATAGCTGGGCGCCTCGGCGTACCAGCTCTTGCGCTCGATCTTCGCGCCGGGCCAGACGCTGATCTCCAGCACGCATTCCGAGCGGCGGTTGGAGCTCGCGTCGCCGCTGCCCTCGGTCCGCCGCAGGCGGATGGAGGCCATATCGCCGTATTGCGCCAGTTCCTCGACGCCGAAGCGGCCGACGCCGGGCAGGGAATTCAGCCTGCTCATCTGCAGCACCAGATCGTCCCCGAGCTGCCAGGAGATCGTGTCGTCGCAGAGGCGCCACATATCACCCGTGCGCAGGCTGAGCGGGTCGGTCTCGCCGCGCGCAAGGCTGTATTGCCCGTCCGAGCGGCGGATCGGAGCCTGTTGGGACGACGGCTCGCCGGAGGACGCGGGGAGCTCCGCCGGGGCGCTCATCTGCGGCTGCTCCGGCGCTGCGCTCGCGCCCGGCTCCTCCGCGGCGGGGCTCTCCCCTGTGGCGGAGAAAAAGGACAGCACGACCGCCGCCGCGAAAACGATCAGAGCGGCGGAGAGCAGCATCCCGAGCTTTTTCCAGATGCCTGCCTTGATGTATTTCACGACCCAGGAGACGACGGCGACGACAAGCACGACCGCGACGACGAGCGAAGCCTTGTCTCCCAGGCTCGCTCTGCCCTCGCTCCATGCGCGGATGATCGTCGGGGCGTCCAGCGCGCGGGCGAAGATGATTTTCAGTTTATCCCACAGCCCATACAGCAGCTGTCGGAGCCATTCCATTGACATGATGTTTTTCCCTTACGGTATAGATACTTTTTTCAAAACGATAAAGGCGATGACGGCCAGCACCAGCAGCACCAGCAGCGTACCGACCAGGCTTTCCCATTTCTTTTTCCACGGCTCCGTGAGAAAGCGGATCAGCCCGCCGAGGAGGAACAGTACGACGATCAGCAGCGTTGCGGCCATCATAACGAGATCGCCGCGCGCGACCATCGACGGGTCCTCAACGACCTGTCGGGCGAAGTCCAGAAACAGCCCGAAAAAGTAGCACAGCTTCTGCCAGAATATTTCCAGCTCCCGCCGGATCATTTCGGCACTCATGGCTTTTCCCTCCCCGTTTTTTCAGCGCTCGTCTGCGTTTATCCTTCCTTGTAGGTGGAGATCGCTCTTCTCTTGTGCTCGCTGCGCGAATGGTAGCGGCGGATCACGGCCAGATCCTTTTCCTCGCCCGTGCCACACAGGATCCATTCATCGATCGCACGGTAGCTCACGCCCATGTCCTGCTCGTCGGTCTGTCCGTCGAAGAGCCCGGCCGAGGGCGCCTTGTCGATGATGCGGCGCGGCGCGCGGAGATATTCGAGGAACTCGAACACCTCGCCCGCCGTGAGGTCTGCGATCGGGTCGAAGTCGCTGGCGCCGTCGCCCCACTTGGTGAAGTAGCCCATATAGATCTCGCTGCGGTTGCCCGTCCCGGCCACGAGCCGGTTTTCGGCCGCCGCGATCGCGTAAAGCGCCGTCATGCGCAGGCGCGGGGCAAGGTTCGTCAGCGCCATGTCGTTGAGCGCTGCCGCTTCGCCGAGAGCGGCGATCAGCTGTTCCCGCACAGCGCCGAGATCGACCTTCCGCGTTTCGATACCGAAGGCCTCCGCCAGCGCGCGGCCGTCTTCGGCGTCCGTTCCGTAGCTGCGCTTCGACCCGCAGGGCAGAAGAACGCCGACGGTGTTTTCGCAGGCGGCCTTGCACAGGATGCCCACGAGGGCGCTGTCCTTGCCGCCGGAGTTGCCGAAGACGATGCCGGAGGCGTGCGCGCTCTCCACCTGCGCGCGGATATACGCCACGCGCCCTTCAAATTCCTTTGCGTAATCTCTCATTCCGGGATGACCTCCGTAACGGTCAGTTTCTCCCCGTCCGCGCGGAAGCGGACGGTCATGCTGGCGAAGCTCATCGCGTACACGCGCTCCGGATCGTCCTGATAGCGCGGGCGCGGATCGTTTGCAAGCACGCCGCGCAGCGCGGCGCGCTTTTCCGCGGGCACTTTCTCCTCCTGCTCCGGCGCGAAGACGACCGCGAGCGTTCGCCCCGCGTCGGGCGCGAAGCCCCCCGCCGCCCCGACGTGACAGTCGGCATAGGGGATATAGGGCTTGATGTCGAAAATCGGCGTGCCGTCCATGAGGTCGGCCCCGGCGACGAGCAGCGTCGTGCCCTTGCCTTCACATTTTTCCAGGCCGAGCAGCCTGACGCAGCTCAGGCCAAGCGCGTTGGGACGGAAGGGCGAGCGTGTGGCGAACACGCCCATGCGCGTGTTGCCGCCGAGCCGCGGAGGCCGTACCGTGGGAGACCAGGCGTCCCGCTCGGATTCGGAAAAATGCCAGATCAGCCAGAGATGCGAAAAACCCTCGATGCCGCGCAGCGCGTCGTCGTTTCGATATTCCCCGTCGAAGACCACCCGCGCGCGCAGCGCGTCGACGACGCCCGCCTGGCGCGGGATGCCGAACTTTTCGGGGAAGTCGCTTTCGATATGCGCGACGGGACGGATCGTGTGTTCCCTCATAGCAGTTTACTCAGGGCGGAGATCGCCATCATCGACACGCCGTTGACCGTCATGTGCAGAAAGACAGAGGCCCACAGCGAGCTCGTTTTTTCATAGATCCGCGCGAGCAGAAAGCTCGCGGGCAGATACTGCAGCAGATACAGCCAGGCCGTCGGATCGGAGACGGCATAGCCCCAGATATGGTAGACCGAGAAGAGCAGCATGCTTGCCGCGTAGGCGGCGATGCGGCTATGGCGCCGCAGCAGGCCGAAGACGCCCCCGCGGAACATCGCCTCTTCCGCGATCGGCGCGAGGAAGACGGCCACGGCCGTGGTCATGCCCAGATCTTCCCCCGCAAGAGAGAAAATCGCGGCGTTGTTCGGGTTTTCCACTTTTCCGAGAAGGACCAGCGCCACGCTGACCGCCATGTTGCACAGCAGCAGCGCGCCGTAGTGCTTCGCGACCTCCAGCAGCGCGCCGGGCCCGTAGTCGCACAGCGCGTCGAATTCGCGGCGGAAAAAACGCCGCAGGCAGACGAACAGCACAAGCGCCGCGACGACGTAGCACACGGCGTTGGCTGTCAACGCGCTGAGCGGGATACGCCTGTCCTCATAAAAGCTCACGAGCAGCCGCGGCAGAAGGTAGATGTGTACGGGGATATAGCCGAGCGCGACGGCTCTTTCCCAGCGGCTCATGGAGCTGGTAAACGGGATCCTTTCCGTCTCCATCTCAGCCGCGCGCCTTTCTCTGCAGCTCGAAGAGCAGATTCATCGCCTCGATGGGCGTGATCGTGTTCAGGTCGGTCGCGCAGAGGATGTCGCGCACTTCGTCTCCGCCGAGGTCGGAGAGGCTGATCTGCCCCTGCTTTGTTTTCGGCGCGCCGGAGGAGATCGCCGCGGTTCCGCCCTCGTTGAGCTCCTTGAGATAGCCCTTGGCCTTGCCGATGACGCTCTCGGGAACGCCCGCGAGCTTGGCGACCTCGATGCCGTAGCTGTCATCGGCCGCGCCGCGCACGATCTTGCGCAGGAACACCAGCGTGCCGCCCTGTTTTTTGGCCGTGATGTTGTAGTTGCGCACACCCGCGATCTCGCCCTCGAGAACGGAGAGCTCGTGATAGTGCGTGGCGAACATCGTCTTTGCGCCGAGGCGGCGCTTGTCCGCGCAGTATTCCAGCACCGCGCGGGCGATGGCCATGCCGTCG
>JAFSNA010000132.1 GCA_017447645.1 Oscillospiraceae bacterium
ATTGTGAAAAATGCAATACCTGTAGAAAAAATTTTTGATTAAGTAAACTTGGTACTGCTGGACAATTTCCCCAGACAGTACCACCTTTTCCCTTTTCGTCCCATCCACTCCCATCGTAGAAGCGGTAAAAATGCGGTACGGCTCCAATCGCCGTGCCGCTTTTTCTCTTAAAAAGTTTCGTTTTCCCAGCTATTCGCTAGCATTTCCTCGTTTTTCCGCCGTCTTTCTTCGACCGCGTCCTTGAGCACCATATCCTTGACCTTCATCAAGCGAATCGTGTTGGCACGCTCGTTTTCTTCCAGCTTCATGGTGATATACTTGATGCTCTCCTGCATCTCGGGGATCTTCACGTATTCCAGCGCATTGACGCGGCGGCGGGTCTTTTCGATCTCCTCCGCCATCAGCTGCGCCGATTTTTCGATCTGCGCCAGCTTTAGCATCTTGCGGAACACATGCCCCAGCGCCTCCACCGCCGCGTCCAGCTCTCCGCTGGTGGCGGCGAAGCCATAGGGATAGATGTCCGACTCCGACTTTGTCTTGGTCTGGAAATCGTAGATCGGCACGTTGACCGACATGACGTTCTGGAACGTCATCGTCAGCTCCACGCTCTGCTTGGGATAGATCAGCGCCTGCTCCAGCGCCTGCGCGCTCATCAGCGCCGAGGCCACGGTGAAGGAGTTATGCACCTTCATCAGATCCTCCTCGACCTCCTTGCGCAGCGAACGCACCTCACGAACCGTTTCGAGGAACTGCTTCATCAGCTCGTCCCGCTTGTCCTTGAGCAGCTTATGGCCGCGCTGGGCGGTGCGGAGCTTCCCCTTGAGGCGGGTGAGCTCCATTCTGGTCGGGTTTACCGCTACGTTAGGCATGGGTCACCCTCCCTTCTCAAGCCTTGTCCTTCGGCCAATATTTTTCAATATACTCCGGCTTGATGCGCTTGAGCTCCGCCTTGGGCAGAATGCTCAGCAGCTCCCAGCCCAGATTCAGCGTCTCCTCAATGGTGCGGTTCTGGTCGTAGCCCTGATTGACATAACGCCGCTCAAACTCGTCCGCAAACTTGGCATAGAGCAGGTCGGTGGGGGTCAGCGCGGCTTCGCCGAGGATGGACATGAGCTCCTTGTTCTCCTTACCGGTGGAATAGGCGGCAAAGAGCTGGTTCATGGTGTTGGCGTGATCCTCGCGGGTCTTGCCCTCGCCGATACCCTTATCCTTCAGACGGCTCAGAGACGGCATAACGTCCACAGGCGGCTCAATGCCCTGACGGTACAGCGCGCGGGAGAGGATGATCTGTCCTTCGGTGATGTAGCCGGTCAGGTCGGGGATCGGGTGGGTCTTGTCGTCCTCGGGCATGGTGAGGATGGGGATCAGCGTGATGGAGCCGGGCTTGCCCAGCTGACGGCCCGCGCGCTCATAGAGAGTGGCAAGGTCGGTGTAGAGGTAGCCGGGGAAGCCGCGGCGTCCGGGCACCTCCTTCTTTGCCGCGGAGACCTCGCGGAGGGCTTCGGCGTAGTTCGTGATGTCCGTGAGGATGACCAGCACCTGCATGTCCTTTTCAAAGGCCAGATACTCGGCGGCGGTCAGCGCCATACGCGGGGTGGCGATACGCTCGACGGCCGGGTCGTTGGCGAGGTTGGAAAAGACGACCGTGCGGTCGATGGCGCCGGTACGGCGGAAGTCGTTGATGAAGTACTCGGACTCCTCGAAGGTGATGCCGATGGCGGCGAACACGACGGCGAAGGTCTCGTTGTCGCCCAGGACGCGGGCCTGACGCGCGATCTGCGCGGCCAGCGCGGCGTGGGGCAGACCCGAGCCGGAGAAGATCGGCAGCTTCTGGCCGCGGACCAGCGTGTTCAGACCGTCGATCGTGGAAACGCCGGTCTGGATGAATTCGGCGGGATAGGCGCGGGCGGCCGGGTTCATCGGCAGGCCGTTGATGTCCATGTACGCGTCCGGCAGGATCTCCGGACCGCCGTCGATGGGCAGGCCCATGCCGTTGAAGACGCGGCCGAGCATGTCCTCGCTGACGGCGAGCTGCTGGGGGTGACCGAGGAAACGGACCTTGGTCTGGGCCAGGTTGATGCCCTGCGCGCTCTCAAAGAGCTGCACGACGGCCTTGCTGCCCTCGACCTCCAGCACCTTGCAGCGGCGGACCTGGCCGTTGGGGAGCTCGAGCTCGCCCAGCTCGTCGTAGGTGACGCCCTCGACGCCGTCTACGATCATCAGAGGGCTCGCGATCTCTCTGATGGTTTTATATTCCTTGATCATGCGTCCTCACCTCCTGCGATCACGGCTTCGATCTCCTGCTTCATCTGCGCGTCGATCTCATCATAGACCTCTTCAAAGGCCTTCGGGTCGGCCATCTTGGCGCGGCCGATCCTCTCGCGCACGTCGACGGCGAAGAGCCGGTTCATGTTCGCGCCCTTGCCGAGAGCCTCGCGGCAGAGCATGTCGTAGTGCAGCACGATGTCCAGCAGACGGAACTGCTTCTTGTAGGAGGAGTAGGCGTCCTCGTCCACAAAGGCGTTCTGCTGGAGAAAGTCCTCGCGGATCATCTTGGCCGTCTCCATCGTCAGACGGTCGCTGGGGGACAGCGCGTCCTGGCCGACCAGACGGACGATCTCCTGCAGCTCGCTCTCCTCCTGGAGGATGTGCATCGCGCGCTCGCGATTCTTCATGTAGGCCTCGCCGAAGCTCTTCGTATACCAGGGGGCAAGCGTGTCGAGATACAGCGAGTAGCTCGTCAGCCAGTTGATGGCGGGGAAGTGGCGGGCGTAGGCCAGCGAGGAGTCCAGCGCCCAGAAGACCTTGACGATGCGCATCGTGGCCTGGGAGACGGGCTCGGAGATGTCGCCGCCCGGAGGCGAGACCGCGCCGATGGCGGTGACGGAGCCCTGGCGCTCGTCGCTGCCGAGACACTCGACCACGCCGGCGCGCTCGTAGAACTGCGCCAGACGCGAAGCCAGATAGGCGGGATAGCCCTCTTCGCCGGGCATCTCCTCGAGACGGCCGGACATCTCGCGCAGGGCCTCGGCCCAGCGGGAGGTGGAGTCGGCCAGAACGGCCACGTCGTAGCCCATGTCGCGGAAGTACTCCGCGATCGTGATGCCGGTGTAGATCGAGGCCTCGCGCGCCGCGACGGG
>JAFSNA010000133.1 GCA_017447645.1 Oscillospiraceae bacterium
GCTGCTCGGCGCGGCGGCGCTTTGCCTCTGTGCCTTTTACGGACAGCGGGGATTCGTCCGGCTCTGCGCGGCCTTTTTCGCCCTCTCCGCCGCGCTCGGCGGGGCCGTGTGGGCGCTCTCGCTGCGCGCGGGCGGCGCGCTCGCGCTCTCGCCCGGGCTGCTCGTGTTCAGCTTCACGCTCTTCTGGGCGCTCTTCGACGTGCTGCTGCGCGGCGCGGCCGGGAACCGCGAGCGCGAGATCCTGCCCGTCGAGCTGCGCTTTCTGGGCCGGAGCGCCGCCTTCCGCGCGCTCGTGGACACGGGCAACTCCCTGCGCGATCCCGTCACGGACGAGAAAGTGATGCTCGTCTCCCCCGCGGCGCTGCGCGGCGTTTTCGGGGAATACGCCGCGCTTTTTTCCCTGCGCGACCCGAGCGAGATCCTCGCGGCCGCGGGCGAGCTCGACGCGCTGCGCGGCAGGCTCCGGCTCGTCCCCTTCTCCGCTCTCAACTCGCGCGGCCTGCTCGTCGCCTTCCGTCCGGAATCGCTCACGGTCGGCGGCGAGGAGCGGCGCGATCTGATCGTGGCGCTCTCGCCCTCTGCCTCCGGCGAAGGCCACGAAGCCCTGCTTTAGGCAAGCGGGGGACGGTATCGCCCTCGGTGCCTTGCGGACAATATGCGCCCCGATCTTGTCATTTTTTCTTGAAATACGCAAAGTATGTCTGCGAAAAAATGCCTGCGCCGGAACACATATTTTCTCGCAATTCGTTCTCGGCGACACCGTCTCCCGCTTGCCTGAGGCGTCGGATTCGGAAACATCATTCGTTTCTTCTCGGAGGTATTTATGTTATGTAAACCGCAAATCGCCTTTCTGCGCGAGAGCATCCTCTCGATCCTCGGCATCGAGCCGCCGTCGGTTTTTTACATCGGCGGGAGCGACGTGCTGCCCCCTCCGCTGTCGAAGGAGGAAGAGGCCGCCGCTCTCGCCGCGCTCGAGCAGGGAGATGAGGCGGCGCGCTCGCTGCTCATCGAGCACAACCTGCGCCTCGTCGTCTACATTTCCAAGCACTTTGAAAACACCGGCGTGAACATAGAGGATCTGATCTCGATCGGCACGATCGGCCTGATCAAGGCCGTGAACACCTTCAACGCCTCGAAGAACATCAAGCTGGCGACCTACGCCTCGCGCTGCATCGAAAACGAGATCCTGATGGTGCTGCGCAAAACGGCCTCGCGGCGCGGCGAGCTGAGCTTTGACGAGCCGCTCAACACCGACTGGGACGGCAACGAGCTGCTGCTCTCGGACATCCTCGGCACGGACGGCGACGAGGTCTCGCGCCCGCTCGAGGACGACGCGGAGAAGCGCATGCTGCGCGAGGCCGTCTCCGCGCTGGACGAGCGCGAGCGGGAGATCATCTCGCTGCGCTTCGGCCTGCCCGACGGGCGCGAGTACACACAGAAGGAGGTGGCCGAGGCGCTGGGCATCTCGCAGAGCTACATCAGCCGCCTCGAGAAAAAGATCATCGAGCGCCTGCGGCGCGAGCTGCAGCGGCAGATGCAGGTGTAGTCAGTATTGCGGGCCGCCGCCCGCGCGCAAGCGGCGGCGGGCTGTCGCCCTCTCTTCCCTGTCATCCTGAGCGCAGCGAAGGATCTTTCAAAAGATTCTTCGTCGCTGCCGCTCCTCAGAATGACAGGGCAAAACCGCGGCGCGGGGAGCGATGGCCGCGCCCCGCGATCGATCGGGACGCTTTGTCGGAACACAGGGGGCCGTCCCCTGTGCCGTGCGGCAATTCATTTGTGCCGGATCCCAGACACCGTATTGTCAAATCCCTCCTGCTCGGGTATAATGAAGTATTGGAAAATACTTCCCGCACAGGAGGTTTTTTATGGACATTTTCGATCTGATCGGGCCGATCATGGTCGGGCCGTCGAGCTCGCACACGGCGGGCGCGGTGCGCATCGGCCTTGCCTGCCGCCGCATCCTCGGCGAGGAGATCGCCGAGGCGGATATCACGCTCTCCGGCTCCTTCGCCGCCACGGGCCGCGGCCACGGCACGGACAAGGCCATCGTCGCGGGGCTGCTGGGCATGACGCCGGACGACGAGCGCGTGCCGGACAGCTTCCGGTACGCGCAGGAAAAGGGTCTGGTCTTTTCCTTTGCCTTCGGGGAGATCCCGATGTCCCACCCCAACACGGCGCGGCTCGTCCTCAAGGGCGCGCATGGCGCGGAGGCCGACATCGAGGCCGCCTCGCTCGGCGGCGGACGCATCGAGATCCGCCGCATCGGCGACATGGCGCTGCGCTTCTCGGCCGAGCAGCCGACGCTGATCATCCGCAACGAGGACAAGCCCGGCACGGTGGCGGAGGTCTCGCGCGTGCTGTCGGAGGAAAAGATCAACATCGCGACCTTCAACGTCAACCGCAATTCCCGCGGCGGCACGGCCGTCATGGTCATCGAGTGCGACACGCCGCTGACCGACGCGCTGCTCGCGCGGATCCGCGCGCTGCCGGGGATCCTGCGCGCGGTCTATATCAACCAGGACTGAGGAGGCGGGAAAATGGCTATTTTCTATTCGGTGCGTCAGCTCGAAGAGATGGAGATGGAGAGCTCCCTCCCCCTCTGGAGGCAGATCCTGAACGCCTCCGCGGAGGAGAGCGGCGTCTCCCCCGAGCAGTCGCTGGAAAAAATGAACGCCGCGCTCGACGCGATGATCGCGGCCGATGAAAACTACGACCCCGGGCAGCTGTCCCACAGCCGCCTCATCGGCGGCGACGCCGAGCGCATGCGCCAGTATGCGGAAAGCGGGAGGACGATCTGCGGCGAGTTCGTCGGCCGTGTGCTCACGGGCGCGATCCGCATGGGCGAGTGCAACGCCTGCATGCACCGCATCGTCGCCGCGCCCACGGCCGGCGCCTGCGGCGTGATGCCCGCGGTGCTGCTGCCCTACGCCGAGGCGCACGGCACGCCCCGGGAGGAGCTTGTCGCGGCGCTGTATGTCGCCGCGGGCTTCGGCATGGTGATCGCCTCGCGCGCCTCGATGTCCGGGGCTGAGGCGGGCTGCCAGGCAGAGATCGGCACGGCCTCCGCGATGGCCGCTGCCGCGCTGGTGTATCTGCACGGCGGCAACGTCCAGCAGATGTCCTCCGCCGCGGCGATCGCGCTGAAAAACATGATGGGTCTCGCCTGCGACCCCGTGGCGGGCCTGGTGGAAGTGCCCTGCGTCAAGCGCAACGCCGCCGGCGCGATGAACGCCCTTTGCGCGGCCGAGCTCGCGCTCGCGGGAATACGCAGCCGCATCCCCGCCGACGAGGTGATCGACGCGATGCGCGCCGTCGGCGACCTGATGTCGCCTCTGCTCAAGGAGACCGGCCGCGGCGGCGTTGCGGCCTCCCCCACGGCCGTGCGCTTCCGCAACGACTTCTTCGGAAAAACACAGGAGTAAAAAGATCGACATGGACAAGCAGAAGATCTGTCTTATCAACGATTCCTTCCCGCCCGCCATCGACGGCGTGGCGAACGCCGTGGTGAACTACGGCACCTATATCCGGAAGAACCACGGCGAAGCCGTCGTGGTCACGCCCTTCTACCCCGACGCCGACGACACGGTCTTCCCCTTCGAGGTCGTGCGTTATCCGAGCATCGACATCACGAAGGCCGTCGGCTACCGTGCGGGCATGCCCTTTGACGCCGACGTGCTCGGCCGCCTCGAGGGCGAGGGCTTCGACCTCATCCACAGCCACTGCCCCATCACGTCGACGATGCTCGCGCGGACGCTGCGCAGCCGCATCGACAAGCCCATCGTCTTCACCTATCACACCAAGTTCGATATCGACATCGCCAACGCGATCCGCAGCCATCTGATCCGGGAGGAGGCCGCGCGCATCCTCGTGCAGAACATTTCCGCCTGCGACGAGGTGTGGACCGTCAGCCGCGGCGCGGGCGAGAACCTGCGCAAGCTCGGCTTTGAGGGGGATTACCTCGTCATGCCCAACGGCGTGGACTTTCCGCGGGGCCGCGCGGACGACGCCGCCGTGGAAGAGGCCGTGCGGGATTACGACCTGCCCGGGGATCTGCCCGTGTTCCTCTTCGTCGGGCGCATGATGTGGTACAAGGGCATACGCATCATCCTCGACGCGCTGAAGCTGCTGGACGGAAAAGGCGATGATTTCCGTATGGTCTTTGTCGGCGGCGGCAACGACAAGGACGAGATCACGGCCTACTGCTCTTCGCTGGGCCTGGACGGCAAGGTGTTCTTCACGCCGCCGATCCGCGACCGCGCGCTGATCCGCGCCTGGTATTGCCGCGCCGATCTGTTCCTCTTTCCCTCGACCTTCGACACCAACGGTCTCGTCGTGCGCGAGGCCGCGGCCTGCGGTCTGGGCAGCATGCTCGTGCGCGGCAGCTGCGCCGCGGAGGACGTGGAGGACGGCGTGAGCGGCGTGCTCATCGAGGAAAACGCCGATTCGATGGCGGCGGCGCTCGAACGGCTGCTCGGCAGGCGGGAAGCCATGAAAGCCATCGGCGAGGGCGCGCAGCGCGAGCTCTATATTTCCTGGGAGGACGCGGTCGCGAACGCATGGGCGCGCTACGGCGTCGTCATGGAGAAGTACCGCTCCGGCGAGTACGACGGCCGCGCGCGCGACGAGAAGGAGATCTACCACGCTCTCGGCGAGGTCATCGACCGCTACAATCTCGCGCGCGAGTATCAGCGCCTGCTGCGCGAGAGCGCCGTGCTGAGCTACGCGGGCATCCGCACCGGCATCGACGAGGAGGTCGAGCGCATGCGCGCCATGCAGGCCGAGGACACGGTCGTCGCCGCGATGAAGCTGGAGGATCTGCGCCGCCGCGTCGCCGCGGCGCGCACGCAGATCATGACCGGTCGGCAGCTGCTGCTCGCAGACGCGGAAAACCTGCGCGCCGATCTCCGCCGCCGTCTCCAGGGCATGATGGACGACATCCTCCGCCCCAACGACCGCTTCATGTGACGAGCTTTCCGTGTCTCGCCGCCGAGGGCGGGAGACGCGGACACGCAGGAACGGGAAACAGCCGGGCGATAGTTGAAAACAGGTCCGGAAGCGAATCGCTTCCGGACCTGTTTTTTTATGCTACTCTCCCCGGTA
>JAFSNA010000134.1 GCA_017447645.1 Oscillospiraceae bacterium
AGTTGTAGAAGAAGGCGGCGCCCTCGCCCTTGTCGGCGATCTTGGCGCCGGAGACGGAGATGCGCTCGTTCATATGGCTCTCGAGGCTGGCGTTGTCGAAGGTCTTGCTGATGTCGAGCGGCTCGGCGACCCAGGTGCCTTCCTCAAACTCGAAGCTGCCGTCCATGACCTCGACCTGGCCGGCCCAGACGCCCTTGTCGCCGGTGACCTTGATCTTCGTGCCGGGGACGAGCTTGGCGGCGTCGGCCTCGGAGCAGGCCATGTCATAGAAGAAATAGCCGCCTTCCTTGTCCTGCGCGTAGACGGTGATCTTGCCGTCCCACCAGGACTGCGTGCCCTGAACGAAGGCTTCGACCGTGACGCGGCTGCCTTCCTCGGCGGCAATATACTGCTCGTGGGTCAGGACGCCCTCGCCTTTGGCGAAAATGTCCTTCTGGGCGGGCTTGCCGCAGGCGGCGAGGCTGAACACCAGAACAACGGCGAGAAGCAGTGCAAGAAGCTTTTTCATGTCATTCTCCTCTTTTAATCATATTGTCGCTGCCCTTGCGGGCATTGCTTACAGTTCAATTATAGCATCGCCCCCGAAAAAGTCAAGGAAGCGGGAGGGCGCGGGCGCGCTGAAATCAGCGCTTTTTTCGTTTTTCTTTTAACAGGTCGCGTCCGACGTAGACGCCGATGCCGAGCCACACGACGCACAGCGTGGCGAGCAGCGCGCGCGCCGTCCCCGGCAGGGGGCCGAGCTCGCCGCGCTCGGAGGAAACGATGCTTCGCTGGTCGAGCCGGTAGAGCGAGTTGACGCTGTCAAAGAGTCTGGTGAAATAGGCGTCGTCGGCCGTCTCGCCGCGCCGGACGGTCTTGGCGGTCTCCTCGATGAGCTGGCCCGCCGCGTTGCGCAGCGAGGTCGAGCCGTTGAACACCGGCGTGGTGAAGGTGTTCCGCGTATTCTCCAGCAGCAGCTTTGAGGCCTCGATCTTCACGGCGTAGTGCGCCTTATCCTCGCCCGCGCGGGCGAGATAGTCCTGATACTCCGCGCTCTCGTGCGCCTTGGTCGTGACGGGCAGATAGCCCTCCGTCCCGGCATAGGCGATCTGCACCTCGTTGGTCAGCAGATACTGCGTGAAGAGCCAGGCGGCCAGCACCTCCTGGGGGTCGCTCTTGTTGAAGATGCAGACCGAGGGGCCCTGGGAGATCATCTGCGGATGGTCCGGGTCGAACTGTGGGACCGCGCGCACGGCCGTCTCGAAGGGGACGACCTTGTCCGCGCTGATGTCCAGATTCGGCGCCTCGCTGCCCATCCAGGTCGCGCCGGCGGTGGAGTCGATCGCGAAGAGACACTGCCCGGCGTTGAGGAAGTTGCCCGGATAGCTGGAGATCTTGAAGGTCGAGAACGCTCTTGACTTCGCGTGCACGGCCACCGTGCGCAGGATCTCGCGCGTGGCGTCGTTGAAGATCAGGATGTCGCCCTCGTCGTTCGAGTAGGGCGCGTCCTGCTGGCGCAGCATCTGGATCATCATGTTGTCCGTGGATTTGTAGATGAAGGGGATGAGCACCTTCTGTCCGTTCGCGAGGAAAAGGCCGTCCGCGTCCTTTTTCATCGCCGCCTCGGAGACCTCCCAGACGAAGTCCCAGGTCAGGACCTCGGGCAGCTCGTAGCCGAGAGCCTCGAGCATCGTCTTGTTGATGTAGCAGGCCTCGGTCGAGCGCATGAAGGGCAGGGCGTAGGTCGTGCCGGAGATCGCGCACTCCGAGAGGAACTGCGGGACGAGTTCGGCGCGCGTCGGCGAATCGAAGCGCAGCTCTTCTCCTCCCAGGCCGTACCGCGGATCGTCGATCGCCTCGTCGAGCGGCACGACGCAGTTCGGTGCGGTGAGATAGGTGGCGATATGGTCGGGATAGGTGATGCAGACGTTGGGCGTGGTGCCGGTGGGGATGTTGGTGATGACGTCGTTGTAGATCTTGCCGTAATCGGTGTAGAAGCGCACCGTGACGCGGATGTTTGGATAGAGCGCTTCAAAATCGGCGATCGCCTTCTGATAGATCTCGGTCTGGGTCTTGTTGGTGTCGTTCTTCGCCCAGAAGCTGATCTCATAGTCGCGGGAGCTGTCGAAGCTCTCCGGCATGACGAAGGGGTCGTTCCCGCGCGAGCCGTGACAGGCCGTGAGCGGCAGCAGAAGCAGCGCGCACAACAGCGCCGCCAGCAGACGTTTCGCATTTCTCATCCCTTCGTGCCTCCTCTCGAGACGCCGGCCATGATCTTCCTGCGGAAGATCAGGAACAGCACGATCAGCGGCACGGAGATCACGACCACCGCCGCCATCATGGCGGGGATGTTCTCGCGGCCGAAGCCGTTTTCGCGGATCTCCTGGATGCCGTTGGAGACGAGGAAGAAACGCGCGTCGTCGGTGATCAGGCGCGGCCAGACGTAGGAGTTCCAGCACTCGATGACCTTGAGGATCGTGACGGTGATGATCGTCGGGCGGCAGATCGGGATCATGACGCGCGTGAGATAGCGGAAGTCCGTGCTGCCGTCCACCTTCGCGGCGCGGTAGAGCTCGTCGGGGATCTGCTCGAAGTTTTCCTTCAGCAGATAGATGTAGAACACCGAGGTCACGGAGGGCAGGATCAGGCCCGGAAAGCTGTTGCGCAGGCCGGCGTTCGTGATGGTCTGGAAATTCGTGATGACCACGAGCTCGCCCGGGATCATCATCAGCGCGAGGAAGAGCGTGAACACGAGATCCTTGCCGCGGAATTCGAGCCGGGAAAAGGCGAAGGCCGCCAGCACCGTCACGATCAGCATCAGCGCCGTGGTCAGGACCGTAAAGATCGCCGTGTTGAGGAAGTAGCGTCCCAGCGACACCGTGGTGAAGGCGTCCACATAGTTGCGCAGCGTCGGGGAGAGCGTGAAGAACTGCGGGATGTATTCGGAATTGTAGGCGCCGTAGCTTTTGATCGAGCTGAGCACCATCCAGTAGAACGGGAAGAGCACGACCAGCGCCCAGATCGCGAGGAAGAGATAGGTCAGCGCCTTGCCGACGCGCGCGCGGCGCGCCGCCGCGGCTTCGATGCGTTCGTTGTCCATCATGCCCCTCCTCTCAGACGTAGTAGACGTGCTTGCGGCTGACGAGCAGGTTGATGCAGGTGATCGTCAGCACGATCGCGAAGAGGATGATCGCCGCGGCCGAGGCATAGGACGGCCAGCCGCCGCTGTTGCCGTAGAGCATGTCGTAGACGTAGCCCACGATCGTGTTCATGCCGGCGGCGTTGAGGTCGGTCCCGAAGATGGCGACCGCGTCGCTGTATGCCTTGAAGGCGCCGATAAAGCCCGTGATGATGAGGTAGAACAGCTGCGGGGAGATCATCGGCAGCGTGATGCGCGTGAACACACGCCACTTCGGCGTCGCGTCCAGACGCGCGGCGTTGTAGAAGTCCTGCCGCACGCTCGCCAGGGCGCTCGTGAGGATCAGGATCTTGAAGGGCAGCACGACCCAGATCGTGTAGAAGCACAGCACGAACATCTTCGCCCAGTAGGGGCCGTCGATGAAGTCGATCGAGCTTCCGCCGAAGAAGTTGATGACCAGGTTGACCAGGCCCTCGGTGTAGGCGGTCTTTTTGAACAGGATCATGAACACCAGACCGACGGCAAGGGTGTTCGTGACGTAAGGCAGGAAATAGATGGTCTGGAACAGCTCGCGCAGCTTTTTGATCGAGTTGAGCGCGAGCGAGATCAGCAGCGCCAGGCCCGTGGAGAGCGGCACCGTGATGACGACCAGCAGGAAGGTGTTCTTCAGCGCCTGCAGGAAATAGCTGTCGCGCAGCACATAGGAGTAGTTGTAAAGGCCCGTGCCGAAAAAGCTCTGCGATGCGGAGTTGTAGCCCTCCTCGAAGGAATAGACGAACACGTCCACGAGCGGGTAGACCATGAAGGCTCCGAGGAAGAGGATGGCCGGCAGCAGGTAGAGCCAGGCCTTGAAGCTTCTGTTCTTCATCGCCTTTCCCCTCTCAAAGCGCCTCGGCGGCGGTGAAGCGCACACGCTCGCCGCTCTCGGGATCGAAGAGGTGGACCTTCGCTGTCTTGAGATAGAAGCGGACCTCGTCGCCGCCCACGCCCTCGGCGTATTCGGCGCCGATGACCGAGCGGATCGACACGCCCTGCATGGCCCGATGGGTCGAGACGATCGTGGTGTCGCGGCCCATGACCTCGACGGTCTCGAGCGCGCAGCGCAGCGGGCCGTCTTCACGCACACGGAAGGCCTCGGGCCGGATGCCGACGGTGTAAGGGCCGTCCGCGACGCCCTCCACCTTCATAACGGCGTCCTCGCCGACGAAGAGCGTGCCGTTCTTTACCGAGCCGTCGAAGACGTTGATCGGCGGCGTGCCGAGGAACTTCGCCACGAAGAGGTTGTCCGGATCGTTGTATACCTCCTGGGGCTTGCCGGTCTGCTGCAGCACGCCGTCCTTCATGACCACGATCACGTCGGAGATGCTCATGGCCTCCTCCTGATCGTGGGTGACAAAAACGGTGGTGACGCCGGTCTCGCGCTGGATGCGGCGGATCTCCTCGCGGGTCTGGAGCCGCAGGCGCGCGTCAAGGTTCGACAGCGGCTCGTCCAGCAGGAGCACGCGCGGCACCTTCACGAGCGCGCGGGCGATCGCGACGCGCTGCTGCTGGCCACCGGACATCTCGCCGGGCTTGCGATCGAGCAGCTGCTCGATCTGCACCAGTCTCGCCGCCTCGAGCATCTTTTCCTCCATGACCTCCTTGGAGAGCTTCGCATCGCCGCGCAGGTTCTGCAGCGGGAAGAGGATGTTCTGCCGGACGGTCAGGTGCGGATAGAGCGCATAATTCTGGAAAACGAGACCGACGCCGCGCCGCTCGGGCGGGAGAGCGGTCACGTCGTCGTCCCCGAAGAGGATCCTGCCTTCCGTCGGCGTTTCAAGGCCGCAGATCAGATTGAGAACGGTGCTTTTGCCGCAGCCGGAGGGCCCGAGCAGGCCGACGAGCTTGCCGTCGGGGATCTCGAAGGACATGTCGTTGACCGCGACGACGTCGTTCTTATCCTTTTTGTTGCGGCCGGGGAATCGTTTCGTGAGGTGTTCCAATACGACTTTCATAGCATTTCCACCTGTTTTGTTTATTCATGCGCGGGGAGGGTGCTTTTTACGATTTCAGTTTAATCAATGCCGCCGCGAATGTCAATCTCCGCCCCCGGTGACAATTGGGCAAATGTTTCACAAACGAATAAAAGCCTGAAGGAGAAATCCTTCGGGCTTTTAATTCTTTTACATGCAGTCTGCTGCCGGTATCCGAGGGGATCCGTTTCAGACCAGCTCGATGACGGCCATCTCGGCGGCGTCGCCGCGGCGGGCGCCGATGCGGGTGATGCGGGTGTAGCCGCCGCTGCGCTCGGCGTACTTGCCGGCGATCTCGTCCTTGACCTTCTTCGCCACGTCCTCGCGGGTGATGAAGCTGATCATCTGGCGGTAGGACGCGAGGTCCGCCGCCTTGCCGAGGGTGATCATCTTCTCGGCGAGAGGAGCGATCTCCTTGGCACGGGTGACGGTGGTCTCCATACGGCCTTTATCGAGAAAATCGGTGACCTGCTGACGGAGCATCGCCATGCGCTGATCGGTCGGCTTGCCGAGCTTTCTGGTTCCGGGCATAATAGCATTTCCTCCTTCTTAAGGCTGCTTGAGCCTTACTGGTTGTCCTCGCTGGCCAGCGAGAGCCCCATCATGGTGAGCTTGTGCTCGACCTCTTCGAGGGACTTGCGGCCGAGGTTGCGGACCTTGATCATCTCGTCCTGAGTCTTGCTGATCAGATCCTCGACAGTATTGATGTTTGCGCGTTTGAGGCAGTTGAAGCTTCTCACGGAGAGATCCAGCTCTTCGATGGACATCTTGAGCATGGTATCGGGCTCGGTCTCGACGTGGTCGACAACGATGGAGTTCATGCCCGCGGTGTCGGACAGGTCGGTGAAAAGCGTGAAGTGGTCGCACAGGATCTTGGCGCCGAG
>JAFSNA010000135.1 GCA_017447645.1 Oscillospiraceae bacterium
CGCGCCGAGGAAAAGTGCGCGCACTCGTCCTGATAGCGGTGCGAGAAGATGATCGCGTAGTCGATCGCGAGCGCGAGCTGCATGATCACGGCGATGGTGTGCGTGATCATCGAGATCTCGCCGAGCCAGAAGTTCGTGCCCATGTTCAGCAGCGCCGCGAAAACGAAAACGATGAAGAAGATCACGACCTCGAAATAGCTGCGGGAGGTGAAGAGCAGGATCACCGCGATGACCGCCGCGGCGATCGCGATGACGCTCACCATTTCGCCCGCGAGCTGCTGGGAATAGTGCTTGAGGTCCATCGAATAGGTATAACTGTCGTAGGGGGCGAGCAGAGCCCGGATCTTCTCACGCGCCGCGGCGACGCCCGGGTCCTCGTCCGGCGCGTCGAAGGCGATCGTAAAGAGCGCCGCGGAGCTGGTGTAGTGCGCCTCGGTGGAATCAAAGCTCACGGAAAACACATGCTCATAGCCGCGGATCTCCTCGGCCAGCGCCTCCGCCCGCTCAAAGGTGAGGTTCGCGACCATCACGTCCTCGGAGGCGCATGTGACGAAATCCTCCTCCATGATCGTGATGCCGCGGCGCGTTTCGGTGTCTGCGGCGAGGAAGAAGGTCAGGTCGGAATTGACCTTCACGCGGGAGAGCGAAAGGCCGCAGTACACCGCCGCAACCAGAAACAGCAGCATGAAAAGCCCCCGCCATCTGACGATGGCAGCGGCTATCATATGCATGGCATCTTTTTTGACGTTCGTTTCCACGGAGCAGGACACTTCCTTGACAAGTGTTGAAATTTCGTTTATAGTCCAATTATAGTAAGCCGCGCGGGACTGTCAATCGTTAATCTGCGCGAAAGTGACGAACAATCAACAAATTGGAAAAATCTGTTGAATGAGAGAAGGGAAAAACGTGAACAAATCCGGGACGGACAACCGCAGCGTGCGAAACACCAAACGCCGTCTGCGTGAAGGGCTGCTGCGTCTGCTGGAGGAAAAGCCGATCAACGAGATCTCCGTCAAGGAGCTCAGCGAACAGGTGGATGTCAACCGCGGCACCTTCTACTTTCACTATCAGGACATCTATGACCTGCTGCGCGATATGGAGCAGGAATTTTTCGAGCAGTTTGACCGTACGCTCGGCGAAAACACTCCCGCGCTCGACGGCGAGGGTCCGCCGGCCTTTGACAGGGAGGGCTCGCCCTATTTGCTGGAGATCTTTTCGTTTATTGAGGCCAACCGCGATTTCTGCCGGATCATGCTCTCCCCGCACGGAGATATGAAATTTGTCGAGTTGGTCAAGCGCAGGATCGACGAGCAATGCCGGTTTTTCTGGCGGATCCTTGCCCCCGGCGCGGACGAAAAGCGCCGCGGGATGTACAACGCCTTTCTCATCAACGGCCTCATCGGGCTGATCCAGGAGTGGGTCAACGAACGGCGCGATCTGAGCGTCGAGAGCATCAGTGAACTGACGGCCACGCTGATTTTGGCCAGCGTGGGTCCATGTATTGCATAGGAGGATCATCGATATGGCAAAAAAGACTTGCCCGGCCTGCGGCGCGCCCGTCAGCCCGGGAGAGGACTTCTGCTCCTTCTGCGGGGCGCTCATCCCCCGCAACGAGGCGGCGCCTCAGACGGCCCAGAGCGCGGCGGCGCAGGCCGTCCAGGGCCAGAGCGCACAGGAGACGGAGGCGAAACGCCCCGTGCGGCGCGTGCAGACCCCGAAGACCATCGACGAGCTGCTTGCTTTCTGCGAACGGCACGAGCTGCCGCTGTCGAAGATGCGTTTTTTCATCGGGCTGGACTACCCCGGCGCGAAGGCCTTCGGCATCTACCAGGACAAAAACGGAGACTTCGTGGTCTATAAGAACAAGGCCGACGGCAGCCGCGCCGTGCGATACCGCGGCCCCGACGAGGCCTATGCCGTCAACGAGATCTTCCAGAAGCTCAAGGACGAGGCCACGGGGCAGCGCGCGCGCGTCGCCTCGGCCAGGAAGCCCGGCTATGCGGCGAGCACGGCGCACGACAACAACCCTTACAACTTCGCGGACGGCACGAAAAGCGCCCGCCGCGCCGGCAGGCGGAAGGCGAACAAGCTGCTGATCTGCCTGATCGCCGCGGCCGCGGCGATCACGATCGGCCGCACCGCCGCCGCCATCCACCAGAACGCGCCGGCCCATCCCTCCACGGGATACTATCATTACAACGACCAGTATTATTACAACCAGAACGACGACTGGTATCTCTACAACAACGACATCGACGCCTGGTATCCGATCTACACGGTCGACGACGAGCTGACGGGCAACTACGGCGACTACTATACCTCCTACTCCTACGACGACGGCTACGGTGTGGAGAGCTTTTCCGACAGCAGCTATTACGACAGCGACGTCGGCTCGTCGAGCTACTCAAACGACTGGGACAGCGGCGGCGACAGCGGAAGCTCCTGGAGCTGGGACTGGGATTGGGACGACGATGACGACTGGGACAGCAACGACGACTGGGACTGGGACAACGACTGGGACAGCGGCTGGACCGACTGGGACGACGACTGGTAAAAAATAAAAAATGCACCCGGAAGGACACTCTTCCGGGTGCATTTTGTGTGCGTGTTACGGCTCGGCGGTCGGCGGCACGGCCTCGGCGCGGGCCGGATTGCCGGGCCAGAGCGGCGCTTGAAAAGACAGGCAGGCCACGCGGAGATTCTCCGGGTCCGCAGGATCTCCGACGGGAAAGAGGGCGATCAGATGATCGCAGAAGGTGTCCCCGTAGATACACTCGCCGAACTCGTCGAGCGACGCGGCGGCGACGCGCCGACGGAAATCTTCGATCCCGTTCTCTGTATAAAAGCCCTCGTCCTGCATGGAGTTGACAAACTCGGTCTCTGTCCAGAGATGGAAGCTGTTCTCGCCGGAATAGACGGCCAGCGGGTAGTACATCTTTTTTGACAGAGCCTCCCAGTCGCCGTCCGCGATCAGGCGCCGGATCTCTTCGGCGAAGAGCATCACCGGGCTGCCCGGATCATACGAATGGGCAGGGTCGTAAAAGTTCGGGTTTTCCAGCTCTGCGATCGACGCGGGAGTTGCCAGATCCACCTCTGCCTTCCACGCTGCCAGAGCAGACTCTGCCGCGAGGCCGGACGCCGGATCGACGGGCGTCTGGTTTTCGTCGATATCGAACTGCATACCGATGAGCGCCTCGCCGTTCCAGCTCACATCGCGGCAGTCGCTGAAATAGAGCGCGGGGGAGGGCACGTCCGTCACGACGCAGCCGGAGAAGGCGATCCCATCTGTGCCGCTGAAGCTGCCCGCTCCCTGCGAGCACTCGTAGATCCTGGTCGATTCGATCCGCAGGTCCTGACAGTTCCGCGTCTGCAGGCCGAGGATGCCGCAGCCGAAGAGACGGCAGCGCTCGATCAGCACGCCGCCGCAGTTCTCAAACAGCAGCACGCCGCCGGAGCAGGAGCCGGGCTCCTTCGTGTGGCCCGCGGTGAAGCCGGAGAGCGTGATGTCCTCACAGTCGACGAAGCTCAGCACGTCGGCGTAGCGCGGCACGGCGGAAATCGTCGTTTCGCGGGGAGAATCCGCCTCGGTCCTGATCGTCAGGCCCTTCACGCCCTTGACGACCAGCGCGGGCCCGTCGAAGTTCTCTCTCCAGTAGTAGTACTCCCCGCCCTTCGAGCCGTAGTTGGCAGCCTCCGAGAGGTCAAAGAGCTCGGCCTTAAGCACGATCGTGCGCTCCGGGCCGATTGCCTTGAGGAACTCGTCCACGGTCGAGACCGGGATCTCCTCGCCGGAGGGGACCGCAGCGGCCTGCTCCGCCCGGACGGGCGGGAAAACGCTGTTGGGATCGATCTCTTCGAGCGTCATCGCCTCAAGCGCGGCGGCGGAAAGCGAGTCGCCGTTTCGATCAACGACGTCAAACTCACGGCTCTGTATCCAGAGCGGTTTTTTCCCGCCGTCACCGCCGCTGTTGTCGCGGAAGGCGCAGCCGTCCACCACGCCGGGATACCGATCGAAGGAAAACACGGCGGATTCAAAGCGGTTGTCGTGCACCTCGTTCGTCAGGAAAAAGGCGTTCTGCGTAAAGACGCAGTTCAGCAGATACTGCGCGGCGTTTCCGTACACGCTGTTGCCGCAAACGACAAAGCCGTCGGTGTTGGCCGCGGAAAAGAGCGCGACCGCGGAGCCCTGTCCCTCCCGCACGCCGTGACGATAGACCTCGTTTCCCGACACGCGCACGTTGCGGCAGCGCGTGACGTTGACGGCAAAGTTGCTGCACTCGTAGACATGGCAGTCCGCCACGCTCAAATCGCTGCAGTCGGCGGCGGACACGCCTGTCGTGCCGCAGCCGTAAAGTCCGCAGTACAGCACGGAGATCTCACTGCAGTCGACAAGCTTGATCACGCCGCCGGAGCAGAAGCCGGGCTCTGTTGTGTGGCCCGCGGTAAGCTCTGAGAGGGTAAGACCGTCGCAGCGGTAAAAATGCAGGACATTGGCGTATCTCGGCTCGGCAGAGATCGTCGTCTTGTCCGTGCCCGCGCCGAAGATACTGAGATTGTCGGCGTTGTGGATCACCAGCTCATAGCCGGGATGATCCTTTGCGTTATCCACCTGCGTCCACGAGTAATAGGGGCTGGGATCCTCCTGCGCGCCGTATGTCGAGGCGGCGGAGAGATCATAGACGCCCTCTTCCAGAAGAATGAGTGTGTTCGGCGCGATAGCCGCGAGAAATTCGTCGACGCTGCTCACGCTTACGGCGTCGGCGCCCTCGGGAAGGGAGGCCCCCTTCGTCCTTTCTGCCGCGGGGCCTGCCGCCAGACCGCAGCCGGCGAGCAGCGCGAGCGTCAGCACGGCGGCGATCACGCGCGCCGCGCTTTTCTTATAGGTCATGATCTGCTCCAATCTTTCTTTCAGGTTTTTCTTCTCGGTCGAGAAGGTCGTGGCGACGACGCCGGCCGGGAGCGCACCGGCGGCCGCCGTATTCAGAAGCGTGTTTCCGTAAGACTGCTTTTCGAAGCGTGACATGCCGCGCAGCAGCATCTCGTCGCAGCTCAGCTCGCAGGCGCGGCCGATCTCGCGGCGGATGAGCCAGCTCAGCGGATTGAACCAGTGCGCGCTGAGAATGAAGGCCGCCAGCCACTTGTACATGGGGTCGCGCCTGCGGTAATGCATAAGCTCATGGCGCAGGATGTTGCCGAGCTGTTCTTCGTCGTACTCCCGCTCCGGCAGTACGATCTTCGCGGAAAAGACGCCGTACATCAGAGGCGTTTTGACCGCGCGGCTGCACCAAAGCGCGGGTTTTCCGCCCGGAAGCGAGGCGTAGACCGTTCGGGTGAAGTGGTCGGCTCTCCGAAGCGTCTGCCGCAGCCGCCGCGTGAAGCTCAGATAGGCGCACACGGTAATGGAGAGACTGAATACCGCGCCGAGCGCCCATACGGCCAGCCACAGGGCGGGAGAACGCCAGTTGAAGCTGCGCGGCGCCGTTTGCGCGTCCTGAGCGGCGACGACAGGCGCGGCCTCCGTCCGCGCAGCCGTCGGCTCGGCCGGGACTGCGTATCCGGGCGTGACGGCGTTTTCGGGCAGAGGAAAAATGATCGGATCAGCTTCTTCCTCGACGGGTGCGGCGCCGTAGACCGGGGCGGCGGCCGGGGATTCGGCCTGACGCAGCTCCGCCGGCATCAGACCGGGGAGCGGCAGCGCGAAGCGCAGCAGCACCAGCAGCCAGGCATAGTAATACACCGTGCTCGGCATCTTCCGGAAGATGAAATAACGCAGAGCCAGCAGCAGAAGAGCAAGCGCGCTGCCGCCGAGCGTCATGAAAAGCAGCATCTTCATGCCCCTTTATTCCTCCACGCGGAACATATTTCGCAGTTCCTCGATATCGTCCCGGCTCAGTCCTTCCGACTGGACGAGAGCAGCGACGAGATCGCGGGCGCTGCCGTGATACAGCTTGCGGATGAGGTTGTCCGTTGCCCAGGCGTTGTACTCCTCCTCGCTGATCAGCGGGGAATAGTAAAAGACGTTCCGCTTTTCCTGCCGGATCGCGCCCTTCGCAGCAAGGCGACCGATCAGCGTCTTGACCGTGGTGGGCTCCCAGCCGCGGTCTTTCTGCAGGGTCTCGCGGATCACGTTGACAGGCAGAGCGTCCCCCGCCCGCCACAGCACTTTCATGACCTCCAGTTCGGAATCGGAGATCTTGTCGGCTAAAAACTGAGACATGGCTCTTTCCTCCTCGGAGAGATTACACGTGTAGTCTAGACAACTGCATCATACCGCAGCAGACTACAATTGTCAACTAGCTGAATTCTTAAGATTTGGGAATTCTTCCCTCCGGCCGCCCGGACAAAAAAGGCCCGGGCACAGCCCGGGCGTCTGTCTGTTTTTTATCCGTTCTTTTTTCGTGCCTTGGCGGTAAATTCCTCCGCATCGATCCGAATTACCGTCACGGCGGCGGCCATCTGCGGCGTAAAGGAATAGGCCTCGCCGGTCTGCGTCTGCATCAGCAGCGACAGCGCGCGGCATTTTTCCTCCCCGTCCTCGACGATCGAGGCCCTGCCGCGGCCCATCACGCTTGAATAGCACGCGCCCCATGCGCAGGCGGTCTCGCCGGGGAGCAGCGCCTCGTCCGTGTCGATCTCGACGAAGACGCGGCCGTCGCGGCGAAGAAGATCCAGCTTGTGCCCCTCTTTGGCGCAGTGGGTGTAGAGCGTCAGCTTCCCCTCCTCGAGGAAAAAGCCGTAGTGCATCGGCACGACGTAAGGATACTCCCCGTCGAGCATGCCGAGGTGCAGCACGCGCGCCCGCGCAAGGATGGAGCGGATCGCGCTCTCGTCGGCGATCTCGCGGTCTTTTCTTCTCATATCCCTCACCTCTTTGCTTATCATAAAACCCGGCGCGGCAAAATGCAAGGGCGGCGCCCTTCATCTTGCGCTCGTGATAGGAAAATGGTATAATCAATTTGATAAAGACAAGGAGGTCGTACGACAATGATCCTTTATTTTTCTGCGACGGGCAACTGCGCTTTCGCGGCCAGACGGATCGCGGAAAAGATCGGCGACGAGGCCGTCAGCCTTCTGCCGAAATTCCGCGGGAACGACCACAGCCCGCTGCATTCCGACAAGCCCTGGGTCGTGGTGGCGCCGGTGTATGTGGCCGAGATGCCGCGTCTCGTGCGCGACTGGCTGCTGGCGACGCCGCTTACCGGCAGCCGCGACATCTTCTTCGTTTTCACCTGCGCCAGCGAGATGAGCTGCTCGGGTTATTTCGCCAGACAGCTGGCCGGGGAAAAGGGCCTCGTCTACCACGGAAGCGCCAGCGTGAAGATGCCGACGAACTATCCCATCTTCTTCACGGTCAAGGAGGACTACGAATGCCGCCGCCTGGTCGAGGAGGCGATCCCCGTCATCGACAAGGCCGCCGAGATCATCTCCCTGAACGGAGTGATCCCGGAGAAGCGGCCGAGCAAGGCGATCCTGGGCTGCACGATCCCCGTCAACGAGCTTTACTATAAATATTTCGTCAAGGCGGAGGGTTTTTACGCCACCGACGCGTGCATCGCCTGCGGCAAATGCACGACGGTCTGCCCGTATACGAACATCCGTCTCAATGACGGAAAGCCCGTGTGGGGCGATAAATGCACCCACTGCATGGCCTGTCTCTCGGCCTGCCCGAAGGAGGCCATCGAGTACCGCGGCAAGACCGAGGGCAAACGGCGCTATCACTTTCCCAGGCCGGAGAGAGGCACGCAGAACAAAGAGAACTACGAAGAAACGAAAGGGAGCGGTAAAATGAAAGTCGTTTTGGCGGGCGCCTTCGGACACCTGGGCGTCGACATTCTGCGCGAGCTGGTCCGCCAGGGCCACGAGGTCGTGGCGACGGGCCGCACGATCCGCCGCCCGAAGGACTGCGAAGGCGGTTACGACGCCGTCGCGGCGGACATGCAGAACCCCGAGAGCCTGCGCGGCCTCTGCGACGGGGCGGATATCGTGATCTCCACCGTCGGTCTGACCAAGGCCAGCGCCGAGGTCAGCTGCTATGACGTGGACTATCAGGGCAACATGAATCTGCTGGCCGAGGCCAAGCGCGCCGGCGTGAAACAGTTTGCCTACGTCTCGGTCCTCAAGGCTGACGGCAACCCCTCCGTCCCGATGCTGGACGCCAAGGCCAAATTTGAAGAGCAGCTCAAGACCAGCGGTCTCGGCTGGGTCATCTTCCGTCCGAGCGGGTATTTCTACGACATCGCCAAGGTCTTCATGCCGATGATCGAAAAGGGCAAGGTCACGCTGCTGGGCGACAAGGACGTGCACTGCAACGTCGTCGACACGCCGGACTTCGCCGCCTTTATCGTCGAGCACATGAACGATAAAGGCAAGCTCTACAACGTCGGCGGCAAAGAGACCTGGAGCTATGAAGAGCTGGCGCGCATGTTCTTCGCCGCCGCCGGCAAGGAGCCGAAGATCAGCCGCGCGCCCGTGTGGCTTTTCGACGTGCTGGCCTGGGTCAACAAGAAAAAGAAAAACGGCAAGGAGGCCATCATCCGCTTCTCCAAGTGGACGCTGACCGAGGAGATGGTCGGCGACACCGTCGTCGGCGAGGCCAGCTTTGCCGAGTATATCAAAAACTGCTACCGAAAGTGAGGGAAACATGAACGCGAGAGTTTTTACGGCCGCCGCCGCGCGCTTCCCGCTGCGGGAGAAAGACATCGGCGCGTTTTCCCGTCTCGGCGGACGCGGCATGACTTTTCGCGTAAAGGTCTATGAAGCCCCCGGCACGGGCAGCCTGTGCCTGATGGAAATGCGCGCCATGGCGGGCCTGATGCGCATGGAAACAGCCGTGTTCTCGCCCACCGGGATAGACGGGCCGCTGCTGAGCATGGACGCGATCGCGGCCATGGGGCAGGACACGCTGCTTCTGGAGCTGTACGACACCACGCTTGCCCACCCGGACTTCGCCGCGCTCGGCGAGATCAAGACGCGCTACGCCGACCTTCCCGATTACGACCCGGGCGAGCATTGGTACGACGCGATGCGTCTCGAGGGGTCGGCCTACAAGAAGGGGTGCGGGCTTTCCGGCGCGTACGACCCCTTCGTGCGGGATTACGCGCAGCGCTATTTCGAGCTGCTCGCGCACTGTCCGCGCTGCGGCGAGGAGGAGAAGAAAAAGCAAAACGCCGTCTTTGCCGACGGTCTGCTGCAGAACGGCGGCCCTGCGGTCAACCAGTTCCGCAAGATGCTGGGCGAGGAAAAAACGGCGGAATTCCTGCATAAGATCATGTTCTGCACCTGAAAAGAGCAGGCAAACAGCCCGGAGACGGCGGCCTCCGGGCTGTTTATATATATCCGCTATACCCAGTCGCCGGCCGTCCGGCGGCAGAGCGAGATGAAGTCCATCACCGCGGGGGCGTGATAGCCCTTTTCGAGAAAGGCCACGGCCAGCGTGCCGTTCGTATCCTCCGCGGGCAGGGGCAGCAGGTCGATCCTCACGTTCTCCGCGGCGTGGAGGGTGTTGAGGAAAAGCTCGGGATAGACCGTGACGCCCATGCCCTGCTCGGCGAGGGCGAAGGCTGTTTCGATGTTCTCGGTCTCAAGCAGAGTTTCGGGCATAAAATCCTTTTTCTCAAGATAGGAATCGAACAGCGTGCGGATGCGGTTGCCGCTCTTGAGCAGGATGAAGGGACAGCCGCGCAGCGCGCGGATATCGAAGCCGCTCCAGCCGCCGCGGCGCTTTTCTTCGGCCTCCGCTCCGAAGACCTCGTCTGTGATCGTCCGCGGGCAGGCAAGGAAAAGCCGCTCCTGCAGCAGCGGATAGACCACCGCGCCGGACACGTCGATCGGAGCGTAGCCCAGCACCACGTCCACCTCCCCGGCGGCCAGCCACTCGTTGAGCTTCTGGTGGTTGCCCTCCATCAGGCTGATTTCCACCAGCGGATGCCCCGCGCGGAAGTCCGGCAGCAGACGCGGCAGGATCGCATGGCCGCAGGTATAGGAGATGCCCAGCCGCAGCCGTCCGCGGCGGCGGTCGGAGATCTCGCCCGTCTCGCGCAGGATCTCCTGCTCGAG
>JAFSNA010000136.1 GCA_017447645.1 Oscillospiraceae bacterium
GGCCGCCGGGCGTCGTCTCGGGGTTGCCGTACATGACGCCGATCTTCTGGCGGAGCTGGTTGATGAAGATCACGGTGCAGTTGTTCTTGGCGATCGCGCCGGCCAGGCGCCGCATCGCCTGCGACATCAGACGGGCCAGCATGCCGACGACCGAATCGCCGACTTCGCCTTCAAGCTCGGCGCGGGGGATCAGCGCGGCGACCGAGTCGACGACGATCACGTCGATCGCGCCGGAGCGGACGAGCGACTCGGTGATGTCGAGCGCCTGCTCGCCGGTGTCCGGCTGGGAGATCAGCAGGCTGTCGATGTCCACGCCGAGGGCGCGGGCATAGGCGGGCTCAAGCGCGTGCTCCACGTCGATGTAGGCCGCGTCGCCGCCGTGCTTCTGAGCGGAGGCGACGATATGCAGCGCCAGCGTCGTCTTGCCGGAGGCCTCGGGTCCGTAGATCTCGATGATGCGTCCCTTGGGCACGCCGCCGATGCCGAGCGCCAGGTCCAGCGAGAGCGAGCCGGTGGACAGCGCCTCGACGTTGACGGAGATGTCGTCGCCCAGACGCATGATCGTGCCCTTGCCGTAGTCCTTCTCGATCTTGGCGATCGCGCTCTCGAGAGCCTTCTTCCTGTCGCTGATCTCGGGCGCGGCCGCGATCTTCTTTTTCTCTTTCTCTGCCATAAATCGTTTCCTCCTCTCGGGAGGCTCGCGCCGTCCCGATCTATTTCCTTTTTTTGATCACATTTTGCCGATGACGACACGCTCGACGCCGAGCGTATCGAACTTGGAGCTCACGCTGCGGAAGCCGCCCGTGAGCAGCATCTCCCTGACGCTCTCGGCCTGATCCTCGCCGACCTCGAAGAGCAGATAGCCGCCCGGGCGGAGCACGCTCTTCCAGTATTTGATGATGGCCTTGTAGAACTTCAGCCCGTCCTTGCCGCCGTCAAGGGCCCAGGAGGGCTCATAGTCGCGTACCGAGCGATCGAGCTCCTTCATGTCTGCGCTGCGCACGTAAGGCGGGTTCGACACGATCATGTCGAACTGTCCCATGCTCATCGGGGGAGAGGCCGTCGCGTCTGCCTGCAGGCAGATCACGCGCGAGGACAGACGGTTGGCGGCGATATTTTTGCGCGCCACCTCCAGCGCCTTGGCGCTCAGGTCCACGGCCACGATGCGCGCGGCGGGCAGCTCGTGCCCGAGGGCGCAGGCGATGCAGCCGCTGCCGCAGCACAGGTCGAGGATGCGCGCGTCCATCTTGCGGCCGTTGAGCAGTTCTTTGGCGGCGTCGACGAGCAGCTCGGTGTCCATGCGGGGGATCAGCACATCGGTCGTGATGTGCATCGGCAGGCCGTAGAATTCCCAGGCGCCGGTGATATAAGCCACGGGCTCGCCGGCGATGCGGCGCTCGGTCAGCGAGGCGACTTTGTCGGCGATCTCGGCGGTCGTGTACAGCGAAAGGTCGCGCAGCAGCTCCTGCGTGGTCTTGCCCGCGGCCGTGGCCACAAGCAGGCGGGCCTCCAGCGTATAGCCCTCGATCCCGTTCTCGCGCAGAGCGTTCCGTGCCTGCAGATAAATGTCGTTGTAGGTTTTCATGATGATCCCTCTTTTACCAGGCGTCGCTGCCCTTTTCCTCCGGGATGACCAGCTCCATCGCGCGGATCGCGCACTCGATCATGCCGTCGTCGGGCTCGTTGGTGGTCATGCGCTGCAGCCATTTCCCGGGCGCAGAGAGCGCGGCGGACAGAGCGTTGTCATGTCGGCCGCACCAGCGGTTGATCTCATAGCTGACGCCGACCACGACGGGCAGCAGCAGCAGATGGCAGCCCATGCGCGCAAAGCTGTTGGAAAGGCGCACCACCGAATTGACCAGAATGCTCACCACGATCACGACCAGAAGAAAGCTGGTGCCGCAGCGGGGGTGGAAGCGGCTCTCCGGCCGGACGTTCTCGACCGTGAGGGGCTTGCCGTGCTCATAGCAGAAGATCGTTTTATGCTCGGCCCCGTGGTAGGCGAAAAGACGCTTGACATCGTTCATCTCGCAGATGAGGCGCATGTAGACAAGCAGGATCACGATCCGCAGCGCGCCCTCCGAAAGATTGCGGGCGAGGAAGTTCTCCTTCAGCGCCGGAATGAGCCCGACGAGAAAGGCGGGCAGGAAGATGAACAGGAACAGCGAGAGCGCGACGCCCAGCGCCACGGCCGTGCCGATGATGGTCTTCTGCGCCTTTTCGCCCTCAAAATGTGCCTCGATCCATTGATCGAGCTTGTCCGGCTCGCTCTGCTCCTCGGGCGGGACGAGCGAAGCGGAATAGGTCAGCGCCGCCATGCCCTTGAACAGCGAGTCGAACAGCGTCACGACGCCGCGGATGAAGGGCAAGCCCAGGATGGGATATTTGTCGCGGACCAGCTTGAGCTCTTCGGTCTTTTCCACCAGACCGTCCCGGGTCCGGCAGACGACGGCCTGCTTTTTCGGCCCGCGCATCAGGATGCCCTCGATCAGGGCCTGACCGCCGATGCTCGTGCGGAACGAGCAGTCCTCAGTTTTTCTTTTCATGTATCTCTCCGCTGCGGAGCGGGAGCGAGATCGTGACGAGACAGCCGCCGCCCTCCGCATTGTCAATGATCAGCTTGCCGCCGTGGCGCGTGACGATCTCGTCGCAAACCGAAAGGCCGATGCCCGTGCCGCGGTTTTTCGAGCTACCCTTGTAAAACTTTTCTTTCACGTGCGGCAGCTCGCTCGCGGGGATGCCGTGGCCGTGGTCGCGGATGCGGATCAGCACGGCCTGCCCCTCGGCGGAGATGGACACCTCCACGCGCTTGCCCTCGCCGCCGTGCTTGGCGGCGTTGTCGAGCAGATTGAGAAAGACCTGCTTGAGCCGCTCGGGATCGCCGGGGATCATGGGGATGGGCTTGTCCGGCTGGTCGTAGCTCACCTCGATGCCGGCCTGCTTGAACAGCTCGCCGTAAGTGAAGATGGCGTCCTCCAGCTCGGCGGCGATGTCGATGTTCTCGATACGCAGATTGAAGCGGCCGTCCTGGATGCGCGCGAATTCCAGCATCTCCGAGACCATGCCGGTCAGCCTTTCGGCTTCCTTGGAGATGATCTGGATGCCGCGCAGCGAATCTCCCTGCACGGCGTCGTCATAGGCGATCGTCTCCGCCCAGCCCTCGATGGCGGTCAGCGGCGTGCGCAGCTCGTGCGAGACCTGCGAGATGAACTCGGTCCGCGTCTTTTCCGCGACGGCGACCTTTTCGGACATTTCGTTGAGCGCGTCGGTGAGATCGCCGACCTCGTCGTCGCTGAGCTTTTCCACCTGGATGCCGTAGCTGCCCTCGGCGATGTCGCGGGCGACGTCCGTGAGGTGGACCATCGGGTCGGACACGCGCGACCAGAACCACAGCATCACCCCGATGATGTAGAAGCAGACCAGCGTGATGAGCCCGACGGCGTACAGCCCATAGCCGCGCGTGATGCAGTACACGGCGGTGAGCAGCAGGATCAGCGCGCCGATGCCGGATACGATCAGTTGATTTTTCAGCCTGTTGTTCATAGCTTGCTTTCCGAATGACTTTAATGATTCGCGGCGGCGGAAAAACAGTCAAAAAGGCCCTCCGGGCCTTTTTGACAAGCTGTTCGCTGCCGGGAAAAGGAGACCGTCAGTAGCCCCACTTGTAGCCGTAGCCCCAGACGGTGGTGAGGTATTCCGGCTCGGTGGGATCGCTCTCGATCTTGATGCGCAGGCGGCGGATGTTGACGTCCACGGTCTTGAGCTCGCCCGAGAAGTCGCCGCCCCAGACGGCGGAGAGGATATCCTCGCGCGACATGGCCTTGCCGGGGTTCTCCATGAAAAGTTTCATCAGCAGATATTCGATCTGTGTCAGCTTGAGGCGGGAGCCGTTCTTCTCAAGGGTGCGGTTGCGCGTGTTGAGCACAAAGGGGCCGCTCGTGATCTCGACGCTGGTCTTCTCGTCGTCGTCCACGCCGAGACGGCGGATCAGCGCGTCCACGCGGGCGGTAAGCTCGGCGGGGGAGAAGGGCTTGGTGACATAGTCGTCCGCGCCGGTCATCAGACCGGTGACCTTGTCGATCTCCTGGCTCTTGGCCGTGAGCATGATGATGCCCATCTTCGAGCCGGTCGCGCGGATACGTCGGCAGACCTCGAAACCGTCGATGTCCGGCAGCATCACATCCAGCAGCGCCAGACAGATATCGGGATTGACCTTGAGCTTTTCCAGCGCCTCCGCACCGGTTTCGGCCTCGATCGGCTCATATCCGCTGCGGCGCAGGTTGATGAGCACGAAGCTGCGGATATTGGACTCATCCTCGAGCACAAGGATCTTCTTCATGAATACAGCCCCCAATTCTTTGTTTATATGCAAACATGGATCGCATGCCATAATTCGAGATACTAAATTATAACATAGCTTTTACAAAATTGGTAGTCAAAGTTGCAAAAAAAGATGAATTCTTTCTTTATTGCAATAAGCGCGGTCAAAAAGGATCCGAATGATACGCGATCGCAAGCAAAACGCATAAAAAAAGCCTTTTTTCACAAATAATGCTTTCTTTTACCGCCGCGGCCTGCTATACTGGTCAGCGTGATTTTTTCTGTCCGGAGGCCTTGTGATGGAAGAGCGTTCGCTGAAAGAAAGCAGCATGGAAGTCAATCGGCACAATCCCTTTGTGCGGCTCGTCGGCGTGGAGATCGAGGAGGTCGCGCCCGACCGCTCGCGTCTTCGCCTCGCGATCCGGCCCGAGAGCCTGAATCCGCACGGGCTCGTCCACGGCGGCGCGCTCTTCACGCTGGCGGACAACGCCGCCGGCTGCGCCGCTAGTACCGACGGCCGCGCCTACGTCACGCAGAGCGGCGACATCCACTTCCTGCGCGTGCAGTCCTCGGGGACCGTCGTCGCCGAGTCGCGGGTGCTGCACCGCGGACGCAGCACCGTGCTCGTCGAGGTCTCGCTCCTCGGCGAAGAGGGGAAGCTTATGGCCACGGCGAGCTTCAGCTACTTCTGCGTGGACGGCTCCGAGATCGACCGCGGCAGCCCGGCCAGGGCGGCCCGCCGCTCTTGAAAAAGAAGAGCCGCAATGATAAAATGATCAAATAAGCAACAGTTCTCTGTGTGGAGGAAGATATGGCCGCAAGAAAACGGAAAAAGAAAAAAAGCGCGGCGCCGCTGATCGTCCTGCTGCTCCTGATCGCGCTGGCGATCGGCGCCCTCGTTTATGTCTATACGCATTACAACGTCGTCATGGGCACGCTTTTCCCCAAGGGCGAGCCGATCGATCTGCGCGGCAAGACGGTCAGCGTCAAGCAGTTCCGCGAGATCAGCCGCCGCCACGGCGACGTCGAGGTATACTGGGACGTCCCGATCGGACCGTGGCGCTACGACAGCCTCTCCGAGGCGATCGCCGTCGAGGATTTCACGGCGGACGAGGTGGAGAACTTCTCCTTCTTCCCCCGGCTGCGCTATGTGGACGCCCGCCGGGCCTCCTGCAGCGAGGAAATCATGCAGTTGATCGCCTCACGGCCCGCCCTGGACGTGCAGTGGCTGATCCCCGTCGGAGCGCAGCGCTTTGACAGCCGCTCGGAGGAGATCGCCGTCGGAGACTTTTCCGGGGAAGAAGTGAAGTATTTCGCCTACTTCACCGCGCTCAAGCGCGTCGACGCCACCGGCGCCTCCTGCTATCCGGAGATCCTGGCCCTGCGCGAGACGCTGGGAGAGAACGTCGAGCTGAAATGGAACGTCGTTATCGGCGGGGAGAGCTTCCCTCACACCACAAAGGAGCTGACGGTGCCGGAGGGCACCTCGGCCGAAGAGCTGGAAGAAAAGCTGGCCTATCTGCCCGATACGCGCATGGTCGACACCACGAAGGCCCAGTTTGAAAAAAACGAACTGCGCGAGCTCCGCGGGCGCTACCCGAAGCTGCGTTTCCTCTTCAAGGTGACGATCGCGGGACAGAGCATCCGCAGCAATACGGAAAACATCAACATCCCCGAAAACGCGGCCTTCGATCTCAAGGAGCTGCTCGAGCACGGAGACGACTTTGAGGAGTTGAAGATCATCAATCTCAACACGCGGAAGCTGTCGCTCGACGACGTTGTCGCGATCCGCGAGGCCTACGGCGGCGTCGAGGTGATCTGCAAGACCACAGTCTGCGGCAAGGACTGCAGCACCAACTGGAAGGAGCTGGACCTCTCGCGCCGACAGATCTCCGATTTCGACGAGCTGGACAAGGCGATCCGGGCGATGGCACGGCTGGAAAAGCTGTTCCTCTGCGACTGCAAGGACGCTGAGGGGAAAGCCATCGAAAACGAAAAGCTCGCCGCGCTGCGTGGCAAGTACGCCGGACAGACGGACATCGTCTGGCGCGTCTACCTCAACAGCGTGCCCTGCCGCACCGACGCGGACAACTTCTGTATGTCGAAGGATTCCAACTCCTGGGGCGCTCTGCCCTATGAGCGCGCCGAGCCGATCAAGTACTGCACCAATATGGTCACGCTCGACATCGGTCATGCGGTGGAGATGGACAGGATCGACTTTGTGGAGAACATGCCGCATCTGCGCTTCTTCATCTTCTGCGGCGCGGGCCGTGTCACGAGCCTCGAGCCGCTGCGCGGCTGCACGGAGCTGTATTATGTCGAAATGTTCTACACCGGCGTGCACGACCTCGAGCCGATCCAACATCTGCCCAATCTCAAACACCTGAACATCAGCCATCTGCGTCTCGACGACTACACGCAGCTCTTCGAGATGAAGCAGCTCGAGCGCCTGTGGTGGGTGGACAGCGGCCTCACGGCCGAGCAGCA
The DNA here is from genome assembly GCA_017447645.1 of Oscillospiraceae bacterium. GTDB lineage: Bacteria > Bacillota > Clostridia > Oscillospirales > Oscillospiraceae > Limivicinus. The sequence continues at coordinate 6,808 of JAFSNA010000136.1, forward strand.
GCAGGCGCTGCGTGAGGCCCTGCCTGGGACGGAGATCTGCTTCACAGCCTGGGACAACGACGCAGTCGGCGGCAACTGGCGCGGCGACGCGAGCTACCGCGAGATGCGCGACAATCTCGGCATGAACTACAACAACTACAATCCGGGCTGAGCCAACAACCGCGGAAAGGAGATAAAACCATGACCGCACTCGAACGTTTTCTGATCTACGTGAAGATCCACACCGCCAGCAGCGAGCGAGACGACCGCACGCCCACCGAGGAGCGGGAGTTCGATCTCTCGCGCGTGCTGGAAAAGGAAATGAAGGAACTGGGGATGGAGCGCGTCTTCGTCGACGAGCACGCCTACGTTTACGGCTTCCTGAGCGCGACAAAGGGCTGCGAGAGCCGTCCCTGCGTCGGCTTCATCGCGCACCTCGATACGATCCCGGACTTCTCCGGTGAGAACGTGCAGCCCCAGCTGATCGAGAACTATGACGGCGGCCCCGTCGCGCTCGGCACGAGCGGGCGCGTCCTGACGGAGGAGGTCAATCCGCATCTTTCCGATCTCAGGGGCCATACTCTCGTCACGACCGACGGCACGACCGTGCTCGGCGCGGACGACAAGGCCGGGATCGCCGCGATCATGACCGCCTGCGAGCGCATCCTCGCAGAGGGCCGGCCGCACGGCGCGATCGCCGTGTGCTTCACGCCGGACGAGGAGGTCGGCCACGGCGCGGCCCTGCTGGATCTCGAGCGCTTCGGCGCGGATTTTGCCTACACGGTCGACGGCGGGGAGCTCAACGAGATCAATTACGAGACCTTCAACGCCGCGGCCGCCTCCTGGAAGATCGCCGGCTTCAACATCCATCCGGGCAGCGCAAAGGGCAAGATGGTCAACGCCTCGCTCGTGGCCATGGAGATCAACGCCATGCTGCCGCAGGGCGCAGTGCCCGAGCGCACCGAGGGCTACGAGGGCTTTTTCCACCTCACCGACATGAACGGCACGGTGGAAAAGGCGGAGCTGCACTACATCCTGCGCGACCACGCCGCCGCCGCTCTTGCCGAAAAGGAAAAGCTGATGCGGCTCATAGAAAAACAGATCAACGAAAAATACGGAGAGGGCACCGCAAAGCTCTCCCTGCGCGAACAGTACCGCAACATGGCCGAAATACTCTCCACGCGCATGGAGATCGTCGAGCTGGCCGAGCAGGCGGTCCGCACGCTGGGACTCGAGCCGGTACGCGTCCCCATCCGCGGCGGCACCGACGGCGCGCAGCTCTCCTTCCGCGGCCTGCCCTGCCCGAACCTCGGCACGGGCGGCTACGCCTGCCACGGCCCCTACGAGCACACCTCGGCTGAAAACCTGGACGCCGCCGCCCGCCTGGTGGAGGCGATCGTCGATCTGGCGCGCTGAGGCGAATAAGCGAAAAAAAAGGACACTATTGAGCATGAGGGAAGAGATCTACCGCTTTCCTGTCGACGGCAGGCCTGTCAGCTGCGAGGAGATCCGGCGCGGACACGTCAACACGACCTATCTCATCACGACCGATGCGCCTGCGCGCTATATCCTGCAGGACGTCAACACCTACGCCTTCCCCAGGACCAATATCATCATGGACAACGTCGCGGCCATCAGCCGCCACCTCGCCGCAAAGGGCGGAGAGAAGCCCGCGATGATCAGTTATATCGACACGCTGGACGGCCGTCGCTGGTACGATGACGGGCGCGGCGGCGCGTGGCGTCTGTACCGCTATGTGGAAAACAGCATCTGCGTCGACCGGGCGGAGTGCGACGGAGATTTTTACGAGTGCGCCAGGGCCTTCGGCATGTTTCAGAATGCGCTCAGCGACTTTCCGGCGCAAGAGCTGGGAGAGACGATCGAGCGCTTCCACGACACGCCCGAACGCTTCCGCCAGCTCCGCGATGCCGTGCGGGAAAACGCCGCCGGCCGTCTCGACGGCGTGAGGGAAGAGCTCGCCTTCGTACTGGAAAGAGAAGAGAAGGCGTCCCGGCTCCAGCAGATGCGCGACGACGGGACGCTGCCGACGCGCGTGACGCACAATGACACCAAGATCAACAACGTCCTTCTGAGCGAGGACGACCGCAGGGCCATCTGCGTGATCGATCTCGATACCGTGATGCCGGGCCTGGCCGCGTACGATTTCGGCGATGCGATCCGTTACGGGGCGTCCACGGCCGCGGAGGATGAAAAGGATCTGGACAAGGTCTCGCTCGATCTGCACCTCTTCCGTGTCTTTACCCGCGGCTTTCTCGAGGCCTGCCCCTCGCTGACGGACGCCGAGATCGACAGCCTTCCCCTCGGCGCCTGGACGATGACGGTCGAGTGCGGTTCGCGCTTCCTCGCCGACTATCTCAAGGGCGACAGGTATTTTGCCGTCGATCATCCCGAACACAACCTCGACCGCGCCCGCACGCAGTTCGCTCTGGCCGCGGATATGGAGAAGAAGTGGGACGAGATGCGCCGCATCGTCGCCGAAGAGCGGAAATAAGAAAAAAACGCAGGGAGACGCTCCCTGCGTTTTTGCGTTCCGATCATTTTTTCAACAGCCCGCCGGGAGGATCATTCCCGGCGGGCTGCGTTATGCGCTTCAGAAGCGGATCTTGCTGCGGTCGATATCCTTGAGGGAGGCGGCGCCGCACATGGTCATCGTGCCCTTGAGCTCGCCGACGAGCTTGTTGAAGAGCACCTTGACGCCTTCTCCGCCCGCGCCGTACATCATCGTGGCAAAGGGCCGGCCGATGAGCACCGCGTCGGCGCCGAGCGCCAGCGCACGGAACACGTCCACACCCGAGCGGATGCCGCCGTCGACGAAGATCACGGTCTTGCCCTTCACGGCGTCTGCGATCTCGCCGAGCACCTCGGCGGTGGAGGGAACGCCGCCCTGGACGCGACCGCCGTGGTTGGACACGACGATGCCCGCGGCGCCGGTCTCAACGGCCTTCTTTGCGCCGGAAGCGGTCATGATGCCCTTGATGATGAAGGGACGGCCCGCATGCTCGACGATCTCGCGCATCTCCGCAACGGACTTGCTGCCGGCCTTGCCGCCCAGCTTCTTGAGAAAGGGAAGGCCCGCGCCGTCCACGTCCATCGCGGCGGCGAAAATGTTGTTCTCGATCACGTCGTCGAGCTTTTCGAACACGACCTCGCGGCCCCAGGGCTTGATCGTCGGGATCGTCAGCCCGCCGACGGCGGAAGCGCTCTCACGCACGGCGTCGCGCATGATGTCGGGATTGACGCCGTCGCCCGTGAAGGCGAGGACGCCGCAGTCGACCGCGGCGCGCATCAGCTCGGCGTTATAGCTCAGGTCGTTGTACTTCGGACCGTAGTGCATGTCCACGGCGCCCAGCGGGGCGACAAAGATCGGCGCGGAGAAGCTGCGGCCGAAGAGCTCAAAGCTTACGTCGGGATCCGCGACGTACTCGCAGAGCGTGTCCATGTTCACAAAGATCTCCTGCCATTTGTCGTAGTTGCGCGCGGCAGTGGCGCCGGGGAACTTGCAGCCCGGACCGGGCACATTGTTGCCGCAGGCCTTTCCGTTGCACACGGGGCAGGCCATGCAGTGCGGGGCGGTGTTCTTTCTTGCCTCTTCCAGGATCTCTTTGTATTCCATTGCGCTCTCCTCCGAAAAATATATAGTATTTTGGCTTGCACAGGATAACGATTTAATTATCGGCCATCACGGACGAATTGTCAAGGAAAGCCTTTTTCTTCCCGCGATCACTCTACGCCCGTACCGTCGAAGGCCGGGATCATCTCGTCCGTGGCCGAGCCGAGCTCCTGCCAGTAGCCGTCCGTGACGCCGCAGCGGCGCATGTAGCGGATCAGGTGTTCGTTCTCCTCGGCGTCCACGCGCCGACAGAGAGCGGGATAGCGCTCCAGCCCGGGCATCGGCGTATACTGGCTCATGAGCGAAAACAGAACGCCGCCCTTCGGAAAGCTCTCGGACACGAAGTCGATCGCGCCCATCGAGTTGTCGATCTCGCCGGGAAGAATCAAATGCCGGATCAGCACACCCGAGACGAGCAGGCCGTTTTCATCAAGGCGATACGGCCCGGTCTGGCGGAACATCTCTTCGATCGCGGCCGAGGCGATCCGGGGATAATCGGCGGCGGAGCTGTATTTTTCCGCCAGCGCGGCGTCGCTGTACTTATAATCCGGCAGATAGACCTGCACCAGTCCTTCCAGTGTGCGCAGCGCCTCGACGCTCTCGTATCCGGAAGAATTCCAGACCACCGGGATGCCGAGCTCAAGACCGTCGAGCGCATCGCGCACGGCGCGCAGGAAATGCGTGGGCGTGACGAGATCGATGCAGTGCACGCCTGTGTCGCGCAGGCGCAGCATCATGCCGCGCAGCTCGTCGGCGCCGACGCGGCGCCCCTCTCCGCGGCCGCGGCTGATCTCGCGGTTCTGGCAGTAGACGCAGCGCAGATTGCAGCCGGTAAAGAAGATCGTCCCGGCTCCGCGCGTGCCGGAGATGCAGGGCTCCTCGCCGAAATGCGGCGCCGCACGCGCGACGCGTGCGGACGCGGGGGAGGCGCAGACGCCGCCCGGCTCCGTGTCGCTTCTCTTCGCGCCGCATCGGCGCGGACAATCCCGGCAAATATACTCCATTTTGTTCCTCTTTTAGAAAAAATGACTACAAATCAGCGGCTTTGTTGTGATAATTATAGCCCCAGTTTGGTAAATTTGCAAGAAAATGCAATTCGAGCAAAAAAGTACATGATTTTTTGCGATATTGTGATAAAATCATAACGAAGAAGGGAAATGAGTTTCTTTTTCCCGCATGATCACGGAGGAAGCGAATGCTCAACATCGTTCTGGTGGAGCCGGAGATCCCGCACAACACGGGCGCGGTCGCGCGCACCTGCGCGGCGACGGGGGCGAGGCTGCATCTCATCAGACCTCTCGGTTTTGATATCTCGGACAAAGCGGTCAAGCGCTGCGGGCTGGATTACTGGCACCTGGTGGATCTGACGGTATATGACAACCTGGACGAGTATTTTGCGAAAAACGGCGAAAGGAACCTTTTCCTTGCAACGACAAAAGCTCCGCGCGCATACAGCGAGGCCGATCTCTCGGCGCCGAACGTCACGCTGATGTTCGGCAAGGAGACGGCGGGCCTGCCGCTGTGGCTGAGGGAGAAATACCGCAAAAGCTGTATCCGCATTCCCATGATCGACGAGGCGAGGAGCCTCAATCTCTCGAACTCCGTCGCCATTCTCGCGTACGAAACGCTGCGGCAGCAGGGCTTTCCGGGCCTGCAGGGCGTCGGCGGGATGGCACGGACATGACATGAAAAAACTTTTTTAGGAGGATACGCATGAACTACAACAAGAAGACCGTTTACGATGTGGACGTCAAGGGCAAGAAGGTCCTGCTCCGCTGCGACTTCAACGTCCCCCAGGACAAGAAGACCGGCGAGATCACGTCCGACAAGCGCATCAAGGCCGCGATCCCCACGATCCGGTATCTGCTCGACAACGGCGCCGCCGTGATCGCCTGCTCGCATCTGGGCAAGCCCGTGGCCACCTTTGAGGGCTATGTGAAAAAGCAGGTCGAGAAGGGCAAGAACGAGGCGGACATCACCCGCGAGGAGTGGGAGAAGTCCCTGCGCAAGCTGACGCTCGCGCCCGTTGCGAAGCACCTCGGCGAGCTGCTGGGCCAGGACGTCATCTTTGCCTCCGACGTCGTCGGCGAGGACGCCCGGGCCAAGGCCGCCGCGCTGAAGTGCGGTGAGATCATGCTGCTTGAGAACCTGCGCTTCGAGAAGGGCGAGACCAAGAACGACCCCGTCCTGGCCAAGAAGCTTGCCGATATGGCCGAGCTGTACGTTTCCGACGCCTTCGGCACCGTGCACCGCGCCCACGCCTCCACCGCCGGCGTCGCGGCTTACCTGCCCGCCGTCAGCGGCCTGCTGGTCGCCAAGGAGCTGTCCGTCATGGGCAAGGCGCTCGACGATCCCAAGCGCCCCTTCGTCGCCGTCCTCGGCGGAGCGAAGGTCTCCGACAAGATCAACGTCATCAACAACCTCCTCGAGAAGGCCGACACCATCATCATCGGCGGCGGCATGGCCTATACCTTCAAGAAGGCCCAGGGCTTCGAGGTCGGCAAGTCCCTGCTGGAGGCTGACCGTCTCGACTACGCCGGGGAAATGATCGAAAAGGCCGCGGCCAAGGGCGTGAAGTTCCTGCTGCCTGTCGACAACTACTGCGCCGCGGAGTTCTCCGCCGACGCCGAGCCCATCCTCATCGAGGACGACATCCCCGCCGATCTCATGGGCATGGACATCGGCCCCAAGACCGTCGCTCTTTTCTCCGAAGCCGTCAGCGGCGCGGGCACGATCGTCTGGAACGGACCGATGGGCGTGTTCGAGTTCGACAAGTTTGCCGGCGGCACCAAGGCCATGGCCAAGGCGCTGGCCGAGTCCGGCGCGATCACGATCGTCGGCGGCGGCGACAGCGCGGCCGCGGTCGAAAAGCTGGGCTTTGCCGACAAGATCACCCATATTTCCACCGGCGGCGGCGCCAGCCTCGAATTCCTCGAGGGCAAGGAGCTGCCGGGCGTGGCCTGCCTGCTGGACAAGTAAAGAAAGGGACCCCATCAGTCGGCTTCGCCGACGACTCAAAGGGACGTCAGGCCCCTCATCCGTCAGACAAAGTCTGACACCTTCCCCCGAGGGGGAAGGCTACAAAGAAAGGATAAGAAATGAACAGAAAATACCGTAAAACCATTATCGCGGGCAACTGGAAGATGAACATGCTCGCGTCCGAAATCAAGCCCTTTATGGAACAGCTCAAGGAGAACCTGCCCAAGGTGCGCGCCTGCGACGTCGTGCTCTGCACCCCCGCGGTGCTGATCCCCGCGTTGGGCCGCGCGGGCAAGGACTGCATGGTCGCCGCCGGCGGCGAGGACGTGTCCTGCTTTGACAAGGGCGCCTACACCGGCGAGATCTCCGCGGCCCAGCTCGCGGACGTCGGCGCGAAGTACTGTATCGTCGGCCACAGCGAGCGCCGCCAGTATCACGGCGAGGACGACATGCTCGTCAACGCCAAGGCCAAGGCTCTGCTCGCCAAGGGCATCTGCCCCATCATCTGCGTGGGCGAGAGCCTGGAGCAGCGCGAGATGGATCTGACGATGGAATATGTCGCCTTCCAGGTCAAGGCCGCGCTCAGCGGCATCGACGCCGCCCAGCTCCGCCGCTGCGTGATCGCCTATGAGCCCATCTGGGCCATCGGCACCGGCAAGACCGCCACCGCCGAGCAGGCGCAGGAGGTCTGCGAGGGCATCCGCGCCGTCATCCGCAAGATCTACGGCGCCCGTCCCGCCCGCGCCGTCTCCATCCTCTACGGCGGCAGCATGAACGCCAAGAACGCCGAGGAGCTGCTGGCCTGCCCCGACATCGACGGCGGCCTCATCGGCGGCGCCTCCCTCAAGCCGGTCGACTTTTCCGTCATCGTCAAGGCCACCGACCAGGACTGATCCCGCGCATGCAATACCGTCCCGCCCGAAACGGGCGGGAGAACAGGAGTACATGAGTTTATGAGCAAAAAAGCTGCACTCATCATCATGGACGGCTTCGGCATCGCCGCGCCCACCGCGGGCAACGCGATCGCCCAGGCCAAGACCCCTAATCTTGACCGGCTCTTTACCGAATATCCCTGCTCACAGCTCTCCGCCTCCGGGCTTGACGTCGGTCTGCCCGAGGGACAGATGGGCAACTCCGAGGTCGGCCATACGAACATCGGCGCCGGCCGCGTCGTGTTTCAGATCCTGCCGAAGATCTCGCAGGAGATCCGAAACGGCAGCTTCTTCGAGAACAAGGTCTATATCAAGGCTATCGAGGACGCGAAGGCGAACGGCAAGTCCCTGCACGTGATGGGCCTGCTCTCCGACGGCGGCGTGCACAGCCACCTCGAGCATATCTTCGCGATGCTCGACATGGCGAAGGCGCGCGGCGTGGAAAAGGTCTTCGTCCACTGCTTCCTCGACGGGCGCGACGTCCCGCCGCGCAGCGGCGCCGGCTATGCCGCGCAGCTTCAGAAAAAGTGCGAGGCGGTCGGCAACGCGCGCATCGCCACGGTCCAGGGCCGCTTCTGGGGCATGGACCGCGACAAGCGCTGGGACCGCGTCGAGCGCGGCTACAACGCCATCGTCTGCGGCGAGGGAGTGCGTGACGACGACGCCGTCCACGCCATCGAGGCGAGCTATGCCGCCGACGTGACGGACGAGTTTGTCGAGCCCGTGGTCGTCTGCCCCGAGGGCATGATCGGCGAGGGCGACAGCGTGATCTTCATGAACTTCCGTCCCGACCGCGCGCGTGAAATGACCTGGGCGCTGAATCTGCCGGATTTCGACGGCTTCGCGCGGAAAAAGACGGTCTTTCCGCTCTCCTATGTCTGCACCGCGCAGTATGACGAGACGCTGACGCTGCCCATCGCCTACCCGCCCGAGGTCATCACCAACACGCTTGGCGACCTCGTCAGCGAGAGGGGACTGCGCCAGTTCCGCGTCGCGGAGACCGAAAAGTACGCCCACGTCACCTTCTTCTTCAACGGCGGCGTGGAAAAGCAGGGCGAGGGCGAGGACCGCTGCCTGGTCCCGTCTCCGAAGGAGTTCCCGACCTATGACCTGATCCCGCAGATGAGCGCGGTGAAGGTCTGCGACAAGGTGGTCGAGGCGATCGCCTCCGAGCGCTATGATCTGATCGTCTGCAACTTCGCCAACTGCGACATGGTCGGCCACACCGGCGTCATGGAGGCCGCCGTCCGGGCGGTCGAGACCGTGGACGCGTGCCTCGGCCGCATCGCAGAGGAGGCCGCGAAGCATGACGATCTGACGCTGCTCATCACGGCCGACCACGGCAATGCCGACTGCATGTTCGACGACAGCGGCAAGGTCAACACCGCCCACACCACGAATCCCGTGCCCTTCTGCGTTACGAAGAAGGGGGCCGCGCTCGACAACGGCCGGCTCGCCGACATCGCGCCGACGATCCTCTCCGTCATGGAGCTGCCCCAGCCCGCGGAGATGACCGGCCGGAGCCTGCTGCACTAAAGCAAAAAAAGAACCGGAAGCTTTTTGCTTCCGGTTCTTTTTTTATGCCTCAGCAGCAGCACACTCTGAAGCCGCACAGCGGCCCCAGACACATGTTCGCCGCGCACAGCGCCAGCAGGAAACGGTCGGGGGAGAGGCCGCTGCGATAATTGTTCGTATAGGTCTGATAGAAGTCGCCGCCGCTCTGCAGCTCGCTGAGGAGCCGGCGGTAATCCTCGTTGTCCGGCTCGATCTCCACGGCGCGCTTTGCGCTCTCGAGCGCGGCGATCTTGTTGCCGAGATACATGTTCGCGCCGGCATGAAGATAGTACCACTTGCCGTCGCGCTCGGCGACCGGCACGCCGGAGAGGGCCGTGAGCGCCTCCTTGTACATGCCGTTGCGGATATAGCTCTTCGCGGCGACATACTCGCTGCGCTCGCTCTGCTGCTGCGCGCGCTGCGAATAGTAGGCGCGGAAGGGATCGGAATAGCCCGTCCACGCGCTCCAGAACTGATCCGGCGAGGCGTACTGCTGATAGGCCGCGCCGCCCTGACCGTAGGCGGGCTGCGACGTCTCGCCGTTTTTGATGCGGTCGTAGGCGTCGTTGATCTCGTTCATCTTCTCCGCGGCGCTCGCATCGCCCGGATTCATGTCCGGGTGGTACTTCTTCGCGAGATCACGATATGCTTTTTTGATCTCCTCGTCGCTCGCGTCCGGCGCCACGCCGAGGACCTTGTACGGGTCCTGGTACATGTCAGACTTCCTTCGTTTCTGTGGGAATGGGATACTTTCGGTCGAACTGCGCCCATACGCCGGCGCATAGGATGTTGTCGAGGATGTCCTTGTCCCGCACGAGCGGGAGACGGTCATAGTGCCGCAGGCATTCGCCCAGCAGCATCTGCAGGATGTCGCGGAAATACGCCGCGTTGTCCAGTCCGTAGCGGCGGCGGAAGGGGTTGTAGCGGTTGCGGAAGGTGTCGGCGCCGAGGTCCATGCAGGCGTCCATGATATACAAAAAACGCCCCAGCGCGTCGCCCATGGCGCGCAGAGACGCGCTCCAGCGGTCGTCGCGGAGGACGAACAGCTCGCCCATCAGCGATCCGAAGGCGGCGGCCGCCTCGTCCGGAGCATCGCGCCGCTCGGCCTCGATCTGCGCCAGGGCGCCGAGCGCGTTCTCCATCGCGCCGCACTGGCGCGGATAGCGGCCGCGGATCCCGGCGTCGGCGCGCTTCAAAAGTCCGGCCTCCGCGACTGCGAGAAGGCTTCCGTCGTCCTCCCAGTTGTCCAGACATTTGAGATAGCCGAGCGCGACGTTCATATCGGCGGCATAGTCGGTGATCTCGCTGGAAAACCAGGGGCGGGCCCCGAAGGGGTGGGCGATGCAGCCCGCGCAGCCGCCGCTCTCCTCCGGCTCGTAGAGAGAGGAGAGGAGCAGCACCAGAAAGCTCATGTCATAGTTGAGCGTCAGTCCCGCGGAAAGGCCGCTGCGTGCGCGCAGAGAGCGGCAAAGCCCGCAGTAGCAGGCTTTGTAGCGCGCGGCGCGCTCGTCGTCGAGAAGATCCGTGCGGGCGGTGAGATAGCCGAACATCTCAGGACTTTCCGGTGAAGGAGGTGCCGCATTTGCGGCAGACGATCCTGATCTTCCCGCGGCCCTTGGGCACGCGGAGCGTGGTGTGGCAGGAGGGGCAGACGAAGAACTTGTAGTCGCGGCGCTGTTTCCACCTCTCGGCGGCGAGGCGCAGGCGCGATTGAAGCTTGTACCTGGCCCGCAGATAGCGCCCGTTTTCATCCTGACGTCTGTATACGTTCCGCGAAAGCATGCGGAAGTAGATATACACCAGCAGAACAAGAGCCAGCAGGAAAAACGGCCCGCCGAAAAGCGCCGAGAGCAGCAGAAGGATCAGGTCGCAGACGAGAAGGAAACGGTTGAGCGCGTCGTTCCCGTTCCGTCCCGCCATGAAGCGCGCCGTACGCTGCCGGGCCTGATATAGAAATTGTGACAAGCGTTCTTTCATGTGCCTACCGTCCGTGGTGAATTCTTAAGAAAATATTAGCACAACAGCGCGGAAAAACATCACAAATCTGTTAACAAGAAGGAAAAGCGATGAGAAGATCAGCGCTTCTCGCCGCGCCTGACGCGCAGACTCTCCTCGACGATCGCTTCGCAGAGCTCGCCGTAGCTCATGCCGGCCACGGCGGCGGCCTTGGGGATCAGGCTCGCGGGCGTCATGCCCGGAAGGGTATTGACCTCCAGACACCAGGCGCGGCCCTCGGCGTCGAGGATGAAGTCCGTTCTGGAGTAAACGGACAGACCGAGCGCGCGGTGGAATTTCAGCGCGGTCTCCTGCAGCAGTTTCGTCTCCTTCTCGCCGATCGGAGCGGGGCAGAGCTCCGCAGCGCCCTCGCTGCCGCTCTGGTACTTGGCGACGTAGTCGAAGGAAGAGCCCTCCGGCGGGACGATCTCGATGGGGCAGAGCGCGCGGTCGCCCAGCACGGGCACGGTCAGCTCGCGGCCGGAGATCTTTTCCTCCACGACGACGCGGTTTCCGTAGCGCAGTACGTCGCGCAGCGCCGCGGTGAGCTCCTCGCGCGTGTCCGGCAGCTGTACGCCGATGGACGAGCCGCCGTTGACGACCTTGACCGCACAGGGGACGGGCAGCTCCTCGCTCAGGCGGGGGATGTCCTCTTCGCAGTAGCGCAGCTCCCGCCAGGCGGGGGTGCGGATGCCGTTGGAGTCCATGATCCGCTTGGCGACGGCCTTATCCATGGCCATCGCGCTGCCGAGATAGTCCGAGCCCGTGTAGGGCACGCCCAGCAGATCGAGCGCGGCCTGGATCTTGCCGTCCTCGCCGTCCGCGCCGTGCAGGCCGAGGAACACGCAGTCGGCCAGCGCGCAGACCGCGAGCACGTCTTTCCCCAGACGACTGGGGCTCTTGTCTTTTCGCGCGGCGCGCACAGCCCCGAGATCGGGAGCGACCTTTTCGATGGCGACGCTGCCGCAGAAGCCGTCAGGCGCGTCAAACGCGTCCTCGAGCGCGCCGGCATAATCCTCGAGCCCGAGGAACATGTCGACGAAGATCGCCTTGTGGCCGCGCGAGCGCAGCGCCCTGCACACGGAGGTGCCGGTCACGAGCGAAACATGGCGTTCGGTGGATATGCCGCCGCCCAGAACAACGATTTTCATGAAGGATCACTTCCTTTTTTCATACCATTATACGATACCACTTCACACGTCATTTCACAAGAAAAAAATGATCGCTCCGGACCGGCGCCGCGCGGATTCGCGCTTGACGGGCGGGCGAAGAGAGCGTAAAATACGAATATCAATCAATTATCACTCGGATTTGGAGACCGTTTCATGCTGGACCGCTACGGAAGAAACATCACGTATCTGCGCCTCTCGGTGACGGAGCTGTGCAACCTGCGCTGCCGCTACTGCATGCCGGAGGAGGGCGTATGCAAAAAGGAACATGACGAGATGCTCACGGAGGAGGAGATCGTCCTCGCCGTCGAGACCGCGGCGGAGCTTGGGATCAACAAGCTGCGCATCACGGGCGGCGAGCCGCTCGTCAAGAAAAACATCGTCTCCATCTGCGAGCGTACGGCCGCGGTCCCCGGCATCCGGGAGGTCTGCATGACGACCAACGGCGTGCTGCTGCCGAAGCTGGCCGGGCCGCTCAGAGACGCCGGCGTGCGGAGGCTGAACATCAGCCTTGATACGCTGGATGCGGACAAGTTCCGCTACATCACACGCATCGGCTCGCTGGACGAGACGCTGCGCGGCATCGAGACGACGCTCGACGCGGGCTTTGAGAAGATCAAGCTCAACGCCGTGCTCATCGGCGGCTTCAACGAAGACGAGATCCCGGCGCTGGCCGGGCTTACCCGGCGCTGGCCGGTGGATCTGCGCTTTATCGAGCTCATGCCGATGCTTGACGGCTCCGCCTTCGGGCCGGAGGCCTTCATCCCCTGCGAGCGGGTGCTGCAGGCGCTGCCGGAGCTGGAGGAGGAAGAGCCGGACGGCGGCGTGGCCAGGCTCTATCGCCTCAGCGGCGCGCAGGGCAGGGTCGGTCTCATCAGCCCGCTGTCGAGCCACTTCTGCGGCGCGTGCAACCGCATCCGTCTCACGGCGGACGGCAAGCTCAAGCCGTGTCTGCACGGCAAGGCGGAGTTTTCGATCAAGGGTCTCGGACGCGACGCCATGCGCGAGCAGTTCCGCGCCGCGATGCTTGCCAAGCCCGAATGGCACGGCGAGCTGTCCTACGCCAGCCGCAGCCGGGCAGGACGGAACATGAACACGATAGGCGGGTGAGCAGGATGCAGAATCAGACGGATTTTACCCATTTCAACGATCAGGGACGCGCGAAGATGGTGGACGTCGGCGAAAAGCCGCCCACGCGCCGCTCGGCCGTCGCCGGCGCGCGCGTGCTCGTCAGTCCCGAGACCTTCGCGCTGATCCGCAGCGGCGGGATGAAGAAGGGAGACGTGCTGACCGTCGCGCAGATCGCGGGTGTCATGGGCGCCAAGCGCACGCCGGAGCTTATCCCGATGTGTCATCCGATCCTCGTTGACGGCATCGACCTCGCGCTCTCGCTCGACGAAGAGCGATGCAGCGTCGAGATCCGCGCGACGGTCTCCTGCGACGGGCGCACCGGCGTGGAGATGGAGGCGCTGACGGCGGCCTCGGTAGCCGCTCTGACGGTCTACGACATGTGCAAGGCCGTTCAGAAGGACATGGTCATCACGGACGTCCGCCTGCTGGAAAAGACGGGCGGGATCCACGGAGATTTTCACCGGGAGGGAGAAGAATGAGCTATACGGCGGCTGTCATCACGATCAGCGACAAGGGCTTTCGCGGAGAGAGGCGGGACACGAGCGGTCCCGCGCTGTGTGCGATCGCCGAAGAATACGGACTGGAGACGGTCTATCGCGCCATCGTCCCCGACGAGGCGGAGGATATCCGCCGCGAGCTCGTCAAATGCGCCGACGAGCTGGGCGTTTCTCTGATCCTGACCACGGGCGGCACGGGCTTTTCCCCGCGCGACATCACGCCCGAGGCCACCAAAACGGTCATCGAGCGCGAGACGCCCGGCATCCCCGAGGCGATGCGCGCGGCAAGCATGCGCATCACGCCGCGCGGCTGCCTGTCGCGGAGCGTCGCGGGCATCCGCGGCCGCTCGCTGATCGTCAACCTTCCGGGCAGTGAGAAGGCGGCGAAAGAGAACATCCTCTCGGTCATGGACGCGCTGATGCACGGGCTGGACATGCTGGCCTCCTCGGGCTCGGCGAACTGCGCGGAGGCGGCGAAATGACAAGACCCTCTCTGGATGAATGGATCCGCGAGGCCAAGGCGGCCCCGGGCGCGCAGGAAAACGGGATGTATCTGTTCCACAACGGCGTCGTGCGCGCCGCGCCCAAGGCGGTCGTGCGCTTCGGCGAGGAGCGGAAGGCCGATGTGGACGGCATGCTCTTCTCCTATGACCGGGACAGGCTTGCCGCCGCGATCGAGCGGGCAAAGGCCCTGCCCGGCATCTTCCATGTCCGGGTCTGGCTCAACGAAGGCCGTCTTTCCGTCGGCGACGACATTATGCTGGTCCTCATCGGCGGCGATATCCGGCCCCATGTGATCGACGCGCTGCAGAGCCTCGTCGGAGAGATCAAGAACGAGTGCGTCCGGGAGGAAGAGCTTTACTGAAAATGTCCGCGGCCCCGGTCCGGGGCCGCGGTTCTAGCTGTCTTGACGGCCGGAAATAAAAAACTTGCATTGATATGGCGAATAGAATATGATAAATAAAAAGTATCCCGTTCCACGCACGGGACGACAGAAGAGGGGAGCGGATCGATTTGGCAAAGCTGCTGATCGAACACATCGGCATGGAGCAGTATCTGAAATTCTTCATACGAGTGCTGTTCGCCTGCGTTTTCGGTGCGATCATAGGCTGGGAGCGCAGCCGGCGCTTTAAAGAGGCGGGCGTCCGCACGCACATTCTGGTCTGCTGCGGCGCGGCGCTGTTTATGATTGTGTCGAAATACGGTTTTGCGGATCTTGCTCAGACGGGAGACGGTGCGCTCGGCGTCATGAAAGCGGCGGATCCTGCCCGTGTGGCGGCCCAGGTCGTCAGCGGCATCAGCTTCCTCGGCGCGGGCGTGATCTTCAAGAACGGCGGGACGATCAAGGGCCTGTCGACAGCGGCCGGCCTCTGGGTAACGGCAGGCATCGGCCTCGCAGCGGGCGCAGGACTGTATCTGCTGGCTTTCTTCGTCACTCTTCTCATCAGCATCATGCAGATCGTGACGCACCGCTTTGCGATCGGCTCGGATTCCTATGCGGCGAACCGTCTGCAGTTTACGGTCAAAAACGGCTATGAGTTCAACCAATCGCTTCACAAGCAGCTGGATGACTGGGGCGTCCGGGTTACAGAAAGCAAGGTCAACCGCCGCAAGGACGGCACAACCGACTATGATCTGACAGTGCTGCGCCGCAATGAGCTCACCTATGCGGGAATAAAGGCCTTCATGGAGGCGCACGAGGAAGTTCTCAGCGCCAGCAACAGCCCGATCCGATAAACCCCATACACACGACAGACCGGCGGGGGAAACCCTGCCGGTCTGCTTTTTTATCTGATTTCACGCAGCCTTTTCAGCAGCTCGCCGTTTTCCTCCAGCAGATCGTAGATCCCGTCCTCGGACAGGACTCCGCGCTTCAATGAAGCGGGGAGCAGGCCGCTCTCATCCGCGGCGAGATCGCCGCGCCGTTCCGGAGAAGAGAGATAGCGCTCAAGCGAGCGGATATCCTCCGCTGCGGCGGCATAGGCGTCGAGCGCGCGATCCAGCGTGTGCACGGCCTCGACCGCGGCGTCGAGCTTCTTTTCCATTGCCTCGATCCTGATAATTCGATCCATGGGACCACCCCCGACTGTCTCAGTCTTTTTCCCCGGAAGCCAGATCCCTGCAAGCGTCGAGGGACGAGGCGATACCGTCCGCCAGATCCTTTGCCGGACCGTGAGCGAGCCCGTCGGCCAGGCCGCTTCCGAAGGCGGCGGAGGCGCCCGGCTTCCGTCTGTTGGCAAGCCGCACCTCCTCGATGCGGTCGACAGCCAGGCCGCCGCTGACCTGCTCGATCTCCCGGTCGTTCAGCAGCTTCATTTCGTCCATTTTTACTGCTCCTTTCGGATGATTTGTACCGTACGGTTTCATTTTAGCACAGGAAAAACGGCGGCACAAGAAAAACCGCGCCGCGGAAGCGGCCGACTTGCGAAGAAAAGCGCCTCCCGCGCCGTCATTCGGCGTCGGTTTCGCGGCGGAACTCTGCCGTGATTGTCTGAAACGCGTTGATGAAGACCGAGGCGTCAAGGCTGTAGGCAATGCTGTCGTAGCCTTTGTTTGCCCAATAGACGGCGTTCGGCATATTCCCGGCGAAGATGAAAGACTCTTTCCCCGCGCTTTGACAGGCGTTCAGGATGCGCTCAATGGCACGGTGCAGCAGGGGATTGTCGAATTCCAGCGGGATGCCGAGCGCGATGGACAGATCGCAGGGACCGACAAAGATGCCATCCACCCCGGGGAGCGCGGCGATCTCCTCGATCTGCTCCAGCGCTTCCGCCGTCTCGCACTGGGGGATCAGCTTGCAGCGGCGGTTGCACTCTTCCATATAGCCCAGGACGTCCTTTGCCCATTCGTCCGCGCCCCAGCCCGTGGTGCGGGTCGGGCAGTAGCCGCGGTTTCCGACAGGCGGGAACTTGGCCGCGGAGACGAGCTCGCGCACCTGCTCGACGGAGCGGATGTTCGGCACGATCAGACCGCGGGCGCCGACGTCCAGCATACGCAGCACGTAAGGGCGGCGGATATCGCCGATGCGCACGTAAGGCAGCAGACCGCCGCGCTCCGCGGCCAGGATGGCGTCGGCCGTGCTTTCCTCGGAGAGACAGCCGTGCTCGGTGTCGATGATCACGTAGTCGAGCCCGGCGCGCGTCAGGCTTTCCATCACGCCCCTGCCGCCGAGTTCAAAAAGGTGCCGATCGTTTTCTTCTTTTCTTCCATGTCTTTTCCTCCTTCGGGGTTCTTTCACCCGACGCTTATGATTCCGGCGCAGGGGATCCGATAGTGCATTTCTCTGTTTGTAAAGGGCACTTTGTTTTCGATGCAGAGGATGGCGTTTATTACGCCGCCGTGCGTGACGAGAAGAACGGTTTCGTTTTGAACAGCCGCCTTGAACGAGCTCCACGCTTTTCCTGTTCGCTCGAAAAACATCTCCGGGCTTTCGCCTCCGGGAAAGGCTTGCGTCCATTCCAGGCTGCTCCAGCGGAGAGAGGGATAGCGCTCCCTCGCTTCCGTTTTGAGCATGCCTGCAAGCAAACCGTTGTTCGTCTCCCGGAACTGAGGCGTGTACCGGATGGGCAGGTGAAGAAATTCCGCGACGATCTCGGCCGTTTCGCTTGCGCGCGGCAAATCGCTTGCGTACAGCTTCTCGATCCCTTTATCGAAAAGCGATTCTTTCGCCGTGTGGACCTGGCGTCTGCCTTCTTCGGTCAAGCCGTTTCGGCTCCAGCCGCCCAGCCTGTCCGGATCGTCCGCCCCGTGCCTCATCAGATAGATCATTTTTCCCTCGCATGTGTTTATCTTTTTAGCCGATTATACAATAAGCCGCCGCAGCAGACAACAGAAAAGAAACGCGGCGGGATTCGAACCCACGACCTGTTCCGTGCCGAGCGCGAAACAGAAGGATCGAAACGCTTCGCGTCTGGAGACTGCCGGGATTATGATTATGTAAACCAACGGTCTCCGGCGTCGGAGAGTGAGGGGGAGCAAACCGGATCCGTTTTCTCAACAGGCTCTGAGGATCAATCAATGCTGCCTGGAGATGGTTTTACCTGCTGTCTGACGATCTCGATATAGTCCTGAACGTAGCGGGAGATGTAGCTGCCCTTGCGGGTTGCGGCGACGAAATCGGACACCGTGCGCGGCTCGCCGAAGCTGAAGCAGTCGATCGGCAGGCTTCCCGACCGGTGCAGAAGATGCGATTCATGGATAAAGGACACGCCGTATCCCAATGCGACCAGCTCCATGATCGCGGGCAGGTTGCCGGTGTAAAGGACGTTCTCAAAGCTGATCCCTTCCCGCCGCAGGATGCCGTCCATGATCTGACGGGTCCGCTGCTGGGGGCGCATCATGATGATCTGCTCGTTCTTCAGCAGGGAAAGTTCCAGCTTCGGATAGGGGCTGGCGGGGTTTTCACGCGCAAAACGGCTGATCGGGTGATCCTTGCAGGCGCAGATCAGCAGCTCCTCCTGCGCGATGGACTCATAGCGGATCTGCGGATTGAGCTCGCTGGGTCTGGTGTAAAAAGCCACCTCGGCCTGGCCCTCCAGAAGACGGCGGTCGTTTTCCTCCGAATTCCCCTCGAAAACGTTGACCTTGACGTTGGGGTGCATCTGATGAAAGACTGGCAGGGAGCAGGGGAGCATGTAGGTGCACCGCATGCTGGCGAAGGCAACGCTCAACTCGCCTGCGCCGCGCTTGATGATATCCGCCATCTCTGCGTCGAGGTCGCCCTTGAGGGAAAGGATCTGCGAGGCCTTTTCCACATAGCGCTCTCCCGCGTGGGTCAGCATATAGCGGTTGCCGACGCGCCGGAACAGCTTCAGGCCCAGTTCAGCCTCCAGGGACATCAGGAATTTGCTCAGCGTCGGCTGGCCGACGTAGAGCGATTCGGCCGCCTTGGTGATGTTTCCGTGCTTGGCGATCGCCAGAATATAGGTCAATTCCCGAAAATCCATATCCATTCCTCCTGCCAGGAAAGCTATTCCAAAAATGAATAGCTTTTATTTTTTTAATTACTTCACGAAAAAGCGGCGCTTTTGTAGATAATATACAAAAGCATAGAAAAATCATGGCTTATCTTTACAAAGCTATTCTATCACGGAATGAAGACAATGAAAACCATGAATTTCACTATTTTACTTTTTCTTGTTATTCTGTAGTCAGTAAAAAAGCAAAATATCACCATGTAAAAGGAAAGGACGGACGAACCTCATGGTCAAACTGTACGACTCCGGCGTGTATCTTCTGAACGGCAAGACCCTCGTTCCCGAAAACGAGGCGGTCGGCCTTGACAAGGAAACGGCCCGGAAAGGCACCATCTCCTACGGCATCCTCCAGGCGCACAACCAGAGCGGCGATCCGAAGAACCTCAAGATCAAGTACGACGCCATCACCAGCCACGACCTCACCTACGTGGGCATCATCCAGACGGCCCGCGCCTCCGGGCTGGACAAGTTCCCCCTGCCCTACATCCTGACCTGCTGCCACAACAGCCTCTGCGCGGTCGGCGGCACCATCAACGAGGACGACCACGTCTTCGGCCTCACCGCCTGCCGGAAGTACGGCGGCATTTTCGTCCCGCCTCATATCGGCGTCATCCATCAGTACATGCGTGAAATGCACGCCGGCTGCGGCAAGATGATCCTCGGCTCCGACTCCCACACCCGCTACGGCGCGCTGGGCACCATGGCCGTGGGCGAGGGCGGCGGCGAACTGGTCAAGCAGATCCTCGAGCAGACCTGGGACACCGCCTATCCCGACGTGGTGGCCGTGTATCTCGACGGCAAGCCCCGTCCCGGCGTCGGCCCGCAGGACATCGCCATTGCCATCATCACCGCCGTGTTCAAGAACGGCTATGTGAAGAACAAGGTCATGGAATTCGTCGGCCCCGGCGTCTCCACGATGAGCACCGACTACCGCAACGGCATCGACGTCATGACCACCGAGACCACCTGCCTGAGCTCCATCTGGCGCACGGACGAGGACACCCGCGCCTTCCTCACCGAGCACGGCCGCGGCGAAGAGTACAAAGAGCTCAACCCCGCCGACACCGCTTACTACGACGGCTGCGTGTATGTGGACCTCTCCACCGTGCACAGCATGATCGCGCTGCCCTTCCACCCCTCCAACGGCTTTGAGATCCGCGAGCTGAACGCCAACCTGGACGACATCCTCCACCAGGTCGAGGCCGACGCCCAGAAGCTCATCAAGAAGCCCGGCCTGCATCTGAACCTTTGGGAGAAGGTGCGCGACGGCGCTCTCTGGGCCGATCAGGGCACGATCGGCGGCTGCGCGGGCGGCAACTACTCCAACATCATGGAGGCGGCCTACCTGCTGCGCGGCAAGAGCACCGGCGCCGGGGAATTCGCCCTGGGCGTGTATCCCAGCAGCCAGGCTGTCATGCTCGATCTGATGCGCAAGGGCGCGCTGACCGATCTGATCGCCGCGGGCGCCACGGTGCGCACGGCTTTCTGCGGCCCCTGCTTCGGCGCGGGCGACACCCCGGCCCACGGGCAGCTCGCCATCCGCCACACGACCCGCAACTTCCCGAACCGCGAGGGCTCCAAGCCCGGCAACGGCCAGATCGCGAGCGTGGCGCTGATGGACGCCCGTTCCGTGGCGGCCTCCGCCGCCAACGGCGGCCGGATCACCGCGGCGGACGAGCTCGGCTACGAATTCGACTGCCCCGCCTTCTCGTTCGATCCCACGGCCTATGAGCACCGCGTCTATCAGGGCTTCGGCAAGGCCGACGAGAAAGAGCCGCTGGTCTGCGGCCCCAACATCAAGGACTGGCCGGAGCTGCCGCCCCTCAACGAGAACATGCTCCTGCGCGTCTGCGCCTACATCACCGACCCCGTCACCACCACCGACGAGCTGATCCCCTCCGGCGAGACCGGTTCCTTCCGCTCCAACCCGATGGGCCTGGCGGAATTCACGCTCAGCCGCCGCGTGCCCGGCTACGTCGCCAAGGCCAAGGCCGTCATGGCCAACGAAAAGGCCCACAAGGCGGGTGAGTGCCCCGCCGAGGTCGAGGCCGTGCTGGATCAGATCCGCACCATCCCCGGCTTCGAGGGCTTGAAAGACGAGAGCGTCGATCTCTCCAGCACCATCTACGCGGTCAAGCCCGGCGACGGCTCGGCCCGCGAGCAGGCGGCCTCCTGCCAGCGCGTGCTGCTCGGCGGCGCCAACATCACCGTCGAGTACGCCACCAAGCGATACCGCTCGAACCTCATCAACTGGGGCATGGTGCCCTTTGTGATGGTGGGCGAGCCCGACTTTGCCGACGACGATTACATCTTCGTCCCGAACATCCGCGCCGCGCTCGACGGCGACATGACGAACATCCCCGCCTATGTGCTGGGCGAGACGATCCGTCCGCTGACCCTGGCGATCGCGCCGCTGACGGACGAGGAAAAGGAGATCATCCGCTGCGGCAGCCTGATCAACTATAACCGCAAGCAGAAGAACGCGTAAGAGAGGAGAAACGAACATGCCGAAAAACGTGACCAAGCTCCCCGTGACCATCCTCCGCGGCGGCACCAGCAAGGGCGTCTACGTCCTCGAGACCGATCTGCCCGCCGACAAGGCGGAGTGGGAGGGCCTGCTCCTGCGTCTGATGGGCAGCCCCGACAAAAAGCAGATCGACGGCCTGGGCGGCTCCCAGTCCGTGACCAGCAAGGACGCCATCGTCAAGAAGTCCGATCGGCCCGACGCCGACGTGGACTACACCTTCGCCCAGGTCTCCGTGGACAAGCCCCTCGTCAGCTACAAGGGCAACTGCGGCAACATCTCCTCCGGCGTCGGCCCCTTCGCCATCGAGAAGGGCCTTGTGGAGCCGAAGGAGGGTCTGACCTCCGTACGCATTTACAACACCAACACCGGCAAGATCATCGAGGCCGACGTGCACACGACAGACGGCTGCGTGGACTATGACGGCGACTTCGCCATCGCGGGCGTGCCCGGCACGGCCTCTCCGGTGAAGCTCAAATTCGTCGATCCGGCCGGTACCCTCGGCCACGGCCTGCTGCCCACCGGCAACGCGGTGGACGTGCTGGACGTGCCGGGCTTCGGCCCCGTCGAGGTCTCCATCGTCGACGCCGCGAACCCCCTGGTCTTTGCCCGCGCGAAGGATCTGGGCCTGACCGGCAAGGAGCTCCCCGCGGCGCTGGACGCCGACGAGGCGAAGCTCGAGCTCCTCGAGAAGGTGCGCGGCCTCGCCGCCGTGAAGCTCGGGCTGATCGAGGACTATACCCGCTCCGCCTGGGACACCCCGGGCATCCCCAAGATGACCTTCGTGGCCGAGGCGGACGACTACGTCACGCCCGACGGCAAGGAGATCAAAAAGGCTCAGATCGACCTCTTAAGCCACATGATGAGCATGCAGAAGACCCATCCCAGCTACGCCATGACCGGCGCCATGTGCACCGCGGCTGCGGCGGTCGTCCCCGGCAGCATCGTGCAGCAGGTCCTTCCAAAGGACGTGGACACCCAGTTCATCCGCATCGGCCACCCCGCGGGCGTGCTGGAATGCGGCGTGGACTACAGGGAAAACGGCGCCTGCCCCGACATCGACGACACCTTCGGCTTCCGCACCGCGAACCTCCTGATGGAGGGCGTGGCGATCATCCGCAAGTAAGATAGAAAAGGAGAACTCTCATGTCTGAAACTGCTCTTGCGATCCTCTCGCTGGTGGTCCTGGCCGTTGTGGTCGCCATCGGCTTCATCAAGAAGGTCAATCTGGGCTTCCTGGCCCTGGGCGCGGCCTTTATCCTCGGCACGATCGGCGGTATGAAGGCCAAGGCCATCACCGCCGGCTTCGACAGCTCCATGTTCGTGACTCTCGTCGGCGTGACCTTCCTCTTCGGCATGGCCTCCCAGAACGGCACGCTGGACCTCTTCTCCAAAAAGATCGTGGCATTGGTCGGCAAAAGGACCGTGCTGATCCCGGTTTTGATGTTCTTCCTCTCGGCCTTCATCTCCGCCATCGGCCCCGGCCACATCGCTGCCGGCATTCTGATGACCACCTTTGCGGTGTACCTGGCCTTTGAGATGAAGATCAATCCCGTGACGACGGCGCTCTTCGCCAAGTTGGGCGCCAACGCGGGCTGCGCCTCGCCCCTATCACTGACAGGCGTTCTGGCCAAGAGCCTGAGCGAGAAGGAGATGGAGCGCGTGGCCAGCGGCGAGCTCGCCGACACGACCGGAACCCTGCTTGCCCAGCTGCAGAACTACAACACCGCGCATTTGTTCTTCTCCACACTGCTCTCCGGTTTCATCTTCACGCTGATCATCTACATCGCCACCAAGAGCTACAAGGTCAAGGCCGACAACCCCCTCAAGCTCAAGGACATCCCCAAGTTCAACAAGGCCCAGACCTACACCATCATCGCCATCGTTGCGATGGTCGTGCTCTGCATCGGCTTCCAGTTCGACACCGGCCTGACCGCTTTCGTCGCGGCCACCGTCCTGATCCTGCTGAAGGCCGCCGACGAAAAGAAAGCCATCAAGGGCGTTCCCTGGGGCACGCTGGTGTTCATCTGCGGCGTCGGCACGCTGATCAATGTCATCAACAAGCTCGGCGGCATCTCCATGGTCTCCGATTTCCTCACCAGCCTGATGGGACCGAAGAGCGCCACCCCGATCCTGGCCGCTACCTCCGGCATCCTCAGCTGGGTCAGCTCCACCACCGGCGTGGTCATGCCCGCCCTGTTCCCGATCTGCTCCGAGGTCGTTGTGAAGTTCGCTCCCAGCCTCCACTATCAGGAGCTGATCGCGGCCGTCACCGCCACCTCCTTTGCCGCGGCCATCAGCCCGCTGTCCACCGGCGGCGCGATCATCATGTCCTCGATCTCGGCCTCCAAGGAGACCACGAACGAGGAGAACAACAAGATGTTCAAGGACCTGTTCCTGCTGTCCGTGGCGAACGTCGCCATCAACGTGCTGCTCTCGGCGCTGGGCATCTTCAGCCTGGGCGGGATATTCTACTGATCATCCGCAATCCACTTTCAAAAGGGCGTTTCCTTTGGGAAACGCCCTTTCAGCTAATATGTTTTCACAAAAAAGAATTTGCCATCCCTGCGGTTTCATGTTAAGATGATAACAAGCTTCATATTTTATTTAAATCGCTGAAAAGGAGGAGTGCCGATTGGAGATCAAAAAACCGGCCATCGCCGGGACCCTGGAATCCAGTGACGCGCAGGTCGCGGTCGAACCCGCCGAAGACGGGATCGAGCTGTACCTGGAAAGCAGCGTCATGAACCAGTACGGCCGCCAGATCAAGGCGACCGTTCTGGAGACCCTCGAGCGCCTGGGCGTGGAGAACGCCCGGGTCACCGTGGTGGACAAGGGCGCGCTGGACTGCACCATCAA
>JAFSNA010000137.1 GCA_017447645.1 Oscillospiraceae bacterium
GGTCATCGCCTGCGAGGTGCTCTCTGTCGACCGCGACTGCAGCCCGGAGATCACCGCCATGATCGGCGCCTCCGCCGCCGTCTCCATCTCCGACGTGCCCTTCAACGGCCCCATCGCCGGGATCGTGCTCGGCTGGGACGGCAAGAAGTACCTCTTTAACCCCACCGAGGAAGAGCGCAAGCATAACCGCATGACCACCACCATCGCGGCGACCCACAAGAAGATCGTCATGATCGAGTCCGAGGCCGACCAGGTTCCCGACGAGGTCATGTACGAGGGCATCGTGCAGGCCCACGAGCACCTGCAGCCCGTGCTGGATCTGATCGACCGCATGGTTGAGGAGATCGGCAAGCCCAAGTTCAGCTACGAGCACGCCGCCTTTGATGAGGAGCTTTTCAACAAGCTCGTCGAAAACGAGTTTGAGTCCATGGAATACTGCATGGATACCGATGACAAGAACGTGCGCGAGGCGCGCGTGAACGAGTGGATCACCATGGTGCAGGGCAAGTACGAGGAAGAGCATCCCGAGCTCATGCAGTACATGGATGAGATCCTCTACAAGCTGCAGAAGAAGGTCGTCAAGAAGTGGCTGCTCGCCGGCAAGCGCGTCGACGGCCGCGCGATGAACGAGATCCGCCCCCTCGGCACCGAGGTCGGCCTGATCCCGCAGGTCCACGGCTCCGCGCTCTTCACCCGCGGCCAGACCCAGGTGCTCTCGATCGCGACCCTCGCCCCGATGAGCGACGCGCAGAAGCTCGACACCATCTGGGAAGAGGAAGAGAAGCGCTTCATGCACCACTACAACATGCCCTCCTACTCCACCGGCGAGGCGCGTGCGAGCCGCTCCACCTCCCGCCGCGAGTACGGCCACGGCGCGCTTGTGGAAAAGGCGCTCGAGGCCGTCATCCCCGAGGTCGAGGATTTCCCCTACGCGATCCGCGTCGTGTCTGAGGTCCTCTCCTCCAACGGTTCCACCTCCCAGGGCTCCATCTGCGGCACCACGATGGCGCTGATGGACGCCGGCGTGCCGCTCAAAGCTCCCGTCGCGGGCATCTCCTGCGGTCTGATCCAGGACGGCGACGACTTCACCACCTTCATCGACATCCAGGGCGTGGAGGACTTCCACGGCGAGATGGACTTCAAGGTGGCCGGCACCCGCAAGGGCATCACCGCCATCCAGATGGACCTCAAGAACGACGGTCTCAAGCACGAGATCGTGAAGAACGCCTTCACCATCACCCGCGAGGCCCGCCTGCAGATCCTCGACGAGGTCATGCTCAAGGCTCTGGCAGAGCCGCGCAAGGAGCTGGCCAAGACCGCGCCGAAGATGATCCAGATGAAGATCAACCCCGACAAGATCCGCGAGGTCATCGGCACCGGCGGCAAGGTCATCCAGAAGATCACGGCCGACACCGGCTGCAAGATCGACATCAACGACGACGGCTTCATCTTCATCGCCTCCAGCGACATCGAGGCCTGCCGCGCCGCGCGCAAGATCATCGAGGACATCGTCTTCGAGCCGGTCGTCGGCGCGCTGTACTACGGCGAGGTCAAGCGCGTGATCTCCAACCTCGGCGCCTTTGTGGAGCTCGCTCCGGGCAAGGACGCGATGTGCCACATCAAGGACCTTGAGTTCAAGCGCACCGAGAAGGTCGAGGACGTGCTCAACGTCGGCGACAAGACCTGGGTCAAGTTCACCGGCATCGACGAGAAGGGCCGCTGGAACATCTCCCGCAAGGAAGCGCTCAAGGAGCGCGGCGAGGCCTGATTTTTCGCAGAAAAAGGAACCGTGATCGCGGATCGCGGTTCCTTTTTTAGTTTCTGGTTTCAAGAACAAGGGGGCCGTTGCAAAACAGCCTGTCATCCTTAAGCGCAGCGAAGGATCTTTCTTAAAAAGCTCGTAAAAGCCTTCAAAAGAAAGATCCTTCGTCACTTCGGTCCTCAGGATGACACGGGGAACGCTTTTTGCAGCGGCCCCTTTCAGACTGCAGGCAAACCCGCGGGGAGAGCAAAGAGAGGGGGCGTCGAGCCCCCTCTCTTCGCTGAAAACTAAAATCTAAAAACTACTTCCCCAGCTTGCCTGCGCAGTAGAGCTTCACGGCCTCGGCGAGGAGCGGCCATTCGGCCTGCTCGGTCACACGGGTGCGGAGCGTCTCGGCCGTGTCGTCCGGCAGAACGGCGACCGCTCGCTGGTCGATGATCTTTCCGACCCGGCCGTCGGAATCGGCGAAGAAGGAGGTCGCCCCCGTCAGCTTGCAGCCGCGCACGAGCACGGCCTCGAAAACGTCGCCCTCGCAGTCCTCAAAGGCGGGGCAGAGAGACGGCCAAGTGCCGATGATGCGGTTCTGGAACTGATAGGGGATCACGCCCAGCGGCACGCTGTATCCGTCGAGCAGCACCAGCTCGACGTCCATGTCCTTGAGCTTGTTCGCCACGGCCATGCTGTGCGTGGTCATCGTGGGAAAGAGATCGGGGTCCACGACGTAGGCGGGGATCTTGGCGCTGCGCGCGCGCTGCATGACGTAGGCGTTCTTTTCCGGGCAGATCACGGCGGAGAGCTCAAATTGAGGCAGCTCGCCGAAATACATCGCGTCCAGGACAGCCTGCAGCTTTTCGCCGTCGCCGGAGGCCAGCGCCGCCGCTCTGATCATAAGCTCTCACCCTCTCTCTTGCTTTACAGATGAAATCAAGGTATAATTCAATATACTATTATACTCATTCCCGCGCACAGGGTCAAGTAAGGAAAGCTTTGTTATGACAGAAATCTATCTGATCCGACACACACAGGCGGAGGGCAACGTCTATCACGCCATGCAGGGCCACTGGGACGGCGACGTCACCGCGCTCGGCCTGCGGCAGATCGACGCGCTCGCCGAGCGCTTCCGCGATGTAAAGATCGACGCGCTGTATTCCAGCGATCTGCGGCGCGCGATGCTCACCGCCGGGGCAATCAGCCGTTATCAGAGTCTGAAGCTGCATACTCTTTATGACCTGCGCGAGATCAACGTCGGACCCTGGGAGGCGCGCTTCTTCGCCGACGTGCTCTATGCCCAGCCCCATGAGGCGGAGCTGTTTCTCAACCGGGCGGACGAATTTTATCTCCCGGGCGCCGAGCGCTACGGCGACGTGCGCCGCCGCGCCGCCGCCGCGCTGGAAGCGATCGCCCGCGAGAACGAGGGCAAGACCGTCGCCGTCGTCAGCCACGGCGTGACGATCCGCTGTCTGCTGTCCCACATGCTGGGAAAATCGCTCAACGACCCGACGCTGCCCATCTGCGGCAACACGGGCGTGACGCACCTGTTTTATGAGGACGGGCGCTACTCGATCGACTACATCAACGACTGCTCCCACCTCGCCGCTCTGGCGCTTCCGGAATGGAGCAGGACGCCCAACCTGCGCGCCGAGGCCTTTTCGCCCGCCGCGGAGGCCGCTTTTTACACCGATTGCTACGCCGACGCCTGGCGTTTCGCGCACGGCACGCTGGAGGGCTTTTCGCCCGAGACCTATCTTGCCGCGGCCGAGAGCCATCACCGCGCCGACGGGGAGAGCGTGCTGCGCTTTTTCGACGGAGAGAAGGTCGCCGGGATGCTCGATGTCGACCCGCAGCGCGGAGAGCGCGCCGGCTACGGATGGATCAGTCTGCTGTATCTCAAAGAAGAATTCCGCGGCAGGGGCCTGGCCGTACAGCTGCTGGGCCGGGCGCTGATGCACTTCCGGCTGCGGGGCCGCCGCGCCGTGCGCCTGCAGGCCGCGGAGGACAACGCCGCCGCGCTGCGCTTTTACGAAAAACACGGCTTCCGCCGCTTGAGCTCCGAGAGCGGGCGCTTCGGGAAGCTGTATCTGATGGAATACCGATTCGGAGAGAGCCATGTCTGACAGACCCGCCATCGTTGCTTCGGAGAGAGCCATGTTTGAACGACCTGCCAAAATCGAACAGCTTTCGATCGCGCCCCGGACGCGCGTGCTCGTCATCGCGGACGTGCACGGCAACCTGCCCTATCTGCGCGGCGTGCTTGAGCTCGCCGGCTTCGGGGACGGCGATCTTGTGATCTTCGACGGCGACTTTCTCGAAAAAGGCGAGCAGAGCCTGGAGACGCTGCGCCTGATCATGCGGCTCTGCGCCGAGGGCCGCGCCAAAGCCGTCTGCGGCAACTGCGACGGCTGGGCCGACGTCTTTTCGCTCACGCCCGAGCAGGAGCGCCGCACCGTCGAATACCTCGCCTGGCGGCGCCGCGGCCTCGTCTGGGACATGTGTCTCGAGCTGGGGCTCGACCCGCTCGCGGGCGACTTCGCCGCCGTCAAGACCGCGCTGCGCGGCGCCTTCGCCGCCGAGTGGGAATTTCTCGCCGCGCTGCCGCACGCCATCGAGAGCGAGCGCTTCCTCTTCGCCCACGCGGGCATCCACGCGGAAAGGCCGCTTGCGGCGCACACGGCCGGCGAGCTGGTGAAATACGACGACTTTCTCTCCACGGCCGGACGCTTCGACAAGTGGCTGATCGTCGGCCACTGGCCGGTCATGCTCTACCATGAAAACGTCGTGGACGCCAACCCGATCATCGACCGCGAGCGGCATATCGTCTCGATCGACGGCGGCTGCGTGCTCAAGGACGACGGCCAGCTCAACGCGCTGGTGCTCCCGCGCACGGAGGACGAGGACTTTTCGTGGTACGCCTACGATCCCTTCCCAAAGGCGCGCGTCAAAAGCGATCAGGCCGGCGGCGGACGCTCGTACTACATCCGCTGGGGCGACAGCCGCGTGCGCGTGCTGCGCCGGGGCGCGGAGTTTTCGCTTTGCCGCCACCTGCGCACGGGCTACGAAATGGAGATCCTGACGAAGTACCTGTTCACGGACGAGGAGATCACCGGCTGCAACGACTGCACGGACTATGTCCTGCCGCTCAAAGCCGGGGACGAGGTGAAGGTCGTCGAGCGCACGTCGCGCGGCTTCCTCGTCAAGCACCGGGGGATCTCCGGCTGGTACTTCGGAGAATTGGAGGAGGACTGAGATGCCGACGCTGTCCGCTCCCCTGTGGAAATATGTTCTGATCCTGCTGGCCGTGATGAGCGCCTTCCTCTTCGTGCTGATGGCCGCGGACAAGGGAAAGGCCCGGCGCGGCGCCTGGCGCGTATCGGAAAAGACGCTGTTCGTCTTCGCGCTGCTCGGCGGCGCCGTCGGGGGCACGGCGGGGATGTTCGTTTTCCGCCACAAGACGAAGCATCTGCAGTTCCGGCTGTTCTTCCCGCTGCTGGCCGCGGCGCAGCTCGCGCTCTGCGCCTGGCTGTATTTCAAAAAGTAAAAGAGAGCGCCCGGTAAGGGCGCTCTCTTTTATACTTATACTTCCTCGTCGACGATGGAATCGCTGCGGAACAGCAGCGACACGCACCAGAGCGCGGCGAGGCCGACCAGCGTGTAGACCACGCGGCTGACGGTGGCGGTCTGCCCGCCGAAGAGCCACGCGACGAGATCGAAGCGGAACAGCCCGACGCTGCCCCAGTTGACGCCGCCGACGATGAGCAGCGCGAGGGCGATGCGATCCATGAGCATGAGCAACTCTCCTTTTATTGGTTTCCCTGTCAGTATGCCCTGCGAAAGCAAAAAATATGCGTTCGACAAAACTGGTGCTCCTTCGCTCTTTACAAAGCGGCGCGGAGGGAGTATCGTAGGATCACAGCTTATCCAGGGGTCTTCTTTCGGGAAGACCGGCTCATATCTTTATCCCACACCCTGTTTTCGCGGATCGGAATCTTTTTGCCCGATCCGCGCCTTTTTATGCGCGCAAAAACAGAGAGCCGCACCGCGCGGGGCGAAGCGCTTTAGCTCTTGAACGCCGGCGCGGGAAATGGTATGATCGAGATACCAACAAGACCAAGGAGGACGCTTTCCGTGAAAAAGTTCTTCAAGAAGCTTTTCAAATTCCTGCTCATCCTGATCCTCGTGATCGTGCTCGGCCTCGGCGCCCTGATCGGCTGGCTGTCGGCCACGGAATACCAGCCCGCCCCGATCGAGCCCATCGCCCCGCTGAGCGATACGGCGCAGGAGAAGCTGCCGCAGGGGGCGAAGCTCGAGATCCTGAGCTGGAATATCGGCTACGCCGGCCTGGGCAAGGACTCCGACTTCGTGCTTGACGGCGGCGAGAACATGCGCGCCGCGGACAAGGCGACGGTCGCGGAATACCTCGCGGGGATCGGGGCGACCATCGACGAAGGGAACTATGACCTCGTGCTGCTGCAGGAGGTCGATACGAACTCCGCGCGCACCTATTCGATCAACGAGGCCGAGAAGCTCGCCTCCGGCGACGCGTTCCACGCGCTGAACTATTCCTGCGGCTATGTGCCCAACCCCAACACCTATTTCATCGATCCCTTCGGCAAGGTCCACAGCGGCTTGCTGACCTGCTCGAACTACGCGGTGGAAAAGGCCGAGCGGCAGTCCCTGCCCTGCCCCTTCTCGTGGCCGCTGCGCATCGTGAACCTCAAGCGCTGCCTGCTCGTGAGCTATCTGCCCATCGAGGGCAGCGACTCCCAGCTCGTGCTCGTGAACCTGCACCTCGAGGCCTATGACGACGGCGAGGGCAAGATCGCGCAGACGAAGCAGCTCATGGACTTCCTCGCGGCGGAGTATCAGAAGGGCAACTACGTCATCGCCGGCGGCGACTTCAACCAGGTCTTCCCCGGCGCGCTCGAGGCATACCCGAACACGCACCCAGAGAACTGGATCCCCGGCATGCTCGAGGAGGGGAGCCTGCCCGAGGGCTTCTCCTATGTGTACGACCTCGCCGTACCGAGCTGCCGCCTGCTCAACCAGCCCTACGATCCGGCCGACACCGTGAACACGCAGCACTACGTGATCGACGGGCTGATCGTCTCGCCGAACGTCACGGTCGACACGGTCGAGACGCTGGACCTCGGCTTTGAGAACGCCGACCACAACCCGGTGCACCTGAGCGTGACGCTGGGCTGAAAAAAAGAAAAGCGAAAGCGCCCTGCCGCTGTGCGGCAGGACGCTTTCGCATCGGTCGGGATCATTCCACCGAGATCATGTAATAGTATACCGGCTGGCCGCCGTCGACCAGGTTGACCTCCGCGTCCGGGAAGCAGCCCGTGATCGTCTCGGTCGCCTCGGCGGCGTCGTCGGCGGAGACGTCGGCCCCGTAGTAGACGGTGATGAACTCCGGCGAGAACTCGTTGATCGCCCAGTTGAGCTCCTTGAAGAGCGTGGGGAGAGAGGAATAGCTGCCCAGCAGCGCGCCGTCAAGCAGGGCCAGGTATTCGCCCGCGTGGATGCTGTGGCCGTCGAAGTCGCGGTCGAAGGCGGCGTAGGTCACCATCGCGGTGTGGACGTTCCGGGCCGCATCCGTCATGTTGGCGGCGATCTGTCCGGCTTCGGAATCGACGTTGAAGGCCAGCATCGCGGACACGCCCTGCGGCACCGTCGTCGTCGGGACGACGATGACCTTGCGCTCATGCTCCGCCGCCAGAGGGACGGCCTGCTGCGCGGCCATGATGATGTTCTTGTTGTTCGGCAGCACGAAGACCGTGGAGGCCGGCGTGCGCGCGATCGCGCGCAGGATGTCGTCGGTCGAGGGGTTCATCGTCTGCCCGCCGGTCACGACGGCGTCGCAGCCGAGGTCGTTGAGGAACAGCGATTCCATGCCCGCGCCCGCGCTGACCGTGACCACGCCGTAATCCTTTTCCGGCCTGGCGAACACGATCTCGTCGGACTGCCCGGACGGGGGCGCGTCATGCTTCTCTCCCACCTGGTAGTCCTCGGCGTCCTTGGCGGTCAGGGGCTTTTCGCCCTTCTGCTGCGCGATGGCCTGCAGGCGCATGTTTTCGATGTCGGCGATCTCCAGCTCGCCGTACTTTACGCTTTCGGCCAGAGCCGCGGCGGGGATGTCGGTGTGGACGTGGACCTTGAAGATCTCGTCGTCCTCGCTGACGACCAGGCTGTCGCCGATCGAGTCGAGATACAGGCGCAGCGGCCGCAGGTCGATGTCGAAGCTCTTCTTGCGCACGATGTAGACCGTGTCGAAGATGTTCTGCGTGGGGATGTCGACCTTCTCGGCGGTGAAGACGCCCGTGTCCGTCTTCTGCTCCGCGCTCTCCGCGACGGCGTCGTCGGGACGGAGTTCGCCGCGCAGGGAGCCCAAAACCGCGCGCAGGATCACGAGATAGCCCATGCCGCCCGCGTCGACGACGCCGGCCTTTTTCAGCACGGGGTTCTGGTTGACGGTGTCCTCCAGCGCCTGATCGCCGACCTTGAGCGCGCAGACCAGGCAGGTCTCGAGATCCGAGCCCGCGCCGGCGGCCTGGGCCGCGGCGGCGGAGGCCAGACGCGAGACCGTCAGGATCGTGCCCTCGGCGGGCTTCATGACGGCCTTGTAGGCGGCGTCCACGCCCTCGTTCATCGCGGCGGTGAACTCCTCCGCTCCGGCGGTCTCGAGACCCTTGAGGCGGCGGGAGATGCCGCGGAAGAGCAGCGAGAGGATGACGCCGGAGTTGCCGCGCGCGCCGCGCAGCAGCGCCGAGGCCACACAGCCCGAGACCTCCTCGACGGTGTCAAAGCTCTTCTTCCGCAGCTCGGCGGCGGCGTTGTTCATCGTCAGGCCCATGTTCGTGCCCGTGTCGCCGTCGGGGACGGGGAAGACGTTGAGCTCGTTTATCTTCTGCATGTTCGCGTGCAGCGCCGCGTCGGCGCAGAGGATCATGTCACGGAACGCGGCCGCGTCGATATAGTTTTTCAAGGGACAGCCCCCCTGTCTGTTTATCTGATGATCGTGTCGATATAGACGTCCACTTTCCGGACCGGGACGCCCGTGGACTGCTCCAGCTTCCAGCTGGCGTCCTTCATGATGCTGCGTGCGACGGCGCTCATGTTCACGCCGGGTCCCACGCCGATATGCAGCTCGAGCGAGACGCTGCCCTCCTCGTCGTAGTGGACGACCACGCCCTTGGACATGGATTCACGGCGCAGCAGCTGCCAGGGGCCGCCCTCCTTGGAGCAGGCGACCATGCCCTTGACGCCGAAGCAGCTCGTGGCCGCGTCGCCGGCAAGGTAGGTCAGCACGTCGCTGGTGATGCTGATCTCGCCGCTGTCGTTCTTGATTTTCACCATGGCGGTCATTCTCCTTTCCTGGGTCAAAAGCCGTTCTATTATAAACTATTTTACCCAAAAGCACAAGTACCGTTTTTTTCGCGCGGATCGCTGCGGGACAGAGGCAAAAAGGATGGAATTTTCTCGCGGCGGACGGTTGCCTTTTTGTCAAAAGAATGATAAACTGTTCATGTTGAGCAAGTACCCGTGAATGCAAGACAAAAGCCATTTTTGAATGAGGAGAGATAATCGTTATGAGACACTTCAAAACGATGGACGGCAACAACGCGGCCGCCCATGTATCCTA
>JAFSNA010000138.1 GCA_017447645.1 Oscillospiraceae bacterium
GTGTAAATGCCGCCGCCGACACGCGCGAAGAGCGCGATCGACGAGGCGCCCAGCGAGAAGCCGAACATGTAGCTGAGATTATTGGTGATGTAAATCAGGCTGCAGCCCAGAAGGCCGAGGCCCACGACGCACATACCCATGACCGAGCCGCCGGAGAAGGCGATCGAAAGAGCCTTGTTCATGCCGCCTTCCTGCGCGGCGTTGGCCGTGCGGACGTTGGCGCGGGTGGCTACCTTCATGCCGAAGAAGCCCGCGGCGATAGAGAACAGCGCGCCGATCAGAAAGCAGATCGCGGTCCCGATATTGATAAAGATCGCGATGAGCACGAAGAGAGCGACGATGAAGATCGCGAGGATCTTGTACTCGGAGGTCAGAAATGCGTTGGCGCCCTCGGCAATGGCGGCGGCGATCTCCTGCATGCGGGAATTGCCGGCAGGAGCCTTGGAAACATACCAGGCCTTATAGGCGGCAAACAGCAGAGCGACGACCGAGAGGACCGGGGCGAGCCATACAATCTTATCCATCTTGGTTTCTCCTCTCAAAAAGTGAAAAAAGAGAATTCCTTCTCTTTGCCTTTGTCTATTTTAACCTGTCATGCGCCGTTTTTCAAGGCGTAAGGACAGCTCAATCATGCAATATCAACAAATTTATGGAATTCAACGAAAAAGAAAAAACGTTTTTGTACGATTTTGGCAAGATGCACAAGTCTTTTGAAGGATATGCCGGAGAAGGGGAGCGCCGGGGGTCCTCTTTCGCGGTATAAAAAAAGCCTCCAAATTCCGCGCGCAAACTTGACGATGGGCTAAAAAACCGATACAATAAAAGGCAGCATCAGGAAAAACAACAAAGGAGAGAAACGGTATGGACAGCAAGCTCATGCAGTACATCCCGCAGGACGATATTTATCTCTTCAACACCGGCAACGCCCAGAAGGCCTGGCTCAGCTTCGGCTGCCGCTATATCCCCGAGATCGGCCTACACCGCTTCCTGGTATGGGCGCCCAACGCCCAGGCGGTCAGCCTGGTGGGCGATTTCAACGGCTGGGATCGTTTCGCCACGCCGATGGAGCGCGTCGAGGGCGGCGTCTGGGCTGTTTTTGTCGAGAACATCGGTCTCGGCGGCCTGTACAAATACGCCGTGACGCAGCAGAACGGCTACACCGTGCTGAAATCCGACCCCTTTGCGGCCTGGGGGCAGAACGGCAGTCAGAACGCCTCGATGGTCTACGACGACCGATACGAGTGGACGGACGGCGACTATATGGCCCGCCGCGCCAGGCGCGATTTCATGCACAGGCCCATGAGCATCTACGAGGTCCACGCAGGCTCCTGGAAGGGCTTTTCCCACGAGAGGGCCCAGTACCGCGAGCTGGGAGACATGCTGGCCGAATACTGCCTTGAAATGGGCTATACGCACGTCGAGCTGATGCCCCTGATGGAGTACCCCTACGACGGCTCCTGGGGCTATCAGGTCACGGGCTATTACGCACCGACCTCCCGCTACGGCAGGCCGGAGGACTTCGCCTATCTCGTCGACCGGCTGCACCGCGACAACATCGGCGTGATCATGGACTGGGTCCCCGCGCATTATCCGAAGGACGAGCACGGCCTGGCTTATTTCGACGGCACGCCGCTCTTTGAGTGCAAGGAGCGCCGCATGGCCGAGCACCCCGAGTGGGGGACGCTGATCTTCGACTACGGCTCCAACCAGGTGCAGAGCTTTCTGATCTCCTCGGCCTGCAAGTTCTTTGAGGAATACCACATCGACGGCATCCGCGTGGACGCGGTCAGCTCGATGCTGTATCTGAACTACGGCCGCCGCGACGGCGAATGGACGCCCAACCGAGAAGGAGGTTATGTAAACCTTGACGCGGTCGCTTTTCTGCAGAAGCTCAACCGCACGATCCTGGTGAACTATCCCGGCGCGATCACGATCGCAGAAGAGTCCACGGCTTTCCCGCTGATCACCGCTCCGCCGGAGAACGGCGGGCTCGGCTTCTGCTTCAAGTGGGATATGGGCTTCATGCACGACACGCTCGATTACATGCAGCTCGACCCGATCTACCGCAGCTACAACCACGACCGGCTGACCTTCTCGATGATGTATACCTTCTCCGAGAACTACATCCTGGCCTATTCCCACGACGAGGTCGTGCACTGCAAGAACTCGATGATCAACAAGATGAGCGGCGACTATGACCAGAAATTCGCCTCGCTGCGCACGCTTTACGGCTATCAGTTCGCGCATCCGGGCAAGAAGCTGACCTTCATGGGCGGAGAGTTCGGCCAGTTCATCGAATGGAACTGGCAGCAGCCGCTCGACTGGCTCCTGCTCGATTATCCCAAGCATGAGGCGCTGCGTCAGTACTGCCGTGAGCTCAACCGCATCTATTGCGCCGAGGATGTGTTCTACCGCTGCGACAACTCCTGGGACGGCTTCCGCTGGCTGAACGTCAACGATCGGGACAGAAGCACGATCGCCTTTCTGCGCACCTATCCCGGCACGGAGGGCGGCATCGTCTGCGTCTGCAACTTCACACCGGTCTGCAACGACGATTTCGTGATCGGCCTGCCGCATGCCGGTACGCTGAACGAGATCCTCAACAGCGACGACGGGCGCTTCGGCGGCACGGGCGTACATAACGAGGGCGCGATCCGCAGCCAGCACGTCGGTTTCCTCGACATGGAACATTCGGCGCGCATCACCGTGCCGCCCATGTCCTGCGTCTACTTCCGCTACAAGGCCGATAAGCATCACAAAAAGTGACGGGATATACATGAGGGGAAAAGGAATATGAAAAAGGAATTTCGCGATCTGCTGAAGGAAAAAGACCGCAAGAGCATGCCGAACGTGCTGCTGGCCTCGGCCGAGTGCGCGCCGCTGTCGAAAACCGGCGGTCTGGCCGACGTCGTCGGCACGCTGCCAAAGGCGCTGGCCAAGCTCGGCATAGACGCGCGCGTCATCACGCCCTATCACCGCGTGATCAAGAACAAGTACCAGGATAAGGTCGAGCACCTGTTCACGATCCGCTGCTATCTGGGCTGGCGCAGCTGCTACGTCGGGATCGAGCGGCTGATCCTCGACGGCGTGATCATCTATCTTGTCGACAACGAGCAGTACTTCGGCGACCGGATCTACTACGGAGGCTATCCCGAGGGCGAGCAGTATTCCTTCTTCTGCCGCGCCGTGATGGAGGCGCTGCCGCTGCTTGACTTCGTGCCCGAGGTCATCCACTGCAACGACTGGCACACGGCCATGCTGCCGATGCTAGCCCGCACCCAGTACCAGGGCCGCCAGCAGGACGGGATTAAGTATCTGCTGACGATCCACAACATCGCCTTCCAGGGCAAGTTCGGCTTCGACTATGTGCAGGATCTGCTCGGCATCGATCCGCGCTATTACACCGCCGAGTTCATGGAGCTCTACGGCTGCGCGGACTATCTCAAGGGCGGCTGCGTCTTTGCCGACCGCATCAACACCGTCAGCCCCAGCTACGCCGAGGAGATCAAGACCTCGTATTATTCTGAGGGACTCGACGGCATCCTCAACGCGCGCAGCGCCCAGCTCTCCGGCATCATCAACGGGATCGACACGGAGGTTTTCAATCCGCATACCGATCCGCTGATCCCCGCGCACTATGACCGCGCCCACATGAAGGGCAAGGCCGAGTGCAAGGCCGAGCTGCAGCGCCGCATGGGACTGGAGGTCGATCCGGATATCCCGATCATCGCAATGGTCACGCGCATGACCGAGCAGAAGGGCTTCGATCTCGTCGCCTCGCAGCTCGACCGTCTGGTCTCCGGCCGCGACGTCGAGTTCATGCTGCTCGGCTCGGGCGAGAGCCGTTTTGAAGACTTTATGCGCGGCGCGGAGGCGCGCCACAAGGGCCGCGTCTGCGCCTACATCGGCTATAACGAGGAGCTGGCCCATCTGGTCTATGCCGGCAGCGACTTTTATCTGATGCCCTCGCGTTTCGAGCCCTGCGGCCTGAGCCAGATGATCGCCATGCGCTACGGCACCGTGCCCATCGTGCGCGAGACGGGCGGCCTGAAGGACACCGTGCAGCCCTACAACTGCTTCACCGGCGAGGGCAACGGCTTCTCCTTCGCCAATTACAACGCCGACGAGATGTACGACACGATCCTCTATGCGCTCGGCGTGTGCCGCGACAAAAAGGTGATGAAATATCTTGTCAGCCACGCCATGGAGGCGGACTTCAGCTTCGATCTCTCGGCGGAGGCTTACGCGAGGCTGTATGTATGCATGCTCTGACGCTGCCGGAAGGAACAAATTATAAAATATGGTTCGGCGGCAGCTATGAAGAGCATTGGTCGGAGGACTATTCGCTGTTCGTCTCATACCGGGACAGACGCTGTGTCACCGCAAGACTGACGGGCGAGAGCTGGATCCCCGCGGGCGGGGACGCACAGCTGTGCGCCGCGATCGTTTCCGCGCCGAGAGACGGTATGATCCGCCGCTACTTCAACGCCGCGGTCGAGGTCTACGCCGCCTCGCAGGAGTGCCTGCGCCGCGCCGTACCGCTGACGCGGATCTACGAGCTCTTCTCGTTTTCCGAGCCTCTGGCAGCGCCGGAGCTGCTGCGCCTGCTGATGGACGACTGCGGCTTCCGTTTCGAGGCGGCCTATCCGGCCGTGCTGCGCAGCTGCAAGGGCGCTTTGCCGACGGCCGCGGTGCAGGAGGCGCTGCGCGCCTTTCAGCCGCGCACGGCCAGGCTGACGGATCTGCTGCGCCGGGCGAAGAAAAACCTGCTTTGCGTCGAGCACGACGGCAGCCGCCCGGAGTATCGCGACCCGCCGCGCGCGCTGCGCTGCGGCGAGACGGTGCGTATCGCGTTCCGCCTGCTCAGCGGCAGGATCGAGGACGCGTCGCTGTGTGTGTTCGGAGACAGAGGCAGGATCACCTTCCCCATGAAGGAGGAGAGCGACGGGCTGTACAGCGTCGTTTTCCGCGCTTCGGATCGGGCCGAGGCCCTGTGGTACTCGATCTGCCTGGAGGCCGCGGAGGGCTATTACTATATCTGCCCGGATGAGACCGGCTGCTGCGGCGAGGTCTGCGGGATCGAGCG
This sequence comes from Oscillospiraceae bacterium, assembly GCA_017447645.1. GTDB lineage: Bacteria > Bacillota > Clostridia > Oscillospirales > Oscillospiraceae > Limivicinus. The sequence goes on from JAFSNA010000138.1 coordinate 5,087, forward strand.
CGGCGGCTTCCGCCTGACGGTGTTCCGCAAGGATTTCGAGACGCCGGAATGGTTCCGCCATGCCGTGATGTATCAGGTCTTCCCGGACCGCTTTGCGTTCTCGAACGACGGCACGGCCGAGATGGGGATCGCCTATCATCTCGCGCTCGGTCAGAAGAGCGAGCTGCACGGGAGCCTTGACGAGCCGCTGCGCTGGCAGGCGCGGCCGGGCGAAAGCGGCTATACGCCGGATGACTTTTACGGCGGCACCCTGCGCGCTATCGAGGATAAGCTGCCTTATCTGAAAAGCCTGGGCATCAACTGCCTGTATCTCAATCCGATCGTCGAGGCGCGCTCGAACCACCGCTACGACGCCTCCGATTATGAGCGGGTCGACCCGATCCTCGGCACGAACGAGGATTTCGAGCATCTGGCCAGGGAAGCGGAGACTTTCGGGATCCGCATCATCCTCGACGGCGTGTATTCCCACACCGGCGCGGACAGCGTGTATTTCAACCGCTACGGCAATTATCCATCCGTCGGCGCCTGCCAGGGGAAGGGATCACCGTATTACAGCTGGTACTTTTTCAACGATTTTCCCAACAACTACCGCTGCTGGTGGGGCTTCAAGGATCTGCCCGAGGTGGACGAGTGCAATCCCGCCTGGCAGGAGAAGATCGTCACGGGAGAGAACAGCATCGTCAGGCAGTGGCTGCGCCGCGGCGCCTCCGGCTGGAGGCTCGACGTGGCGGACGAGCTGCCCGACAGCGTGCTGCGGCTGATCCGGCTTGCCGCGAAGGAGGAAAAGGCGGACGCGCCGATCATCGGCGAGATATGGGAGGATGCCGTCATCAAGGAGAGCTACGGCGGGCGGCGCGATTACGCGCTCGGCAGCTCGCTCGACAGCGTGATGAACTATCCCTTCCGCACGGCGGTGATGGATTTCCTGCATTTCCGCATCGACGCGCGTGCGCTCCGCGATTTCCTGCGCGCGCAGAGGATGAACTATCCCGGCCCGATGTATGACTGCCTGATGAACCTGCTCGGCTCGCATGACGTCGAGCGGCTCCTCAGCGCGCTCGCGACCGACGTCGCCATCAAAAGCCTGCCGCGCGAGGAGCAGCTTAAGCTCCGCTTCCCGCCCGAGGCGCTGGAAAAGGCAAAGCGTCTGGAAAAGCTGGGCGCCGCGCTGCAGTTCGCGCTGCCGGGCGTGCCGAGCATTTATTACGGCGATGAGCAGGGGATGGAGGGCGTCGGCGACCCCTTCAACCGCGCTCCCTTCCGCGAGGGCGACAAAGAACTGTTCCAGTATTATGTTAACCTGTCGGCGCTGCGTCGCTCCGATCCCGTTTTCGCGGAAGGCGAGGCTGTCTTCGGCGCCTCGTCCGGCAATGTGCTGACCGTGCTGCGCTATGACGCCGAAAAAGCGGACGGCAGCGCGTTTCTGACTGTGATCAACCGCGGAGCGGAGGAGCGCTTCTGCGCGGATCTCGGCTGTGTCGGGCTGGGGATCTACCGCGGCACGATCGAACGGGAATCGGCGCGGACGATTCGGATAAGATAAGTTATGTAAACTTATCAAAAAGGAGTGCTCGCTATGAAAAACTATCTCATCGTTGTGGATATGCAGAACGATTTTATCGACGGCTCGCTCGGCACAAAAGAGGCAGAGGCGATCGTCTCCAGAGTGGCGGACAGGATCCGGAGCTTTGACGGAGACGTGATCTTCACCCGCGATACGCACGAAGAAGAGTATCTTGAGAGCCAAGAGGGGAAGAAACTGCCTGTCGTGCACTGCGTACGGGGCAGCGCGGGCTGGCAGATCCGCGAGGGACTGACCGCCATCCGTTCCTGTACGGTGATCGACAAGCCCACCTTCGGCTCGACCGAGCTGGGTGTGCTGCTGGCGCGAAGGGATATGGAGGAGATGATCGGCTCCGTCACGCTCGTCGGGCTCTGCACGGATATCTGCGTGATCTCCAACGCGCTGCTGATCAAGGCCTTCCTTCCCGAGACGCCGATCTTCGTGGACGCCGCCTGCTGCGCGGGCGTCACGCCGGAGAGTCATAAAAATGCGCTCGAAGCCATGAAAATGTGCCAGATCACGATCGAGAACGAATAGAGACAATCGGAAAGCGAGCTCCCGCAGAGGGGGCTCTTTTCATAGACAGACAGGAAAGAGAAAGATCCATGAAAAAAGAGTTCGAGCGCTTTGACATGAAGCGGCCGCCCGTTCGCACCCGCTGGTACCTCCGCCCGCTGACCTATCTGCTCAGCGCACCTGACGTGAAGAAGCACGGCTCGATCATTCGCCGTGTGGGGACCGAGGGACTTAAGCCGCCGTATGTGCTGCTGTGCAATCACAACGCCTTTCTGGACTTTAAGGTCGCCACGATGGCGATCTGGCCCAGCTGCGCCAATTACGTGGTGGCGATCGACGGCTTTATCGGCCGCGAGGAGCTGCTGCGGCAGGTGGGCTGTATCTGCAAGCGCAAGTTTACCAACGACATCACGCTGATCCGTCAGCTCAAGGCGGTGATCGACAACGGCGACGTGGCGGCGATCTATCCCGAGGCGCGCTATTCTCTCTGCGGCACGACGGCCGTGCTGCCCGCCTCGCTGGGCAAGCTGTGCAAGCTGCTGAAGGTCCCGGTCGTCACGCTGATCTGCCACGGCCACCATGTCAACTCGCCGTTCTGGAATCTGTACGACCGCGGCGTGAAGCCCACCGAGGCGGAGTTCAGGCTGCTGTTCACGCCGGAGGAGCTGGCGGCGTCGAGCGCGGACGAGCTCAACCGTCGCATCGTAGAGGCCTTTCAGTATGACGACTTCGCCTGGCAGAAGGAGAAGGGGATCCGGACGCCTTACGAGGGCCGTGCCGAGGGACTGCACAAGGTGCTGTACCAGTGCCCGCACTGCGGCACCGAATTCCGTATGGGCTCAAAAGGGACGCGGATCTTCTGCGAAAGCTGCGGCAAGAGTTGGACGATGTCCGAGCTCGGCGAGCTCTCCGCCGACGAGGGAGAGACGGAATTCACCCACATCCCGGACTGGTACGAATGGGAGCGCGCGAACGTCCGGCGCGAGGTGGAGAGCGGCAGTTATTCCAGCGGCGTCCTGCCCGTCGCGGTGGATACGCTCCCGAACGCGAAAAAGTTCATCCGCCTCGGCGAGGGCACGATGGTGCACGATATGAACGGCTTTACCGTGCGCGGCACGGACGTGGACGGAGATCCCTTTGAGATGCTCAAGCCCGTGCCGAGCCTGTATTCGTGCCATATCGAGTATGAATACCTCGGCAAGCACGGAGACTGCGTCGACCTCAATACGCTTGAGGATACCTGGTACATCTATCCGCACGACTGCGATTTTGCCGTGACGAAGATGGCGCTTGCGACGGAGGAGCTGTACTGCGCCCACCGCCGCGCGATCGGCCATCCCTGCCCGCCCGGCCTGGCGTGACTGTTTGAGGGATTAATACGCCGGCTTCTCCCGCGAGAGGCCGGCGTTTTTTTTCGTTGCATTCGTGAGGAAGCCCGCACCGCAGGGGAAAGCGGGAGCTGAAGCCCTGGAAAGTTTTTGTTGACAGTGTTCATTTTTCGATATATAATCATACAGAGTGAACAAGCCTTTGCTCCTTCACGGGAGCTTTTTAATTATCTCGCAGGGAATATCAGACGGATCAGCCCATACAGATGCCTGTTCGGCCATTGAGCAGACAGCCCGGCTTTCGAGAACGGAAAGGCGCTGCCTGAACAGCGCGGAAGCCGGTTCGGATCTGAGCTCTATTTCGGGAGGCAAAGGAGAAAACAATGGAGATCAACAGAAAACAGTTCGATGTTCTGGTCGCATTGGCGACAGAAAAGGGCCCCTTTACCCAACGGAAGATAGAGGAGCTCACCGGCCACAGCCTCGGCACGGTCAACCGTGTCGTCAAAGAACTGGGAAGTCTCGGTTATATGGCCAACGGTGAGATCACGGACGCGGGACGTGCTGCGCTGGAGCCGTTTCGGGCAAAACGGGCGGTCTTTATCGCGGCCGGTTTCGGCTCGCGCATGGTGCCCATCACATTCAATACGCCCAAACCGCTCGTCCGTGTTCACGGCGTTCGTATCATTGACCGTCTGATCGACGCCTGCCTGGAAGCCGGAATCGACGAGATCATCATCGTCAGGGGTTATCTCGGAGAATTGTTCGATCAGCTGCTGTATAAATATCCGATGCTGAAATTCCTGGAGAACCCTGTTTACAACGAGGCCAACAATATCTCCTCCGCGCTGGTCGCTCGATACCTGCTCTCCAACGCATATGTGTTCGAGGCGGACCTTCTCCTGTCCAATCCGAAGATAATAAAAAAATACCATTATCGATCAGACTTCCTTGGGATCAGAAAAACGCGCTCCGACGACTGGTGCTTCCGGGTCAAAGACGGCTTGATCATGGAGGAAAAAGTAGGCGGAGAGGGCGAGGACATCTGGCAGATGGTCGGCATCTCATACTGGGACGCGGCGGACGGGCACAAGCTGTCGCAGGACATTCAGGCCGTATACCAGAGCCCCGGCGGTAAGGAACGCTATTGGGAGCAGGTCCCGCTCGTCTACTGCAAAGAACATTATGAGGTCGAAGTCCGGCCGTGCGAGGATTCGGATATTGTCGAGATCGACACCTTTAACGAATTGAAAGCAATCGACAAAACCTATGACGTATAAAGAAAGGGAAACAAGATGGACAAGAAAAACGACGGCTCCCTGAAGAGGACTCTCACGCCCATGCATGTTTGGGCGATCGCCTTCGGCTGCGTGATCGGCTGGGGTTCCTTCATCAACCCCGGCAAAAAGTTTTTACCCAACTCCGGCGTGGCCGGCACGGCGATCGCCATGGTCCTCGGCGCGCTGGTCATGATCATCATCGCTTTTTCTTACGCCTACATGGTCCCCAAATACCCAAAGGCGGGCGGCGAGTTCACCTTTACGAAAATGTGCTTCGGCAAGACCCTGGCGTTCATCTGCGGCTGGTTCCTCGTCGTGGCGTATCTGACGAACGTGCCGATGAACTCCACGGCGATCGGGCTGATCGTCGACGGTCTTGACGGCGGCGCCGACATCCTGAAGTTCGGCTTCCACTATTCAATTGCCGGTTTTGACATCTACATGGGCGAGATGCTTCTTGCCTCTGCGATCCTGATCCTCTTCGGCTATCTCAACATCATCGGCGTACAGAAGGCCGCGATCGTACAGACGATCCTGTCTACGCTGCTCGTCGTGTGTGTGTTCACGCTCTTCGTGGCTGCGCTCGTCAGCAGCAAGGCCAAGGGCGTCAATATGGAGCCGATCTGGGGCTTTGATAAAAAGGCGGCCATGGCCGCAAATGCAACAACTGCCGACATCAACGGATTTGTCCACGCCGGCACCGCGGGCATCCTCAGCGCGATCCTGGCGACCTTCGCGATCGCGCCCTGGGCCTACGTCGGCTTTGACGCGATCCCGCAGGCGGCGGAGGAGTTCAACTTCAGCTTCAAGAAGGTTTCCTTCATCATGATGATCGCCATCGTGTTCGGCTGCTTCGTGTACGTGAGCAACAACACGGTCGCGGCCGCCGCGCTGGAAAACTGGCCCGACCGCGTCATGGCGGGCGAGTGGGTCGTCCTCGTCGCGGCGACCGAGCTGCTGGGAGGCTTCGGCAAAGTGCTCGTCGGGATCGGCGTGTCCTGCGCCGTGCTCTCCGGCATCATGGGGTTTTATCTCGCGTCCAGCCGTCTGATGTACTCGATGAGCCGCGACGGCTATCTGCCCGAGTGGTTCGGCCGCGTCGACGCTCGCTACGGCACGCCCCGGAACGCCATGATCTTCTGTATCATCGTCTCGCTCTCCGGACCGATCCTCGGCCGTGAGGCGCTGGGTTGGTTTGTGGACATGAGCGCCATCGGCGCGTCGATCGCTTATTTCTTCACCTCCGCGGCGACGCTGATCACCGCAAAGAAGAACGGCGACGGCACGCCCTTCCTCAAGGCCATGGCGATCGCCGGCGTCGTGTTCAGCGTGATCTTTATGATCCTGCAGCTGATCCCGATCCCGGGGCTGAACGGAGTCCACTTTGGCAAGGAGAGCTATATCATGCTGATCATATGGGTCGCGATCGGCGTGGTGTTCTACGCGATGCAGCGAAAGTTCTTTACCAGTGAGAAATAAAAAGTGAAAAAAACGCCCTGTCCGGAAAACGGATAGGGCGTTTTTGCGCGGATGGGAGGCGATCAGAAGAATTCGCCGGGGATCTCCAGCGTCAGGTCGCCGGTCGGGAAGCTGCAGCAGGGGTGGATGTAGCCGTAGTGCACGTCCGCCCAGCGGCGCATCTCGTTCTCCTGCGGGACGAAGACCGTGCCTTCCAGCAGACGGGAACGGCACCAGCCGCATTCGCCCGCGCGGCAGCGGGACGGGGCTTTGATGCCCGCACGCTCGATCGCGACGAGCACCGGCTCGTCGGCCGAGGCCGGGATCGTCCATTCCTGCGGACCCTGTTTGACATGGATCTGGAAGCTCTTGCCTTTGAGCTCCTGCGGATAGCCCTCGCATTCCCAGGGCGTCTTGGTGACGTCGATGAGCTTGCGGCGGTAAAGACGCGGCGGCAGGCCGAGCTTTTCGATCTCGGGCTTGAGGAATTTGTACATGGCCTCCGGACCGCAGAGGAAGACAGAGTATTCCTCGCTCTCGGGGACGTATTTCCTGATCAGCTCCGCTGTGATGAAGCCATGCTCAAAGCCCTCTTTTTCCTCCTCGGAGAGGACGTGGACGACCTTGAACTTCGGGCAGATGCGCGCAAGCTCGTCCAGCTCGCCGCGGAAGAGGATGTTGTCCTCGTCACGCGAACCGAAGAGCAGCGTCAGCGTGAAGTCCTCGATCCCGTCGGCCAGCGCGCGGGCCATGGAGAGGAAGGGCGTGATGCCCGAGCCGCCGGCAAGACCGACGACGTGCTTCGCGTCGCGCAGATCTTCGTAATAGAAGAAGCCCTGCGGGCCGGAGGAGACGAGCTTGTCGCCCGGCTTTTTCTCCGCCAGCAGCCGGTCGGCCACGAAGCCGCCGGGATTGGCGCGCACCGTAATGGAGTACTCGCCGGCGAGCGCTTCCTTCGGAGAGGAACAGAGAGAATAGGAACGCGTGACAAAGCTACCGTCCAGCGGGAGCTTGAGCGAGATATACTGTCCGGCGCGGAAGTAAGGCAGGGGAGAGCCGTCCGCGCGCTTGAGGACAAAGGTCTTGGCCTGAGCCTCGCCGCGGTCGACGACGCGGTCGATCACCAGCTCGAGATAGTCCGGATGAAGGGCTTTCGCGTTCTCATTGATCGGGAACACGCCGTTGATCTCGTTCGCGGGCGCCGCCTGGATGGCCTTCTCGCGGACCTTCTTCATGTTTTTGAATTTGAGCATGTCGAGCTTGCCGATCAGCCCGACTTTGACTTTCAGATCAGGCATTACTTGTTCCCTCCTTCGCTCCAGGCCTTGAGGTCTCTCAGCGCGCTGCCGGCGATCAGCTGGCCGCAGACGATAGTGGCGGAATAGCCGTCGCTGCGCGGACCGGCCGCGCCGATCGGACGCAGGCCCTTGATCGGGTAATCGCTGCCGATCATCTGCATGCGGGCCATCATGCCGTCCCAGTCACGGGCCTCATAGCCGTAAACCGATCCCTCGGGCACGCCGAGATAGCGTGCGAAGGTCCACGGAGATGCGACCTCCATCTCTTCGATGTGTCCCGTGAGGTCGATGCCGGTCTTTTCCTTCAGGCTTTTCAGCATCTTCTTGGCGCCCTCGTTCTTGAAGCGGAAATAATCCTCCTGCTTGAGCTCGCCCCATTCCTCCGGCGCGCCGAAGGTCGTGAAGGAGCAGACGCAGGTGCCCTTGGGCGAGAAGTCGGGCAGGACAATGTTGTAGCAGAGGAAGATCGAATACTCGTTGGTCTTCATGCCGCCCTGGATACGCTTGTATTCCTCGACGGAGTCGGCCGTGCTCGGCAGGAAGTAGCTGTAGTCGGTGATGCCGAGCTCCTCGGGCGTCGCATCGCAGCAGAAGTAGGCGGTGTACATGCGTCCGCCCAGGACGCGGCCGCGCGCGGCGGAGAGCTTCTTCTCGCGCTCGGGGATCAGCTCCTTCGGCACCATCTTGCCGTAAATGATGTCCGGGTTGATATTCGCAAGGGCGTAGTCGCACTCGATGTCGCCGAGGTTGGTCCGCACGCCGCAGAGCTTGTCGCCGTTGAAGAGGAATTCCTCGGCGCGGCAGTTGAACCAGACGTCGCCGCCGAGCTCGCGGAAGCGCTCGATCATGGCTGTGGAGTACTGATGCGAGGTATGCTCCGGGATATAGGCGCTGCGCTGGACATACTTGTGTACCATCGCCGCGTAGTGGATGAAGGCCAGATGCTCCATATCCACGCCGAGATAGCTCCAGTAGGTCGAGAGGATGTCCTGGCACTTTTTCGGCAGCTTGAGCGCGTCAAAGACCTTCTGCGTACTGTACGCGCCGCAGCGCAGCATGTCGGGATACTCCGTCTGCAGCACCTTCGAGTCGGGACTGCCTTTCGAGGCCGTGATGTAGGCGATGCCGTCCAGGACCTCCTGGAACAGATCGAAAAGCTTTGTCATCTTCTCGCGCGAGCCGGGGACATACTCTTCCATCTTGTTGATGAAGTTGTCGATACCGGCGGGCATCGTCACATCCATGGGGCTGCCGTCGGAATACTTCGAGATCACGCGGAAGCAGTCCCTGCATTCGTGCCAGTTCAGGTTGACGCCGTAGCTTTCGAGGATCCTGCGGGTATCGCCCGGGTTGTCGGGCGGGCCGAAGTCGCACAGCTCGTGCAGCGAGGGCTCGATCTCAAAGCGGCCGCGGACGAAGCTGGTGGCGGCGCCGCCGGGGAGATTGTGCTTTTCGATCAGAAGCGTCTTTTTCCCCGCCAGCTGGCACTGCAGCGCAGCGGACATGCCGGCGTTGCCTGCGCCCACGACCACGATGTCATATTTGGGCATGCGTACATTCCTCCTTTTCTTGCTTGTTGCCGATAGGGCGGGCCGCAGAAGCGGCCCGCCCGCCTTTACTGTTTCTTGCTGCGCGCGGCGAGCATCGCCTTGTAGGCAGCGATCGCGTTCTGCAGGTCCTCGGTCCCGCAGCAGTAGGTGGACTGGGCCTGCTCAAAGAGCCGGCCGGCGTAGAGACCGCCTTCGTCCGTGAGGTTGACGCCCTTCTTGGCGAAGCGGACGGCAGCGGCGGGGCTGCGCGCGATTGTCTTAGCCATTTTCATGGCGCGCTCGTTCAGCTCCTCGGGCGGGACGACGACCTCGACAAGGCCGATGCGCAGCGCTTCCTCGGCGCCGATCTCCTCGCCGGTGAGGATCAGGCGCTTGGCCTGGCCCATGCCGACAAGGCGCGTGAGGCGCGAGGTGCCGCCCATGTCGGGCGAAAGGCCGAGCTGGACCTCCGGCAGTGAGAAGCGCGCGCCCTCCGCCGCGATGCGGATGTCCGCGCCGAGGATGAATTCCATCCCCGAGCCGGTGCAGAGCCCCTGCACGGCGGCGATGACGGGATAGTTCTGCTCCTGCCAGAAGCCGTAGATCTTCTGCAGCCAGGGCAGCTTTTCCAGCACGTAAGCCGAGCTGACGCCCTGCAGATAATTCAGGTCGATGCCCGCGGAGAAGCATTTTCCGTTGGCGTTGATGACGAGGCAGCGGATGCCCTCCTGGGCGGCGATATGATCCTCGACCTCGCCGAGCTCCACATAGAAGCCCGCTTCAAAGATGTTGTAGGGCGGACGGTTCAGCGTCAGGACGCCGACGCCCTTTTCCAGAGAAAACAGGAAGTATTTTCCCTCAAACATGTCGTATCCTCCGATTTTGTAATTGGCCCGGATCAGAGCGAAATAGCCGCGGAGCGCTTAAAACCCGTGCTTCTCCTTGAACATGGCGCTCAGAGCCTTGCGGTCGGCCTTGCCGGCGGCCGTGCGCGGCAGCTCGGAGATGAATTCGTAGGCGATGGGGATCTTGTAGGGCGCGAGGGACTGGCGCAGATATTTCTCGGCCTCCTCCGCGGTCATCTCTTCGCCTTCCTTGAGCACCGTGTAAAGCACCGGCGCCTCGCCCTTCTTCGGGTGGTTGATGCCGACGGCGCAGGCCTCCTTGACCTTCGGGTTGGCGAACATGGCCTCGTCGATCTCGCGCGGGAAGACGTTGAAGCCGTTGACGATGATCATGTCCTTTTTGCGGTCCTTGATGAAGATGAAACCGTCCTCGTCCATGAGCACGACGTCTGCGGTGTAGAGCCAGCCGTTGCGGATCGTGGCCTCGGTGGCCTCGGGATTCTCCCAGTATTTCTCCATGACCTGCGGGCCGCGGCAGATCAGCTCGCCCGTCTCGCCCAGCGGCACGGGCGTTTTGCCGTCGACAGCGTCGACGACGACCAGATCCGTGTCGGGCACGGCGACGCCGACAGAGCCGGGCTTGCGCACGTGCATCGGGTTGATCGTCAGGATATTGGAGGTCTCGGACATGCCGTAGCCCTCGACGATGGTGGCGCCCGTCTTGGCTTCAAGCTGCTCCATGACGGCGACCGGGCAGGGCGCCGAGCCGCAGAACACGCCCTTGAGCGAGGTGATGTCCGCCTCGCCGGCCTGGACCTGAGGCGTGTTGAGCAGGCCGATGAGCATCGCCGGGACGGCCGCGAAGATGTTGGGCTTGTTCTTGACGATCTCGGCCAGCAGCGCGTCGGGCTTGGGCTGCGGGACGACGATGATCGTGCCGCCGTTGGTCATCGTGATGCCGACGTTGGCATTGAAGCCGTAGACGTGGTTTAGGGGGATCGCCGCGAGTGTGACGATCTCGTCCTTGCCGACGATCGAGTAGTTGCGCGTCGTCCACAGGGCCGTGCGGTAACCCATGGAGTACACCATCCTGTTGGTCAGGACGCAGCCCTTCGGGATGCCGGTGGTGCCGCCGGTGTACTGCAGGCGGATCGGATCGTCCATCGACACTTCGATATCGGGCTCGGTGTTCGGATGCGTGCCCACCAGCTGGTTGAAGTCATACAGACCCTCGACCTGCGGCAGCTCGACCGCGCCGGAGGGAAGCTGGAAGGCGACGACGCGCTTGACGGCGCAGCCGGGATTCTGCAGCATGGCGATCGCCTTGGGAGCGAAGGCCGCCATGACCACGACGGTCTCCGCGCCGCTGTCATTGAACTGGCCGGTCAGCTCCGGCACCGTGTAGAGGGGGTTTGCGGGGACTTCGATCGCGCCGATCTTCCACACCGCGTGCATGGCCAGCAGGTACTGCGGCACGTTGGGGGCCATGATGGCCACGCGGTCGCCCTTCTTGACGCCGAGGTCGAGCAGGGCGTTCGCAAAGCGGCGGGCCACGTCGTTGCAGTAGGCGTAGGGGAGAACGAGATCGCCGAGCACCGCATAGGGCTTCATCGGGTTCTTTTCCGCCCAGTGGTTAAACCACCATCTGCAGGGCTTGTCCTCGTACTCGATCTTCCCGGGGATCTCCGGGTCGTACTGCTTGCGCGCCAGCGCGGCGTTTTTCAGCGCGACTTCATCCAATACTTTCAGATAGTCCAGTTCTGCCATTTTTGTCTGTTCCTCCTTTGATGATTGATATTTTACCTGTTACTGCTCGTCAAGGCAGTTGAGATACTCGTTGACGCTGCGCTCGAGCCGGTGGAAGGCGCCTTCCGCGTCCGAGGCGCGGATCAGTTCGAGATAGCGTTTGGCCAGGTGCACGTTGGATGCCGCGCCGAAAACGGAGATCGAGCGCAGCCAGAATTCCATGATGATCGGACGGAATTCGTTGAGCAGGAGGGGGAAGAATTCGTTCCCGCTGCGCAGGCAGATCCCGCGGTGATAGCGGAAAAGAACGTCCGCAAGCGCGGCATCGTCCGTCGGCTTTTTCTCAAGCAGCGCGTCGGCCTGAGCGAGGATCCCCTCCAAATAAGCGAGATCCTCGTCCGTGTGCCGCTCCGCAAGACGGCGGAGGGCGGCGCCCTCGATGGCGATGCGCGCCTCCATGAAGCTTTGAGACTGCTTCTTCGTCATGTTGCCGCCGTTGAGACGGATACGGGCGTTGAGCGTTTCCATCGTGCCGGATTCCGCAAAATTGGCCACGACCGCGCCGCGGCGCGGCGTGATCTCCAGAAAGCCCTTCTGCTCAAGCTCGACGAGCGCGGCGTGGATCACGGTCTTGCTGATGTGCGTTTCCTCCTGAAGCTGACGCTCGGAGGGGAGAGGATCGCCCACGCGCAGCTTGCCCGAGAGGATCTGTTCTTCGATTTTCTGCACGAGCAGGGTCTTGCGCGTGGGGACTTCAATCACACCGATCTGCATATCCTTCCGGTTTGGTCCGACCAAAGGGCGGCCCATCTCCTTTGTTCGAATGAATTAGACAAATTATGGTAACCTGTCTGAACGATTTTGCCATTACAGGGCCAGTATACACCAACATGCACAAAAAGGCAAGAGAATTATGGGCGAAAAACAAGGTGAGATCGTGAAAGAGCACAAAAGCATCTTGAAATAAAAAAAGGAGTATGCTATACTGAAAATGCTGGTCGGCCCAGAACGGGCGAAGCGCCTGCGGCGCAGCGCTCCCGAAGGGAGGGGCGCGCGGCCCGGCCGGCATACCGAAACAGACCGACTATCTGAACACGGAAAGGAGCATATATGGGTAAGAGCATCAGAAAACTTGCGGTCGTGGGCGCCGGGACCATGGGCGCGGCGATCGCGGCATGCGGTGCCCGCGCGGGGCTGGACGTGATCTTGATGGTCCGCGGCAAGGCGGAGGAGAGCGGACGCGAGCGCGCGCAGAAGGCCATCGCATCCATTCTCAAGAGCGGCGAGATGAAGGGCTCGGACGAGGCGCGTATCCGCGCCGGCGTCGTCTGCGCGGACATGCAGCAGGACGCCGCGCTGCTCGGCGGCTGCGATCTGGTGATCGAGGCCGTGGCGGAAAACCTGGGCGTGAAGCAGAGTACGGCAAAATTCATTTTCGACAACGCCTCCGAAGAAACGATCGTCGGGACGAACACCTCGAACATCTCGATCTCCTCGATCGCGGAAGGGATGGAGGAGGACCGGAAACGGCGCTTCCTCGGTATTCATTTTTTCAATCCCGTTCGCTATATGGACCTGGTCGAGCTCATCCCGCTCGCCGAGACGGAGGAGGAAATCCTGCAGCGGGTCCGCCTGCTCATCAACGATCGATTCGGCAAGACGCCCATCCGCTGCAAGGACGAGCCGGGCTTCATCGCCAACCGCATCGGTTCGATGGCGCTGACTTCGATCATGAACGCGACGACCGACGGCGGCTACGGCTTCGCCATGGCGGACGCGCTGACGGGCGATCTGATCTTCCGGCCCAAGCAGGGCGCCTTCAAGCTGCTCGACCTCGTGGGGCTCGATATCAGCGTGCACACGGTGGATTATATGGCCTCGGCCGGGATCCCGGATTATGAGAAGCCCTTCCTCAACAGGCCGGAAGTGCTTTACGACATCGTGCAGCGCGGCTGTCTCGGAAACAAGACCGGCGCGGGCTTTTACCGCAAAACGAAGGGACCGAAGGGGACGGAGCGTTTCGTCTGGGATTACGGGAGCACGCAGTATGTTCCGCTTGAGAGGGCTAAAGTCAGCTCTCTTGCGGAGGTGCGCGACAAGAAGGAAAGACTGCGCGGCCTGCTCTTCGGCGACTGGCCGGAAACGCCCTTCCTGCGCCGCGTCGTGCTGGAGCCGATGTGGCTGGCGATGATGGCGGCGGATGAGATCAGCTATGATTTCCGAGACATCGACGCTGCCATGCGCGGCGGCTATAACTGGATCAAGGGACCCTTTGAGCTCTGCGATCTGCTGGGAGCAAAGGAGATCCTGGCCCTGATGGAGACACAGGGGCTCGAGCCGCCCGCCTGGGCAAGAGAAAAGATCGAGCGCGACGGCAGATTCTATGCCGGGGAGAACAAACAGGCCGCGGCCTATCTGCAGCTGACGGACCACAGAGGCGTGATCCTGGAGAACGGCGACGCGGCGCTCTGCGATCTCGGCGACGGCGTGGCGCTCTTCTCGCTCAAGACGAAGGCCAACACCTACACGATCCCCGCCGCGCAGCTGATGCTCGCCGCGGCCGAGGAGGTCGAGCGAAGCGAGGCCTTCAAGGCCCTCGTCGTCTGCAATCCGGGCGCCAATCTCGGCGCGGGGGCGAATCTCTACGAGGTCGCCGCGGCGATCGAGTCCGGACAGTTCGCGCTGCTGGAAAAGGGCGTGGAGGATTTCCAGAAGGCGAACCTCCGGCTGAAATACCTCAAAAAGCCCGTCGTGGTCGCGGCAAAGGGCCAGGCTCTCGGCGGAAGCGCCGAGCTGATGCTCCACGCCGGCTGCGTCGTGGCCCATCAGGAGCTCTATGCCGGCCTGGTGGAGATGGGCGTCGGGCTCGTTCCCTCGGGCGGCGGCTGCGCCGAGCTGCTCTTCCGTGCGACGGAAGGGCTGCAGTACGGACAGATGGCCCGTGTCATCCAGGAGATCGACGCGCTGGTGCTGCCTATCGCGCAGGCGAAATACAGCATGAGCGCGGAGGAAGCGCGGCAGAATCTCTATCTGCGCCGCGGCGACTGTATCATTGCGAAGGCCGATTCGCTGCTCGAGCAGTCAAAGGCCATGGCTCTGCGTCTGGCCGACGCGTGCTGGCGCGCTCCCGTCAAGGGGACGGTGACCGCCTCGGGCGAGAGCGGATATACCCACCTCATGGCCACGGTGAACGTCATGCTCCAGGGTCGGATGATGACGCCCTACGATGCGGTAATCGTCGAAAAGCTCGCCAGGATCTTCTCGGGCGGCGACGCGCTCGCCGGCGAGCAGATCTGTGAGGAAGACGTGCTGGCTTTGGAGCGCAGCGCCTTTATGGAGCTCTGCCATAACGAAAAAACGCTCGAACGCATCAAGGGCATGGTCCAGACGGGCAAGCCCGTACGCAATTAAGGAGGGCCGGACATGGAAAGAAAGAACGCCGTCATCGTCGCCTTCGGGCGCAGCGCGATCGCCAAGGCCATCCGCGGCAGTCTGCGCTATACCGGCTGCGCCGACTTCGGCTCGCAGGTGCTCCGGGGCATCCTGGAACGGAACCCCGGCTTCGATCCCGAGCTGGCGGAGGATTTGATCTGCGGCTGCGCGATCCCGGAGGCGGAGCAGGGCCTGAATATCGGCCGCCTTCTGGCCGACAGCTCCGGCTTCCCGCTGAGCACGGCCGGCCAGACCGTCAACCGCTTCTGCGCCTCAGGGCTGCAGTCGATCGCGAGCGCCGCGAACGCCATCATGGCCGGACAGGCCAAGTGCATCGTCGCAGGCGGCCTGGAGAACATGAGCAAGGTGCAGATGCACCGCGTGGCGATCATCCCCGACAGCGTGAGCTTCGGCAGCTATCCGGACAACTTTGACACCATGGGCGTCACGGCCGAGAATGTGGCGGAGAAGTACGGCATCTCCCGCGAGAGACAGGACGCCTTCGCCTGCGAGAGCCATCGCAGGGCGGCGGAGGCCATCCGCCTGGGGAAGTTCAAGGACGAGATCATACCGATCCGGGCGAAGCGCCCGATCAAAAAGGAGGACGGCAGCCCCGGCTGGGAGTACTTTATCTTCGATACGGACGAGTGCGTCCGCCCGGATACCACCGTCGAGGGGCTCGCAAAACTGAAGCCTCTGTTCCGTATGGGCGGCAGCGTGACGGCGGGCAACTCCTCGCAGATGAACGACGCCGCGGCCTTCGTCGTGCTGATGGAAGAGGAATTTGCCCGCGAGCACGGACTGACCCCGATCGCCCGCTTCGTTTCCTTCGCTGTCCGGGGCGTCCACCCCGGCTATATGGGCATCGGCCCGGTCGAGGCGATCCCGCGCGCACTGGACGTCGCGGGGCTGAGCCTGCAGGACATCGATCTGATCGAGCTCAACGAGGCCTTCGCCTCCCAGTCGCTGGCCTGCATCGATCAGCTGGGGCTCGACCCGGAGATCGTCAACGTCAACGGAGGCGGCATCGCCTTCGGCCATCCGCTCGGCTGCACGGGCGCGTATCTCACGATCAAGCTGATCGGCGAGCTGCGGCGCCGGGGACAGAAGCGCGGTCTCGTTTCCATGTGTATCGGCGGCGGCATGGGCGCCGCGGGAATATTTGAAC
>JAFSNA010000139.1 GCA_017447645.1 Oscillospiraceae bacterium
CGTGGACGCGATCGGCGTGTCCTCCGCGGGCACCTTCGTGGGCAACGCGCCGATGGTCTCCTCGCTCTTCATCAAGGTCCCGCGCGAGCGGCGCGAGGAGGTCAAAACGGTCTATGACCGCGCGGCCAGGGAGATCGGCGACGTGCCGATCGTCGTGGCCAACGACGGCGACGTGACGGCGCTCGCCGGCGCGATGAGCCTGAACTCCGGCGCGGTCATGGGCATCGCGATGGGCACCAGCGAGGCCGCGGGCTACGTCACGCCGGAGGGCAAGATCCTCGGCTGGTTCAACGAGCTGGCCTTCGCGCCCGTCGATCTGCAGCCGGACGCGCCCGAGGACGAGTGGTCGCACGACTTCGGCGTGGGCTGCAAGTATTTCTCGCAGGACGCCGTGATCCGTCTTGCCCCGCGCGTGGGCATCGAGCTGGACGAGAGCCTGAGCCTGGCCGAAAAGCTCAAGGCCGTGCAGAAGCTGGCCGAGGAGGGACACGAGGGCGCGCGGAAGATCTTCGTGACGATCGGCTGCTACCTCGCCCACACGCTCTCGCTCTACGCCTCGTTCTACGACCTGCGCTACCTGCTGGTACTCGGCCGCGTGGCCTCCGGGATCGGCGGCGAGCTGCTGATCGAAGAGTGCAACCGCGTCCTGTGCGAGGAGTACCCGGAGCTCGCGGCGAAGGTCACGGTCATGCTGCCCGACGAGAAGGCCCGCCGCGTGGGCCAGAGCATCGCCGCCGCCAGTCTGCCGGAGGTCTGAGATGCTTTATACCGACGCTTTTGTGTTCCTGCCCGGACAGGGCTTCGTCCGCGGCGGCTTTGCCGTGGAGGAGGGGCGCTTCGCCGCCGTCTTCCGCGGCGAGCGGAAAGGGGGGCTCGACCTCGGCGGCGCGTACGTGATCCCCGGCCTGGTCGACGTCCACACGCACGGCGCGGCCGGAGCCGATTTTTCCGACGGCGACGCCGCGGGACTGCGCCGCATGGCCGCGCACCTGGCGAAGCGCGGCGTGACGAGCTTCGCCCCCACCTCGATGACCCTGCCCTACGAGACGCTCGAAAAAGCCTTTGCGACGGCTGCGGAGCTTGCTGCGGAAAGACCGGCGGGCTGCGCGCGCGTGATGGGCATCCACATGGAGGGCCCCTTCTTCTCCGAAAAGAAAAAGGGCGCGCAGAACGGCGCCTATCTGAAAAAGCCGGACTTCGAGGGCTTCCGGAAGCTGCAGGAGGGCTGCGGCGGTCTGGTGCGCATCGTCGACGTCGCCCCCGAGCTCGAGGGCGCGGCCGCCTTTACCGAACAGGCGCGGGAGCTGTGCACGGTCTCCGTGGCGCACACGGACGCGAACTACGACGAGGCGCGGGCCGTCTTTGAGGCGGGCGCGCGCCACCTCACGCACACCTTCAACGCGATGCCGGGCATCCATCACCGCAAGCCCGGCCCGATCGGCGCGGCCTCCGAACGCGGGGACGTGATCGCCGAGCTGATCTGCGACGGCCTGCACGTCCACCCGAGCGCCGTGCGCATGGCCTTCCGGCTCTTCCCGGGGCGGATCTGCCTGATCTCCGACTCGCTGCGCTGCTGCGGCATGCCGGACGGGGAGTATGAGCTCGGCGGCCAGCAGGTCTTCCTTTCGGGCGGCATCGCCCGTCTGGCGGACGGCACGATCGCCGGCGCGGCCAGCGATCTGTTCACGGACATGCGAAACGCCGTCGCCTTCGGCATCCCGAAGGAGGAGGCGATCCTCGCCGCGACGATCCGCCCCGCGCGGGAGATCGGCCGCGGGAGCGAGATCGGCTCGATCGAGGAGGGAAAGCTGGCGGACTTCGTCGTCTGCGGCGAGGACCTCTCTCCGCGCGCGGTCTGCATCGGCGGCGAGCTGACGACGCTTTGACGGCCGGGGCCCGAGCCGCCGGAGCCGAATACGAACGAAAGGACGCCGCGGGCCGCGAGCCCCGTGCGGGGAAAGCATGGACGGAAACGACAGGAAAAAACGCGCCCGGAAGAAGAGGGGACTGATCGCGGCGCTCGCGCTCGCGCTGCTCGCCGCAGCCTTCGCCCTCTGGGCCGCCGTCTTCTACCGCGCCGACGCGAAGGCCCTCGCGGCCCTCGGCTCGGACGAGGCGGTGACGGTCGAAGAGACGGACTACGGCTATTTCTTCGACGGGCCCGGCGACGAGGCGGCGCTGATCTTCTATCCCGGCGCGAAGGTGGAGGAGACGGCCTACGCCCCGCTGCTGCGGCGGGTCGCCGAAAAGGGCGTGGACGTATGCCTGCTGAAAATGCCGCTGCGTCTGGCCTTCCTCGGCATGGACCGCGCTGAGGCCGTGCGGAGCGGGTACGGATACGCGCGCTGGTACGTCGGCGGACACTCGCTGGGCGGCGCCTGCGCGGCGATCTGCGCGGCGGAGCACCCCGGGGATTTCGAGGGCGTGGTGCTTCTTGCGGCCTATCCGACGAAGCCGCTGGCCGGAGACATGACGGAGCTGAGCCTGTACGGCTCGGAGGATCTCGTGCTCGACCGCGCGCGGCTGGAGGCGGGGCGGCAATACGCCCCGGACGAGAGCGAGGAGCTCGTCATCGAGGGCGGCAACCACGCGCAGTTCGGCAGCTACGGCCTCCAGCGCGGTGACGGCGAGGCCGCCATCACGCCCGAGGAGCAGTGGGAGCAGGCAGCGGATTTCATCGCCGCCGGGCTCGGGCGCGCGGCTTGAACAAATAAATCAGCAAAGCCGATGGACGATCTCGTCCATCGGCTTTGCTGTTTTTGAGGAAGCTTTCGTTCCGGCCCCGGCGACCGTCAGGCTGTTTTGAAGCGGAGCTTGGCGCTCTGCAGGGGATCGTTCTGATTGTAGATCGTCAGCTTGTTCCAGTCCTCCTGCGTGCCCGTGTAGTACACGGTGCTGAGCTTGCTGCAGCCCTTGAAGGCCCCGGAGCCGACCGAGTAGAGACTGTGGGGCAGCGCGATGCTCGCCAGCCGCTCGCAGTTTTCAAACGCGTAGCTGTCGATCTGGGTGACGCCCTCGGAGATTGTCACGGTGCTCAGGTTGACACAGCCGGAGAACAGGGAGTTGCTGATCGTGCGCACGCCCGCGGGGATCGTCGCCTTCGTCAGCGTCGTGCAGTCCTTGAACGCGGAGCTGCCGATCGAATCGACGCTCTCGGGCAGCATGGCGGCGCCCAGCTTGGCGCAGCCGGTGAAGGCCTGGGCCCCGATGCTGCGGAGCCCCTCCGGGAAGGTCAGCCGCGACATGACGCAGCCGGCGAAGGCCGCGCCGGAGATCGTGGTGACGCCGTCGGGGATCGTGTAATTGGTGCCGAGCTTCATCGGCGGGAAGCAGACGAGAGTGCTGCCGTCCTGCGAGAAGAGCACGCCGTCGACCGCCTTGAAGGAGCTGCTGCCCTCCGCGACCTCGATCTTCGCCAGGGCCGTACCGCTGTTCAGAGCCCATGTGCCGATCGAGCGGACGCTCGCCGAAAGCGTGACGCTGCTCAGCGCGGAGCACTGATCGAAGGCGTAATCGCCGATCTCCGTGACGCCCTCCGGGAAGGTCACGCTCTTGAGCCCGCCGCAGCCGGAAAACGCGTACTCGCCGATCGAGGCGACGCTGCCGGGGAACTGGAGCTCGCTGATCTCATAACAGCCGTAGAAGGACTGCTGTCCGATCGTCGTGACGCCCTCCGGGACCTGATAAACGCCGCTTTTCCCGCAGGGGCAGCACAGCAGCGTTTTGCCGTCCTTCGAGAGGAGCACGCCGTCGATCGAGCTGTAATTCGCGTTGCCGGGCGCGACCACGATCGCGGAGAGGTCGCCGCAGGCCGAGAAGGCCTGGTCGCCGATCTCCGTGACGCCCTCGGGGATCGTCACGGTCTTGAGACGGCTGGAGTAGAAGGCCTCCTGGCCGATCGTCTCCACGCTCTCCGGGATCGTGATCTCCGCCACGGAGCAGCCGGAAAAGGCTCCCTGACCGATGGAGACGAGCCCCTCCGGGAGCGTCACGCTCTTGAGACTGTAGCAGCGGTAAAAGGCGTTTCTTCCGATGGACTCGACGCTCTGCGGGATCGTCACGGAGCTGAGACGGTCGCAGCCGGAGAAGGCCGCGCCGCCGATGGAGGTGATGCCGTCCTCGATCACGACCTGCGTGATCTGATCCTGCGCCTGCCGCCAGGGAACGCTGCTTTGGGATTCGGCGTAATCCGGCATGTCGCCGACGCCGTAGATCGTCAGCACGCCGCCGTCCAGCCGGTAGTCCCATTGATCCGTGGGACGCGGCGTCGGCGTGGGCTCGGGCGTGGGCTCGGGCGTGGGTTCGGGCGTGGGTTCGGGGGTCGGCTCGGGCGTCGGCGCGGCCGTTTCCTCGGCCGCCGCGGCGCTCTCGGCCGGCATGGCGCTCACGGTCGGATCCGACGCTTTGAGCTTCGGCAGCAGGAAGATCAGCGCGCCGGCCGCGAGCGCGAGCACGGCGGCGATGACGGCGACAAGGCCGGTCTTTTTCTTTTTTGGCGGCGCGGCCGTCTTTTTTGCCTCGCCCTCCGCCGCGTGCAGCGCGGAAACGGTCTTGTCGTCGTCCGTTTCGCCCCGGTGCAGTACGCTGACGGTCTCGTCGGCGTCCGTCTCGCCCCGGTGCAGCACGCTGACGGTCTCGTCGGCGTCCGTCCGGCCCCCATGCAGCGCGCTGACGGTCTCGTCGTCGTCCGTCGGCGCCTCGGAGGTCGGCGCGGGGGTCGTCGTGCCTCCGTCACCCGGCCGCGTAAAGGCGGAGCGTTCCACGCGGATCTTCGGGTCCTTGCCGTAGATCAGCTCGTCCTTGCCGCGCGGATAGTCGATGGCCTCCAGCTCCTCGCGCATCTGCAGGGGGCTGGAGTAGCGGTCCTTCGGATCATAGGCGCAGGCCTTCAGGACGATCTCGGCAAGCCGCCCCTCCGCGTTCGCGGGCGGGGGGATCGGTTCGCCGCTGACGCGGCGCTGCAGCGCGCGCTCGCGCTCGGTGTACGAGATCGGCGTGGGCGGCGCGGGCAGGAAGGGCGCGCGGTTGTTGTTCAGCAGACGGTACAGCACGATGCCCAGCGAATAGATGTCGACCGTCGAGCCGTACTTCTCGTCGCGGTAGATCTCCGGGGCCATGTAGGTATAGGTGCCCTTCTTCGACAGGCCGCCCGTCGTTTTCTCCAGCGTCCTCGCCACGCCGAAGTCGCCCAGCTTGTAGTCGCCTGCGCGGGAGACGAAGATGTTCTCGGGCTTGATGTCGCGGTGGATGATGTTGTAGCGCTGGCACAGCTCGAGCGCCTGGCACATGTCGACGCCCAACTTGATGATGTCGCTGCGGGTCATCTCGTGGCTGCTCATGTAGCGGAGCATGGGCGTGAGCAGCTCCATGCGGATAAAGATGTCCCAGCCGATGCCCTGGCTGAGCGGCACGACGGCGTGGTCCTCGCAGCTGACGATGTTCGACGTGCCCTTGAGCTCGCTCATAAGCACGAACTCCTGCACGACGTCCTCGGCCATGCTGCGGAAGAAGGCGGTCACGGCCGCGTCGTCCAGACCCTCCGCGCGGATGCTTTCGACCTCGCTCTGGCTGGAGGGGATGGTCATGATCTTGATCGCGGCGGTGTAGATCGTGCCGAAATCCTCCCTGTGGGCCTCGTAGACCTTGCCGAAGGCGCCCTCGCCCAGCAGCTTGACCAGGGTCCAGTTGTCCAGCACGACGTCGCCGATCTTATACTTTCCGTTCATCGAAACACCTCGGGAATGCTTTTTTGTGGATGGGGAGGAGCTCTCCTCCGCGGATCAGGACGCGTTGAACGTGATCTTGCCGTTCGTCAGAGCGTCGTTGCCGCTCTCGATCGTGACCAGGTTCCACAGGGCCTGGCTGCCCTTGAAGCGGATGGTCTTCAGATGCGAGCAGTCGCCGAAGGCCGAATTGCCGATCTTGGCTACGCTCTGCGGCAGATCCACGCTCAGCAGATTGTCGCAGTAGCGGAAGGCGCCCGAGTCGATCACGGTGACGCCCTCCGGGATCGTGACGGAGCTGAGGCTCATGCAGTAGGAGAAGGCGTGGCTCGAGATGATGTTGACGCTCTGCGGGAGTGTCACCTTGGACAGCTGATAGCAGCTGGAGAAGGCGTAGTCGCCGATCTCGGTGACGCTGTCGGGAAGCGTGACGGCTTTGAGATTGTCGCAGCTGTAGAAAGCATACTCCCCGACCGAGGTGAAGCCCTCCGGGAAGGGCAGCTTTGCCACGTTGCTGTAATAGAAGGCGGCGCGGCCGACCGAGGTGAGACTGTCCGGGAAATCCACGCTCATCAGCTTGGCGCGGTAGAAGGCGTAGTCGCCGATCGTGGTGACGCCCTCCGGGATCGTATAGTTGCCGGTGGATTTCTGCAGCGGGAAGCAGACCAGCGTGCTGCCGTCCTTCGAGAAGAGGACGCCGCCGACCGACTTGAAGTACGGGTTGTCCGCCGAGACCTCGATCTTCGACAGCTTGTCGCAGTAGTTGAAAACATTACGCCCGTAGGATTTGAGGGTCGACGGGAAGCTCACGCGCGCCAGCGTGATGCAGGAGGAGAAGGCGTAGTCGCCGACGGACTCGACGCCCTCCGGGAGCACCATCTTCGTTATCCGCTCGCAGTCGTAAAACGCTTCGCGGCCGATCGTCCGGACGCTGCCGGGGATCGTCACGGTGCTCATGCAGCCGTAGCAGAGGGCGCGGTCGCCGATGGTCGTGACGCCCTCGGGGATCCGCAGGCTCGCGGTCCGCCCGCCCGGGCAGCAGACCAGGGTCGTGCCGTCCGCGGAATAGACGACGCCGTCGGTCGACTTGAAATACGGGCTGTCCGCCTCGACGTCGATCTTGGTCAGACGGATGCAGCGGGCGAAGGCCCCTTCTTCGATCTCGGAGACGCTCTTCGGGATCGACACGAGCTTCAGACGCGGGCAATTGTAGACCGCCTCTTCCCCAATGGATTCGACGCCGTCCTCAAACACGACGCTGATCAGCTGGTCGCAGTCGCTGAAGGCTCTCTCGCCGACCTTTTTGACGTTGCCCGGCACGGTTACCTTTGTCAGACCGCCGCAGTCGCCGAAGGCGTAATCGCCGATCTCGGTGACGCTGCCCGCGATCGAAATGGAATTGAGGCTCGGAAAATGATAGAAGGCATAATTGCCGATGCCGGTGATGCCGTCCTCGATCACGAGCTGCGTGATGACCTTCGACTTCTGCTGCGACCACGGCGCGGTGGAGCCCGGCGTGTAGAAACGGCCGGAGGAATAGGAGGAGTACGAATAGTTCGCCATGTTGCCCGTGCCGCTGATCGTCAGCGTGCTGCCCCGGATCGCCCAGGTCCAGTCGCCCTCGACCCAGACCTCTTCCTCGCTCTCCGGCTCCGGCTCGCTCTCCGGCTCGGGCACGGGCTCGGGCGTCGGTTCGGGCGTCGGTTCCGGTGTTGGCTCCGGCGTGGGCTCGGGCGTCGGCGCGGCCGTCTCCTCGACAGGCTGCGGCGTCGAGACGGCGGGCGGCTCGTTGACGGACGGATCCGAGACCAAAAGCTTCGGCAGCAGATAGATCCCCGCGCCGATCAGGAGCGCGAGCACCGCGGCGATCGCCAGGATCGGCCCGGCCTTTTTCTTTTTCTTCGTCCCGGCGGAGGAGCCCCCCGCGCCCGGCTTCGTGTAGGCCGAGCGCTCCACGCGGAGCTTCTTGTCCTTGCCGTAGATCAGCTTGTCCTTCCCGCGCGGGTAGAGGATCGCCTCCAGCTCCCTGCGCATCTCCGCCGGGCTGGAATAGCGGTCCTTCGGATCGTAGGCGCAGGCCTTCAGAACGATCTCCGCGAGCCGTCCCTCCGCGTTCGCGGGCGGCGGCAGCTCTTCGCCGTCGATGCGCCGCTGCAGCGCCCTCTCGCGCTCGCTGTAGGAAACGGGCTCCGGCGGGGGCGGCAGGAAGGGCGGACGGTTGTTGTTCAGCAGACGGTATAAAACGATGCCCAGCGAGTAAAGGTCGACCGTCGAGCCGTAGGGCTCGTCGCGGTAGATCTCCGGGGCCATATAGGTATAGGTGCCCTTCTTGGAAAGGCCGCCTGTTGTTTTCTCCAGGGTGCGCGCGACGCCGAAGTCGCCGAGCTTGTAATCGCCCGTCCTGGCGACGAAGATGTTCTCGGGCTTGATGTCGCGGTGGATGATGTTGTACTTCTGGCAGAGCTCCAGAGCTTTGCAGATGTCTATGCCGAGGCGGATGACGTCATTGCGGGTCAGCTCGCGTCCGCTCATGTAGCGGAGCATCGGGGTGAGCAGCTCCATGCGGATGAAGATGTCCCAGCCGACGCCCTCGGTGTGGGGTACGACCGAGTGGTCCTCGCAGCTGACGATGTTGGTCGAGCCCTTGAGCTCGCTCATGAGGACGAACTCCTGCACGACCTGCTCGGCCATGTCGCGGAAGTAGGCGGTGACGGCCTCGTCGTTCATGCCCTCGGCGCGTGCGCTCTCGACCTCGCTCTGGCTGGAGGGGATGGTCATGATCTTGATCGCGGCGGTATAGACGGTGCCGAAATCCTCTCTGTGGGCCTCGTAGACGCGGCCGTAGGCGCCCTCGCCCAGCAGCTTGACCAAAGTCCAGCTGCCGAGTACGACGTCGCCGATCTTGTATTCTCCGTTCATGGCGTTCTCCGATAGTTTCCTTTCAGCCTACATCAAAGTAAAAAGAATCCAAATACTCGCTTTCAGTCCCCATGTAGATATCTATCCCCAGGATATCCTTCAGAGAGAAACCCGTCGAATCCGGGATCCGGACATCGAAAGAAAAGGTATTCCCCTTGAGCGTGAGTTTTGGCAGCTTCAGCTCCGAAAGCTCACCGTTTCTTTCGATATACGAGGAGAGATAGCAATTATTCAGCGTTTTGTCGTTGGGGTGAGGAGCGATCGCCGAATACAGATACACATTCCGGCCGAAATCAAGGACCACATCCCAGGCTTCCTGATTGTTGCCGGGCGTTTTCGAGCGAGGGAAGCCGTCCGGGATGCGATCGTCCGTCAGCTCGACGTGCAGCGTCTGCTGGTCGACCGTGCTGATCTTGACCGCGCCGTAATCCCAGCTTTCGTCGATGGTGACGATCTTTTCCGGCACGCCGATCTCATAGAGGACGTATCCGTCCGTCTGAAAGTCCTTGCCGATGCACACCAGCAGGACGTAGCAGTGCTTGGCGGAAGACTCCGGGAGACCCGTGGTGACCTTGCTCTGCGGATTGTTCGACAGCACGAGGTCGCTTCTCCACAGGCGGAGATAGAAGGCGATACGGTTCTGGATGTATTCCTCCGAGGGGAGCTCGTCGCTCCACTCGCAGACGAGCGTATTGTAGGTCGTCGTGTTGTCGACCCACTCGAAGCTCAGCCAGGTCTCTCCGCTGAAGAGGAACGCGTCCGGATTCACGATCTTTCTGCCGTTGGACACATAGTACGAGAGAACCGTCAGTTCGCCCTCCTTGCCCGTCGTATCCAGCGTGACCCAGCCGTTTTCCGATTCCGTCTGCGCCGCGGCGGGCTCGGGCGTGGGCTCCGGCGTAGGCTCGGGCGTGGGCGCGGCGGTCGGCTCCGGGGTAGGCTCGCTCGTCGGCGCGGCGGTCTCCTCGGCCGGCTCGCTCGTCGGCTCCGCGGCGACCGTCCCCGCCTGCCGGAGCTTCGGCAGCAGCACGATCAGCGCTGCGATCACGAGCACGAGCGCCGCGGCGATACCGGCGACGAGGCCGGTCTTCTTTTTCTTTTTCGGCGGCTCGGACTGCTTTTTTGCCCCGTCTTCCGACGCGTGCAGCGCGGAGACGGGCTTGTCGGCGTCCTCCGTTTTCCCGTGCAGCACGGAGACGGTCCTATCCTCGCCCGGAGAAGAGGCGCTGCGCTGCGGATCATAGACGGTTGCTTCCTCGGCGGCGCCGCCCTGCTTCGTAAAGGCCGAGCGCTCCACGCGGATCTTTCCGTCCTTCCCGTAGATCAGCTCGTCCTCGCCGCGCGGATAGGCGATCGCCTCCAGCTCCTGGCACATCTGCACCGGGCTGGAGTAGCGATCCGCCGGATGATAGGCGCAGGCCTTGAGCACGATCTCGGAGAGCCGCCCCTCCGCGTTGGCGGGGGGCGGGATCTGCTCGCCGCTGACGCGGCGCTGCAGCGCGCGTTCGCGCTCGCTGTACGAGATCGGCGCGGGCGGCGCGGGCAGGAAGGGCGCGCGGTTGTTGTTCAGCAGGCGGTACAGCACGATGCCGAGGGAATAGATATCCACCGTCGAGCCGTAGGGCTCGTCGCGGTAGATCTCCGGCGCCATGTAGGTATAGGTGCCTTTTTTCGACAGGCCGCCCGTGGTTTTCTCCAAAGTGCGCGCGACGCCGAAATCGCCGAGCTTGTAGTCCCCGGTGTCGGAGATGAAGATGTTCTCGGGCTTGATGTCGCGGTGGATGATGTTGTAGCGCTGGCACAGCTCGAGCGCCTTGCACATGTCGATGCCGAGCTTGATGATGTCGGCGCGGGTCATCTCATGGGCGCTCATATGGTTGAGCATGGGCGTGAGCAGCTCCATGCGGATCAGGATATCCCAGCCGACGCCCGTCGAGTGCTGCTCGACCTGGAAGTCCTCGCAGCTGACGATGTTCGTCATGCCCTTGAGACGGGACATGAGGGCGAACTCCTGCTCGACGTCCGCCACCATGCCGCGGAAGTAGGCGGTGACAGACGCCTCGTCCATGCCCTCGGCGCGGGCGTTGATCACCTCGCTCTGGCTGGGCGGGATGGTCATAATTTTGACGGCGGACTTATAGATGGTGCCGAAGCCCTCTCGCCTGGCCTCATAGACCCGGCCGTAGGCGCCCTCGCCCAGCAGCCTGACCAGAGTCCAGCTGCCCAGCACCACGTCGCCGATTTTGTATTCCCCGTTCATCGAAATTCCTCCTCTAGTCTGTCGGAAGCCGGCGGCGGGATCCGCCCTTTCAGCGGATCATGCAGACGATCACCGTGACGTTGTCGCGCCCGCCTCGCTCGAGAGCCTGCGCGATCAGCTTTTCGACCGCGGTCTCCGCGCTGCGCGCGCCGAGCAGGCTCGCGAGGATCTCGTCGTCGGAGAGCATGTCGGTCAGGCCGTCGCTGCACACCAGGAAGCAGTCGCCCTCGTGCAGCTCGACCGCGCTGATCGCCGGCTCGACGACGAATTCCTCCTCGTCGATGCCGAGATACTGCGTGAGACTGCCCTTCCCCTTGCCGGAGAGGTGCGGCCGCGCGTCCACATGGTCGACGGACAGCTGCCGCAGCACGCCGCCGCGGCCGAGATAGATCCGGCTGTCGCCGAGGTTGAAGGCCCAGGCCGTGCCGCGCCGGAAGAAAAGCCCGGCGAGCGTGGAGCCCATGTGTCTGGTCAGCATCTCCTGCGCCTTGTCCAGCACCGCCGCGTTGAGCGCGAGCGTCAGATGGTGCAGCGACGCGCGGGCGTCGCTGTCGTGCCAGGCTCCGGCGACGAGCCGCTCCTTCATCTCGTGCGCGGCGGCGTAGGAGGCCAGCTCGCCGAACTGTTCGCCGCCCATCCCGTCAAAGACGGCGGTGCACAGCTCGCCCTCGGCGGAGGTCTCGGCCGTCAGCACGGTCGGGAGCGCGCGGTTGTCGGCGGGCAGGAAGCTGCCGCAGAAATAGAAGTTGTCCTCGTTGTTGGCGCGGACCTTGCCCATGCTGCATCCGCAGGCGGCGCAAAGTTTCAGACTCATGGCTTTTCCTCCGTTCTTGTCGGGTATGTGTTGAGATACGGCTTCACGCGGCCGCCCCGTCGGGGGCTGCGCCGTAGTCGGGGCAGGGAGGCGGCGAGGCGAGGCCCACGGGATCCCGCCGGACCTGCTCCGTCAGCTCCCAGAGGCTGTCGACAAGCTTGACCCGGAAATCATCGAGCGCGTCTTTGAGATCGGCGACGCGGTCCAGCGGCGTCTCGCCGACGTGGTAGCGGGAGGCCTTCCACAGGCGCATCCGCTCCATTTCCAGTCCCGCAGAGGGATAGCGGAAGGCCAGCTCGAAAATGTTCAGGTTCCGGAACGCGTCCGAGAGGTTCCCCTCCTCCGCGGAGCAGAGCAGCGCGTCCGGGCAGTTGTCCAGGATCAGCCAGGCGAGCTCCTCATAGGGATCGACAAAGCGCAGATCGACGAGGGGGTTGCCGCTCACGATCAGCGTCAGCCTTTCCTGCGTGTTCGGAACGCGCAGCGCTTCGAGCGCGTTGTAGGAAAGGTCGAGATATTTCAGCTTCGGCTCCGATTCGGGGAGCGTCAGCTCGTCCAGCTTGTTGTCGAAGAGGTCGACGCTCACGAGCGTTTTCGTGTCCCCCGGCGTGAGCGAGCCGAGGCCGCAGCTGCGCAGCGAAAGCGTCTCGAGCTTCGCAAGCGTGCCGAGATCCGCCTCGGGGATCCTGTTCCCGTCTGCCCGAAGGGTCTTCAGCTCCCCGGCTCCGTTCAGGAAGGAGAGCTCCGTGAGGCGGTTGTCCGAAAGATCCAGCGAGACGAGATACGGCGCGCTCTTGGCGAGGATCGAGGCGTCGGCGATGCGGTTGCCGCTCAGATCCACGTTTTTCAGCCGCGTGCAGTTGGAAAGACCGTCCAGCTCCCCGATCCGGTTCCGGGCGGCGGACAGATCCGCCAGATCGATCGCGCCGGTGAAGGGCGTGAGCGCAGTGATCTCGTTGTCGTTCAGCGAGACGCTGCGCAGCGCAGTCAGCGGGGAGAGCGCGGAGAGATCGGTCAGCCCGCAGCGGTCGAGCCGCAGGGTTTCGAGCGTGGTCAGCGAGGAGAGGAACGCGGGATCGCCGAGCCGGTTCCCGCTCAGCGAGAGCTTTTTCAGCTGCGTCATGCCGCCCAGCGGGGCGAAGTCGGCTTCGGCGCCGAGATCCTCGAGATACAGGGTGTGCAGCTGGGGCAGCGCGGCGATCTCGCCGATGTGCGCCGCGGCGTCTCCGCCGCAGCCGCTGATCTGCAGGATCTTCAGCTGCTCACAGCGGGCGAGGTTTTCCAGCCCCGTGAGCGAGCCGACGTTCTCCAGCTCCAGGTCGGTGAGCTCCGTCAGCGAGCCCTCCAGACAGAAGCGGTCGCAGTTTTCGACGTCCAGGATCTTCAGCGCGGAGGGAAGGCCGATCGCGCCGTCGGAGGGGAAGCTGCAGTTGAGGATCGTCAGCGAGGTCATCTTCTTCATTCCGGCGACCTTTTTCAGATCCGCTTCCGTCAGCGCGAGACCGCTGAGGCGCACATGGGTGGCGCTGCGCGCATACTTTACCTCGCCGATCTGGACCTTCGCATGCGAAAGGCCCCAGATCGCGCCGCCCAGCACGAGCGCGAGCGCAAGCACGGCGGCGATCAGGCCCCCGCGCTTTTTCTTTCCGGGATTCCCCGTCTTTTCACCTGCGCGCGTTTTTTCTCTGTGCGCACGCGTCGTGCGCTCGTCCTCCGCGGGGGCGGGGATCTTCTTTTCGTCTTTTTCTTCCTTTTTTTCTTCGCGCGCGGGCGGGGCAGGCGGCTCGGCCGCGATCCCGAGCCGCGGCGGCTCGGCGCAGGGATCGGCAAAAAGCGCATCCTCCAGCTCCTTCATCGACTGGAAGCGCGCGCTCTTGCGCACGGCGAGGCCGCGCAGGATCGCAGCCTCCTGCCGGGGCTCCAGCTTCGCGCCGAGCGCGGAGGGGGCCTTCATCTCCTCGTCCCCGTCCATGGCGCGCAGCACGGACTGCGGCGGCTTGACGCCGGTGAGGCAGAAATAGATCGTGGCGCACAGGGCGTACACGTCCGTCCACGGGCCCTGCCCGCCGCCGGAATACTGCTCGACGGGGGCATAGCCGTGCTTGAGCTCGACCGAGAGGCTTTTGTTCCCCTCCAGCTGGCGTGCGGCGCCGAAGTCAAGGAGCTTGAGCGTCCCGTCGCTCTGCAGAAGCAGGTTGTCCGGGCTGATGTCGCGGTGGATGACGCCCTCGGCGTGGATCATCTCCAGCGCCTGCATGACCGGCCGCAGCAGCGGGAAAAGCTCCTCTCCGCTCAGAGGCCCGCGCTCCTTCACGACCTGGCGCAGGTCCGTCCCGCGCAGGTATTCCATGACGAAATAGGCGGTGTTGTTCTCCGCAAAATAGCGCATGACGTTCACGACGCCGCCGAGACCGCCGAACTTGGCCAGCACGCGCGCCTCGTCGAGAAAGCGCTTCTTCATGGCCTCGTAGGCCTTGTCCTCATCCAGCGTGACGGCGACGCAGCTGGTGACGTCGTTGTTGCGGTTGGAAAGGCCGATGGGATAGAACTCCTTGATCGCGACGATCCGGTCCAGCCCCAGGTCGCGGCCGATATAGGTGATGCCGAAGCCGCCCTGTCCCAGCGCCTCGCCGACGAGATACTCTCCGGACAGGATCGTGCCGGGGCGGAGGTGGTGCGTCGGCGTTTTGGGCAGCAGCGACGCCCCGCAGAAGGGGCATTTGAGCTCGGTGACGTTTTCAAGCTCGTGCATGCAGTGCATGCAGTAATTTTTCGTATTCATGGAACAGCTCCTCAACCTACCAGAATGGCGATGGCGGTGTTGTTGTCTCTGGCGCGCGGCTGCACGGCCGCGCGCATGTCGTCCAGCCAGCTTGCCGCGTCGCCGCCGCCGCGTGCGAGCGCGAGCATGGTCTCCTCGGTGATCTGCTCCCAGAAGCCGTCGCTGCAGATCAGAAAGCGGTCCCCGGGGCGGACGTCCAGCGGCTGCTGCGAGACCTTCGGCTCCCGCTCGCCGCCGAGGACGCGGAGGAGCTTGTTGCGGTCGCGGTGCGTGCGGATCTGCTGCGGCGTGATCTCTCCGGCCATGACGGCCAGCTGCGCCGCGCTGTGGTCCACGGACTGGTACAGGACCTTCCCGTCCCGGAACTGATAGATCCGGCTGTCTCCTACATGGGCGGCGACCGCGCGGTACTCGCCGAGCCACAGCGCCGCGATCGTCGTCAGCGCGCCGGGCGCGGTCTCATGGACGCGGCGAACGGCCGCGTCGGCGCGCATGACGGCCTCTTTCAGCTCGCTCCCGCCGAAGCTTTCCTCCTCGAACAGGCGCCGGAGCTCGTCCGTCGCCGCACGCGAGGCGAACTCGCCGTTCTGATGGCCGCCCAGGCCGTCCGCGACACAGGCGAGCGCGCCGCCTTTTCCCTCGGCGACGGCCAGCGCGTCCTCGTTGTTGGGCCTTCTCCCGATATGGGTGTAATACGACAGACTGATGTGCAAAGCTTTCCGCTCCTTCCGGACGCGGCCGCGGAACGATCCGGCTTGCCGCTCAAAAAACCTCCCTGACGAGGTCGAAGAGATCTTCTTTTTCCGCGGCCGACGGCCGCACTCCTCCATCAAAACACGACTAATATTTTACAATTTCATATAGTATAAGTCAACGGGTTTTTCCCCTGCCGGCCGCGGCGCGCGCCGAAAAAAAGGGGGGGGATCCGGAGAGAAAAAAAGAGGAGAAAGGATTGAAACTGACGGAATGCTGTGGTAACATAAACAAGAATAAAATGTAAATAAGGTTGCCATACGATCCGCCGGAAGGGACGGAGACCGCCGCGGGCGGAGAAAAGAAATCGGACGAGCCGGGAGGCAAGAGCTGCGCATGCGAAAGATCAAGATCAAAAAACAGCTGCACGGCGCCCAGATCACGCGAAAGCTGGAAAAGACGGAGCATCTCAACAAGATCGAGCTGGATATCCTGAAAAAGAACGAGATCCCCACGCTGTTCCCCCCGCAGGAGACCCTGGAGCTCCAGAAATCCGGGCTCTGCTACACGGTCAGGAACTGCACCCAGCTCTCGGAGCTCCTTTCGCGGGAGATCGAGTTCGATCTGTTCTGCCGCCTCGCCCTGGACCTTGCGCGGACGATCCAAGACTGCAATGCCCACGGCATCCGCAGCAGCAACCTGGAATTGAACGCGGAATCTGTTTTCTACGATGAGGAAGAAAATACGTTCCGCTTTTTGTTTTGGCCTCTGGTCACGCTCGAGGACGCGACGAACCTCCGCGAGGAGTTCCGCTCGCTCGGTCTCCGCTACAAGCCGCTCCCCGGGGACGAGGAGTGCAGAGAGAAGTACCTGTCCTTCTTCGAGGCCCGCGGGAAATTCAGCGTCGTCCAGATGGAAAAGCAGGTCCTGGCGCTGAAGGAGTGGCGGGAAAAGCGGGGCGGCCCCGCGGAGGAGAACCGGCGATTGGTGATCACCGAGATGAGCACCGGCCGCAGCGCCGAGGTCGACAGCTTCCCCTTCGTCGTCGGCCGCTCGCAGGAGCAGTGCAGCTTCAGCTGCCCGAAGGACGTGTCCATGAGCCGGCGGCATTTTTCCCTCTATGAGGACGAGGGCGTCGTGTATCTGACGGACCTGAGCTCCTCCAACGGGACGATCCTCAACGAAACGACCTTTCTTTCGGCAAAGGCCGAGATGCCGACTCCCCCGGGGATGACGCGGATCGGCGGCAATCCCCAGATCATGCACGGCGACCACATCCGGGCGGGCAAGACGGTGTTCCGCTGCCGCTTCGAATAGTGCCTGCGAGAGGAGAAAACCATGAATCTGATTCTTTCCGTTTACGCGTACGCCGCTTACAAGGAATTTTACCTGCCCGTCCTGAACGACGCGGATTACCAGCTGGTCCTGCTCGCCGGCGAGTTCGGCCTGTCCGACGATCTGAAGCTGCAGATGGAATCCGTGGACGGGGAATGGAAGTTCCTCCCGAACGAGAACTATTCCGTGACCCGCAAGGACGAGGCCTTTGAAAACCAGCCTCTCAAGAGCGGCGATCAGGTCAGCGTGACGAACCGCAGCGGCGAGACCGTCGTGATCCTGATCTGGGAGTCGGCCGACGAGCTCTCCGCCTTTCAGAAATACCGCATCCTCGACCGCCGGATCCGCATCGGCAAGGGCGCGGACAACGACATCTGCTATCCCGGCCAGCGCCTGATCTCCCATGCGCACGCGGAGATCGTCCTGCGCAAGGACGGCGCGTACCTGCGCGATCTGAGCAAGAACGGCACCTATCTCGGCGGCAAGCGCATCAACGGCGAGGCCAGGCTGCAGTTCGGCGACATGATCAACCTTTTCGGCCTGACGATCCTGTATCTCGATTCCGTGCTGGCCGTCAACTCCCTCGGGTCCGGGGCGACCGTCCGGCCCGACAATCTGGAACTGCTGAGCGTCCTCGCCGAGGACGAGCACCCCCAGCCGAAGGAGGGCGCCGCCGAATCCGAGGAGATGACGATCCACATCGCCCCGCGCAGCTTCCCGACCATCTATTCCGAGGAGGAGTCGATCGACGGCGTGCCGTCCAAGAACGAGGGCGACGGCCGTCCCGCCTGGATGAGCATCCTCCCGTCCATGACGATGGTGCTGCCGATGGTCGCGGGCTTCATGCTGATGAACGGCGGGAAAATGGGCTTCGGCATCGTGATCTCCGTCGGCTCGGCCATCGTCGGCACCTTCTGGGGCATCATCAACTACCGTTACGCGCTCAAGGACCGCCAGAAAAAAGAACGGCGCCGTCAGGAGCGCTATGAGAGCTACCTTGTGGAATGCACCGACCGTATCCGCGAGAAGTTCGAGCACAACCGCGAGGCCCTGCTCTACCTGTATCCGGACGCGGCTGCCCGGGCGGACGCCGTCGCGAGCCAGACCGGGCTCTGGGAGCGGAAGCGCCATCACGACGACTTCCTCTTCGCTCGCGTCGGCCTGGGCGACATGCCCTTCCAGGTGAACATCAACGTGCCCAAGCGCGCGTTCTCCCTCTCGGACGACGAGCTGTCCGACCGTCCGCAGCGCATTGCGGAGAGCTATTCGACCATGCGCGAGGTCCCGATCAACGTCGATCTGCGCAATCACGCCGTCGTCGGCATCCTGACCGGCGAGGACCGGCTCAAGGCGCTGGAGCTGACCCGCGTCCTCGTGACGCAGATCACGACGAACCACTGCTACACGGACGTGAAGCTCGCCGCGCTCTACCACGGCGACCGCGATACGGCCGAGCTGTGGGAGTATATGCGCTGGCTGCCCCACGTGTGGAACGAGGAGCGCAGCCTGCGTTACGTGGCCTGCGACGGCGCCGGGGCCGACGAGGTCCTCTACGCCCTGACGCAGACGCTGCGCGGCCGCGCCGAGCAGCTGGAATCGGCGATGTCGAAAAAACCGGTCTTCAGCCCGCACTATCTGCTCATCGTGGAGGATTCCTCCTTCCTGGAATCCCAGATGATCTCAAAATATCTGTTTGAAAACGGCTCCGAGCTCGGCATCACCACGCTCATCCTGGCCGACAGCTACGAGCAGCTGCCCAGCGCCTGCGAGCTCGTCATCGAGAACAGCGAGCATTTCCGCGGCGTTTACAGCACCACGGCGGATGAAGAGATGCGCCGCGAGGTCAGCTTCGACACGATGGACGCCGCCCGTATGGACCGGATGGCCCGCCAGATGAGCGCGCTGCGCGTCAACCAGCTGGAGAGCGGCAGCGACATCCCCTCCTCGCTGACCTTCTTCGAGATGCTGGAGGTCCGCCGCCCGGATGAGCTGGACGTGCTGGATCACTGGCGCAAGAGCCGCACCTACGAGTCCATGCGCGCCGCCATCGGCCAGAAGATGGGCGGACAGCTGTGCTATCTCGACATCAACGAAAAGCATCACGGCCCGCACGGCCTGGTGGCCGGCACGACCGGCTCCGGCAAGAGCGAGACGCTGCAGACCTACATCCTTTCGCTGGCCATCAACTTCTCCCCGCAGGACGTCGGCTTCTTCATCATCGACTTCAAGGGCGGCGGCATGGCCAACCTCTTCTCCAACCTGCCCCACATGATCGGGCAGATCTCCAACCTCTCGGGCAACCAGATCCGCCGCGCGATGGTCTCAATCAAGAGCGAGAACCTGCGCCGCCAGCGGATCTTCGGAGAGTTCGGCGTCAACCACATCGACGCCTATACCAAGCTGGTGAAAAACCGCGAGGCCACCGTCCCGATCCCGCACCTGCTGATCATCATCGACGAGTTCGCCGAGCTCAAGCGCGAGCACCCCGAATTCATGCGCGAGCTCATCAGCGTCGCGCAGGTCGGCCGAAGCCTCGGCGTCCATCTGATCCTCTCGACGCAGAAGCCGAGCGGCACCGTGGACGACAACATCTGGAGCAACACGAAATTCAAGCTCTGCCTGCGCGTCGCGGACAAACAGGACAGTATGGACATGCTCCACAAGCCCGACGCGGCATACCTGACCCAGGCCGGCCGCGGCTATCTGGAGGTCGGCAACGACGAGATCTACGAGCTGTTCCAGTCCGGCTGGAGCGGCGCGGTCTACGACGGCGGCGAGCAGAGCACGCGCAGCAGCGTTTCTCTTCTGGACCTGCAGGGCAGGAAGACCGTTTCCTCCAGCCGCAGCAAGAGCGAGCGCGTGCGCAAGCAGACGAAGAGCTGGATCTCCAGCCTGATCGCCGCCGTCGACAAGGCCGCCGGGCAGCTCGGCTGCGGCAGCGTCCCGGACGGCATCGGCCCGGAGGAGCGCCTGGCCCTGGCCAAGCGGACCGTGGCCCTGCTGAACGCCGGCGAAGCGGTCTACGCCGAGGGCGCGACGAACGTGCGCCGTATCGAAGAGCTGATCGAGCAGCTCCCGGCCGATCACGCGGACGCCGCCGCGGCGGCGGAGCTGGTGATCGAGCGTTACCAGCGTCAGGGCAAAAAGCTGCCCGAGCGCCTGGAGCGGACGCAGCTCGACGCCGTGGTCCGCTACCTGGCCGAGGTCGCCAAAGAGAGCGGCATCGTCAACGAGCAGCAGCTGTGGATGCCGCTGCTGCCCGAACAGCTGACGCTCGAGGAGCTGCCGGGCTACAGCGAGGACTGCTGGCACGACGGCGTCTGGAACCCGCACCGCGGGCCCTTCTCGCTGCAGGCCTTCATCGGCCTCGCGGACGATCCCGAGCACCAGCAGCAGTTCCCCGTCACGCTCGACCTGGCGGACAAGGGACATCTGACGGTGATCGGCAGCGTCTCCAGCGGCAAGAGCACCCTGCTGCAGAGCCTGATCTACAGCCTCATCAGCACCTACTCCCCCGCGGAGCTGAACGTCTACGCGATCGATTTCAGCAGCCAGATGCTCTGCGCCTTCGAGCAGGACGCGCACGTGGGCGGCGTCGTCATCGAGGGCGAGGACGAAAAGCTCGACAAGCTCTTCGTCATGATCTTCAACATGCTGCAGGAGCGCAAATCGCGCATCCGCGGCGGCAGCTTCAGCCAGTACGTGCGCCTCGCGGAGGACCCGCTGCCCGCGGTCGTGCTGGCCATCGACGGCTACGCCAACTTCAACGAAAAGACCGAAGGCCGCTTCGAGTCGCAGCTGCTTGAGCTCGTCCGCACGGCCGAGGGCTACGGCATTTATCTGGTGATCTCCTGCGGCGGCTACGGCAACGGCGAGCTGCAGACCAAGATCGCCGGCAACATGCGCCAGGCCATCTGCCTGGAGCTGGGCGACAAATACCAGTACGTCGACGTGTTCCACACCACGCACTTCGACGTGCTTCCCGAGGAAAACGTCAAGGGCCGCGGCCTGGCGTCGATCGACGGCAGCATCCTGGAGTACCAGACGGCCGTCGCCTGCAGCGCGGAGAACGACTATCAGCGCGGCGAAATGATCCGCCGCCGCTGCGCGGAGATGACCGCGAAGTGGGACGGCGAGCGCGCGATGCAGATCCCGGCGATCCCCGAGAAGCCGGTCTGGGAGGAGTTCTCGAACATGCCCGCCTACCGCGCGGCGATCAGGACCGGCCGCCGTCTGCCCGTCGGCTACATGAAGGAGACCGCGGAGCTCTACTGCGTCGAGCTGAACACCGCCTTCTGCTATCTGATCCTGGGCGCGGACCGCTCCGGCAAGTCCGTCTTCCTGCGCAACCTGATGTGCGCCGCGGCGGATCTGAAGAAGGGCGAGCGCTATCTCATCGACCTCGAGAACACGGACGGTCTCGCGGCCGCCGCCTCCGATACGAAGCACATCACCGACTCGGACGGCATGATCGAATTCATGCGCGTGCTCCTGAAGGCGACCAACGAGCGCGGCGCGCTCCGGAAGGAGCTGCGCGCCGAGGGCCTGGACGACGAGGAGATCTACGAGCGGATGGCCGAGCGCTTCCCGCCGATGTTCGTCTTCATCGCCAATCTCAAGGCCTTTATGGACGCGGCCTACAAACGCCTCGAGGGCGTCGGCCTGCCCAGCGCCGGCCTGGAGAAGATCTTCGAGAAGGGCCAGTCCCTCAACGTCTTCTTCTTCGCCGCCGCGAGCACCTCGAGCATCCCGCTGCTGAGCGACAAGCTGGCCTACCTGAGCTTCACCAAGGGCCGCGCCGGCGTGCTGCTCGCCACGGAGCTGACGAGACAGAACGTGTTCCAGTATCAGAACGTCCGCTACAACGAGCAGAACAAGCGCTATAAGACGGGCATCTGCTACGCCACGAACCAGCGCGACACGCAGAGCGTGGATCTGGTCGTGTTCCCGAACAACCGCAAGAGCAAAGCGGAATGATACGGCTTTGTGTGTTGGCCGCCCCGCCGGATCTGGCCTGGATCCGGGACACGGCGGCGGAGCTGAGCATCCGGCACCGATGGCCGGACTGCGAGCTGAGCGGCACCTCCCGCCCCGCGGAGTGGAGCAAAAAGCTCGGCGCCTACGGCAGCGCGGACGTCATTTTCTGCGACGTCGGCCTGGACAGGAGCGCCGCCCTGCTCAAGCAGGCCCGCCAGGCAAATCCGGCGGCGCTCGTGGTGCCGCTGGTGACGGCCGAGATCCCTCCCACGGTCTACGTCCGGCCGGAGATCCTGCCCTTCTGCCTGCTGTGGCGGCCGCTCAAGGGAGCGGAAAACCGCGACATGCTCGACAAGGTGCTCCGGCATGTGTTCAGCGAAAAGGCGGCCCCCGAGGATCAGTTCCTGACGGTGAAGGGCAAGCGGGAATCGCATCAGATCCCCTACCGCGAGATCTGCTATTTCGAGGCGAGGGAGAAAAAGGTCTTCATCCGCCTGCCGGAACAGGAGATCCCGATCAACGACACGCTCGCCGCGCTGGAGGAGCGCGCCCCCGCGCAGTTCCTCCGCTGCCACAAGAGCTTTCTGGTGAACGGCGACATGGTCGAGTCGGTGGACTGGAGCGATCAGACGGTCCTGCTCAGACACAGGCTGGCCGTCCCGATCTCCCGGAGCTGCCGCGCGAACGTGAAGGAGCGTATCAATGGAACTGACTGAAAACAGCACCTGGATCCTGAGCGCGATGGAGCTGAACCTCTGTCTGCACATGCTCGGGGCCGCGCAGAGGACGGTCCTGCCAGTCGCGGAGAGCGAGCAGCCGCTCGGCCGTCGGATGCTCAACAGCTTCCTGTATTTGATGGAGCTGGGCCTTGTCGAGCCGGAGGGAGAGACCTTCCGTCCGACCGCCGCGATGCGCGCGCGGCTGGACCCGATCGCGCATCCGCGCGCGATCGCGAAGCTCGTCAGCGGCGGAGAGAGCCTTCTCGCGGTCTATTTCGGACAAAACGCCGTCACGCTGGCCGAGGTGGCCGGCGAGGACGGACAGAGCTGCCGCCTCAGCGCGGCGGCGCGCGACAGCCTGGCGCGGGAGCTCGAGCACGGGCTGGAAACGCGGGGGATCGGCCGGGCCGAGCTGGAGCTGCTCGGGCCGGACGGACTGCGCCGCGAGAAGCTGGCGCTCTCCGAGCAAAGCGAGCTCCGGCTGGAAGAGCTCCGCGCCGCGCTGGAACGCGCGGACGGCGCCGCGGATGCGGCGCAGCAGAGAGAGGCCGCCTTGCCCGCCGCCGGCGAGGAGGCCCGGAAAGACCATACGGACGGCAGAACGGAGAGATAAGGATGCTTTTGGCGGTCTTTTTTGCGGAAACCAATCAGTCATACGACTTCAGGCTGGACGGCAGCGTGCCGATCGAGCAGCTTGTGGAGGAAATGGTGGGCATGATCGTCCAGCGCGACCATCTTGCCCTGAAGCGGGATCCGGGGCTCTTCCTGCTCTGCAGCAAGAAGCAGGGGAGGATCTTCGAGAAGAGCAGCACGCTGCTGGAAAACGGCGTCGTCTCCGGAGATGAGCTGATGCTCGTCTGAGCTCCGGCCGGGAGGCGCGGCGCAGACGCGTTTTCGCGCCGAAAAAGGTGCGCAGGGTCCCGAAAATGCATTTCATCGCGTTTTGCATGCCGTTTATCGCACTTGCATGCAATTTTTCGGAGGACGTGCTATGATCGGGCCAGAACAAGGGAGAGCGCAGAAAGATGAATGTGAAAGTTGATTGCAATATGCTTGCCGCGGCCGAGACGGAGCTTCGCGATCTCTCGACCAGGCTGCAGGCGATAACAGATGAAATAGCCGCCGCCCAGCGCGCGCTGCTGAGCACCGGAGACACCTTCCGGCAGGAGGCCCTGGCGATGGAGTCCAAGCGCAGGGTGATCGAACAGGAGAGCGCGCAGGTCCAGATGCTTTCGGACGCGGTGAGCCGCCTGATCGAGATGTACGCCGAATGCGAGCGCCGCCAGCAGGAAGAATCGGCAGCCAGGGTCGTCGGAGGCATCGCAGAGCTGTCGCGGGCCGTCCGGGACGTCGCCTATGTCAGCGCAGAGCAGTTTACAAAAAGCTATGGGGATCTGATCGGCCCGCTGGTCGGGGTCCTCGAATAAAAGAGGGAGGAATAAGCGGACATGAGATTTGAAGTAGACACCACCCAGGTGGGCCGCACCGTGACCAGGATGACGGACCTGATCCACAACCTCGCCGATGAAAAGGGCCGGTTGATGAACGAGGTCGAATCGCTCAGCGGCATGTGGGTCGGCGAAGCGCACGACGCGTTCGTGGCGCAGGTCG
Organism: Oscillospiraceae bacterium; assembly: GCA_017447645.1. Lineage (GTDB taxonomy): Bacteria > Bacillota > Clostridia > Oscillospirales > Oscillospiraceae > Limivicinus. The sequence continues at coordinate 23,834 of JAFSNA010000139.1, forward strand.
GTGTGGACAACGCCGAGATGCAGTCCCTCATTCAGGACCTGCAGGGCATCGCAGACAAATTCGACCAGGCGCGCATCGCCTACGAGGACTGCGAGACCAAGGCGCTGGACACCATCGCGGCAATCTCGATTTAAGGAGGACAGGAAAGCATGGCGATCGCAGGAACACTGACGGTCACGCCGGAGGCCCTCAAGGCCCAGTCCGGCGCCGTAGAAAACGCACGCAAGAGAATGCAGTCCAGCTTCGATGACCTCAGAGCCCTGATCGAGGGAAGCTCGGGCTACTGGGTCGGCGATGCCGGCGAGATGCACAGACAGATGTACATGTCACGGATCGGCAAGGTCGAGGAAATGCTGGCCCGCTACCGCGAGCACGTGGTAGACCTTCAGATCATGGCCGGTGTATACACGGAGGCGGAGGCGCAGGCCACCGCCGCGGCGGAAGCCCTTCCGCCGAGCACGCTGGAATAAAGGAGACGGAAAGATGGACGCCCTGAGAACGATCAATATCACCTTCAACAACGCCAAACGCCAGGCGGACAGACTGAACGAGTGCGCCTCGCAGCTGCAGAAGGTGCAGCGCCAGCTCGACTCGCTCAGCGGGAATCTGCAGCGGGAATGGAGCGGCGACGCGGCCAACGCGTTCCTCGCCAAGTGCAACGCCCTCCGCGAAAAGATCAACGGCACCTCCTCTGACATCAACCAGATCTCCGCCACGATCCGCGGCGCCGCGAACGCCTTCTACTCCGCGGAGATGAAGGCCCTCGAGATCGCGAACTCCCGCGGCTGAGCATCCGCCGCCGGGAACAGACCGTAGACCCTCCGCCCTGGATGAGGACGGCACAAATAAATCCGACAATAAAAATTAATTAACAGGAGGAACAAACAAACATGAGCAAGTATTCTTTGACTGCACAGGAGCTGCAGAGCGCCATCGGCGAGCTGAGCTCGAGCAACGCCCAGTTCAAAGCCCGCGTGGCTGACCTGCAGAGCAAGCAGGGCGCGCTGGCCGGCATGTGGCAGGGCGACGCGAACACCGCCTTCAACGCCGCGTTCAACAGCGACAAGGGCCAGTGGGACGCCTTCGCGCAGCTGATGGACAGATACATCGAGACGCTGCAGAGCATCAAGGCGACCTACGAGTCTGCCGAGGCCACCAACGTCCAGACGGCCGTCACCCGCAGCTACTGATCCTTCGTACAGAAGAGACCAACAGGAACGAAACAAACATACGTGATTTTTGAAAGGAGATAACATATCATGGAAGGAACTCTGCTTGTCACCCCCGAAGAACTCCAGTCCGCATCCGGAGAATTCAGCGCGCTCGCGACTCAGGTCAACGCGCTTCATCAGTCGATGCTCGGCAAGGTCCGCTCCCTGAGCTGGGAGGGCGAGGCCGCCACGACCTATAAAACCAAGTTCAACGCCCTGGAAGCCAGCATGACCCGTATCAACTCGATGATCCAGGAGCATGTCCGCGATCTCAACGACATGGCCGCCCAGTACCTCAGCGCCGAGAAGGCAGCCCAGTCCGCTGCGGAGGGCCTGCCCGCCAGCACGCTCGAGTAATCGCACGAAGCTTCTGCCGGGAGGCTGACCTTCGCCTCCCGGCGGCGCATATAAGGGGATGATGATTTATGAATCGGATACGAGTGGACTCAAACGCCCTGAACGCACAGGCGAGCGAGCTTGAAAGACTTGAAAACGAACTTGCGCGGCTGTCTGACACGCTCGGCTCGATCAGCTCCTCCCTGGCCTGGAAGATCCCCGGCAGCACCGTTATCAGGGGCACCATCGCAGCGAAAAGGCTTCAGCTCGCCATGCAGCGGAACAAGGCCGCGGCACTGGCCTCCGGACTGAGGAACGTCGCTTTCCGGTACAAGACGACCGAGATGAAGCTCTCCGGCAAGATCATCGGAGAAGCTATGCCCCCCACGGGCGGAGACGGCGGCGTGGGCGCCATCATCGGCGGAGCCGTCGCGTTCTTTACCGGCGGAGAAATATCTTACGGCGAGTGGAAAAACAAGAAGGCGTTCAACAAGGGCCTCGGTCTTCCGGAACAGAAGAAGATCGACGGGCCTCAGCGCAACAAGGACGAAAAGTGGTATAAGAAGAGCGGCACGATCATCCAGAGCGAAAAAGATTTCTTTTCCGGCGAAGCGACCTGGAAGGAGTACTCGGCGGAAGGCAAGTCCAAGTACGCGCAGGGAAGCGCCGACGTCAAGTTCGCCACCGCCGAATACCACGGCAAGGGATCTGCCGGCCTTTACGTATACGAAAAGGACGCCAACGGCAACACCAAGCGGATCTTTTCTCCGGGCGTTGAAGCCGAGGTCGGCGCCAGCGCCGCGCTGATGACCGCTTCCGCGGAAGGAAGGATCGGTCTCGGCGAGAACAACAACATGCTCGGCGTGTACGGCAATGGCGAGGTCGAGGTGGCCTCCGCCGAAGCCAAGGCCAAGCTCGCGATCAACCGGAACGAGGTCCACGGAGAGCTCAGCGCGGAAGCGAACCTCGTCAAGGCCGAGGGCAGCGCCGGCGTCTCCGTCCTGGGGACGGATATCGGCGTGAACGGCGCGGTCAAGGTCGGCGTCGGCGCCCACGCGGAGATCGGCTATACCGACGGCAAATTCAAGGTGGATGTGGGAGCGGCTATCGGTGTAGGCGTTGACCTCGGCTTCGAGGTCGACGTGAGCGGCACGGTCGACGCGGTCAAGTCTCTGTCCAAGAGCATATTCCACTGGTGAGCCTGAGGATGTCGGAGAACTGACATCGTGCGAAAAAAGGAAACGACATTGAACACGGACAGAATCTTCTTGTTTTTGATCTTGTTCTCCATGGCGCTGATCTGCTTTCTCACCTTCCTGGCGGTCGGGATCTCGAAACGCAACGAGATGATCCGCTTTGAGAAGGAAAAGAAGCTCGTCAGGGCGATCGTCGTGGGCTACGGCAATGACGACGCGCCGAACTGGACCAAGATCTCCGTGATGATCCCGGAAAGAAACGACAACAGAAGCTACAGCGTCGACAGCTGGGGCACGACCATCGCCGAGTATCCCAAGGGGAAAGAGATCAGCGTATGGTGCCTCGAGAAAAAGGTCCTCGGGATCAGTTACCCGATGCTGTGGCTGCCGGACAAAGAGATCCCCACGCCCCAAAAGGCTTCCGGGCTGTTCTTCGTCCTGTCGGCGATCTCTTTCACGGCGATGCTTGTCTTAATCATTCTATATTTTAAAAAGTGAGGAGAATCAACATGCTGAGTGGTTTTTTGCCTATCGGAAGCGTCGTGCTTCTCAATGACAGCACGAAGCGCGTCATGATCATCGGTGTTCTGCAGCAGCAGATGAAGGACGACGGCGAGGACGTCATCTGGGACTATTCCGGCTGCTTCTATCCCGAAGGATACATGGGCCCGGACAAGTGCTTCCTGTTCAATACCGATCAGATCGCCAAGATCTACTCGATCGGCTATCAGGACGAGGAGCAGTTCGCTTTCAAGGAGAGAGCGGACGAGATGTGGAAGCAGGTCAGAGGAGTGGAGTGATCCGCGCCCGGCACGCCTGAAGCATACGCATGAAAAACGCGCCGGGAGACCAGCTTTGGCCTCCCGGCGAAGCATATCTGAAGGAGGATCTCGATGCAGTACTGGGTAAGGATGACAGAGGATGAGCTCCGCGTCGCCCTGCTGCTGTTCGGGCAGATCGGGCTGGAGGGGGTCACGGAGCTCCGCAGGGACTTCGAGCCCTCGCCCGCACTGCTGGAGGGGATGCTGCGCAAGGGCTTCTTTGAGGAAGAGAACGCTGCGCGGAGATGGACCCCCTTTGTGGAGGCGGTGCTGCGCTGTGCGCTGCAGTCCCAGTCGCAGCTGCGCCTGCACTCGTCCGACGGCACGCTGTGCGGGCTGTATTTCCGCTATGACAACATGGTGCTCCTGTCCCGCAAGCCGGACGACGAGGCGATGACGCTCTTCTTCGTCCCGCTGCTGCCCGAAGCCATTGGCACGCTGGCGAGGGAGCTGAAAACAGAGGCGCTCGCCTCCTGCCGCCCCGCGCCGATCGAAGAGAAAAAAGAAGAGCTCTCCCTTCCGGACGGAGGAGAGGCCGCCGTCCTGCTGCCGGCCCTGCGCGCCGCACGGCCCGACGCGGTCGCCGCGGACGCGGAGCCGCTGCTGCTCGCGGACGGGACGCGCTTCGGAGCGCATACGCTCGCCGCGGCGCTGCTGCGGACGGAGGGAGGCTCGCTCCGCCTTGCCGCGGAGGGAGACGCGCTGCATATCGCCCCCGCCGGCTACTATGACTTTCTCGAGAGCGTCTCCCACTGGATCGTGGCCGCGCACGGCGCGTCCATCGCGGCAAAGGAGGGCGGGGCATGAACAAGCTGAACGTCGACAGCGGCAGACTCAACAACATCGCCCAGGAGCTGGGCGAGCTTCGCCGCACGCTGGAGGACCGTTCCCGCCAGACCTCCGCGGCGGCTGCCGCGCTGAAGCAGTCGCAGGCCGGCTTTATCGGCCCCGCCAGCAAGGCGATCCTGGGTATCAGCGACGAGCTGCTCACCGAGGCGGCGAAGATGCAGAGCCTGTGCGACGCGCTGAAGCTGATCGCGCAGCGCTACAACGAGACGGAAAAACGCCTGGCGCAGACGGCGCGGACGGCCGGGGAGGCGGCTGCCGCATCCGGCGGAGGCGGCGAGGCTGAGGGAGACCTAAAAACGTGGTTCGCGGAGCTGATTGCATGGGTCAAGCAGATCCTGGGCATTGAAGATCCCGAGAAGGATCCGGAGATCCCTTCCGAAAAGCCGACACGGGGAGAAGGAGAGGTCACCCGGGCGGAGGAGCGGGCCAACGACCTGTATATGCAGAACGCGGTCTTCGAGCTCCTCGAGACCTCCGAGTTCAGCAAAGACACTTGGAACAAGGCCTCGATCGAACAGAGAAAGGCGATGCTGCAGGCCTATATGCAGAGAGTGGCGGAGATCTACGGCGTCACGGTCGCTTCGGAGATCGTCTTCTACAACGGCGAGAGAGGATCCCGCGGCGCGTACAGCCCCGGTGAAAACTGCGTCAGGATCAACGAGAACTACCTCTCCCGCTCGGACAGCTATCAGATCATGCAGACCATGATCCATGAGATGCGCCACGCTTACCAGCACGCTGCGGTCGAGCACCCCGAGTCCTATATCGTCAGCGCGGAGACCATTGCCGCCTGGGAGCAGAATTTCAAGTGGGAAAACTACAAAAGCCAGCAAAAAGGAAACACCTACGCGGAATACGTTTCCCAGCCGATCGAATGGGACGCGAAGAACTTCGCCAGGCAGTATTCAGATCTTACGCAGGCAAATCCGGAATACGAAGGGAGCTGGCCCGCGAAATGAAAAAGACCTTGCTTATCGTGAGCCTCGTTTTGGCTCTGCTCCTGCTGACGGCGGGAGCGGCGCTGTGGGCCGCGGGAACTCGACAGGAGGAGGATCCGATGGAAAAGAACGTCAAGCTGCTGATGAAGGCCGGAGATCTGGACCGCGACAGCGCCGAGGGGAGCGTAGAGCTTCTCGGCGAGCTGGGCGTCGGCGAACTGAAGAAAGCGGAAAAGCTGGAATCCCGCTTCGGGACCACGCTGCGCGTCACCGACAGGGACGGCCGGGTCTTTTATCTGGGCTACGGCGGACTGGGTTATCTGGAGATCGTACGGAAGGACGCGCCGGACGGAGAGATCCTCTATGCCCCGGAGGACTGAAAAGGCTCCCGGGCACAACTGAACACGGTCTCGTGCGCCGGCGTCCACGCACCGCAAACGAACACCGGAGCTCTCGGGCGCCGGCGTTCTTTTTTTCTTTCCTTTCCCGGCCGGAGGGCCGCCGGAAAGGGAAAGAAAGACGCGGAGCTTTCATACAATACGTTGACTTTGCCTATGCGCATTTGGTAAAATCGAGGAAGAAAAAACAACGGATCCGCGGCGGGAACGCCCCGGAAAAAGCCGCGGCCGAAAACGGCCGCGGGAACGTCGGAACAGGAGAAACCCAGCTTCGACAGGAGAGCTGACATGAGATTTACATTGGACGCGGCCTGCCTGTGCGGCACGGGAAAGGTGCGCAAGAACAACGAGGACAATTTCTTTTTTGACGGCCGCTGCCTGGAAGCGGACAACAACGGGCTGAAGCATCCCGTCACAATGACGAGGACGCTGCGCAGAGAGGTCTGCGTCGCGGTCTTCGACGGGATGGGCGGCGAGAATTTCGGCGAGCTCGCGTCCTTCGCCGCGGCGGACTGCATGCAGAATACGACGCGCAGGCTGAAGGATTATTTCATCCCCGAGCGCAGATTCCTCCAGGACATGTGCCTGAGGATCAACGACGCGGTCGTCGCCAAGCAGAAGGAGATGTGCACCGCGCACATGGGCTCCACCATGGTGGCGCTCTACTTCTCGCGCGACTACGTCTACGTCTGCAACCTCGGCGACAGCCGCGCCTACCGCCTGCGGGACGGGGAGTTCCTGCAGCTGTCGGTGGACCATGTGGAAAAGCGGGAGGATCAGCCGAAAAAGAAGATGCCGCTGACGCAGCATCTCGGCATCAGCCCGGAGGATTTCCTCATCGAGCCCTATATCGCAAAGGGCGAGCTCAAGGCGGGGGACGTCTACCTCCTCTGCAGCGACGGGCTGACGGACATGCTGAGCAACCTGGAGATCGACGAGATCCTCAGCGCCGGCGCTTCTCCCGAAGAGTGCGTGCAGAAGCTCGTCGACGCCGCGTATGAGCACGGCGGAAAGGACAACGTGACCGTGATCGTGTGCCGGGTGTGGTGATCGGCGCCCCGCCGGTCATCACGGGCACCACGGGAAGAGAGAAGGACGGGGAAGAGCATGGAAAAGATCGTATGGCCGGGCTGGCAGACGGTGCGCCTGCTCGGACGCGGCAGCTTCGGCGCCGTGTACGAGATCGAGCGCAGGATCGGAAACGACAACGACGTCGAAAAGGCCGCGGTGAAAGAGATCTCCATCCCGCAAAGTCAATCCGACATTGAAGAGATGCGCCTGGGCGGCTACGATGACAAGAGCGTAACGGCGCATTTCCAGGGAATAAAAGACCGGATCGAGCAGGAATACATCGCGATGGCCAAGCTCAAGGGCGCGGTCAACATCGTCTACTGCGACGACATCCGCTCGGTCCAACACGACGACGGCTTCGGCTGGGACGTCTATATCAAGATGGAGCTGCTGACGCCCCTGCTGAACGCGCTCAAGCCTCTGGACGAGGCGAAGGCGCTCAAGATCGGGACGGACGTATGCCGCGCGCTGGTGATGTGCGGCCGGATCGGTATCGTCCACCGGGACATCAAGCCGCAGAACATCTTCGTGGCCCGCGACGGGACCTGCAAGCTGGGCGACTTCGGCGTCGCAAGGACGATCGAGGGGACCGGCAGCGCCTCGGCCAGGACGGGCACCTATGATTACATGGCGCCGGAGGTTTACAACGGCCGGCGTTACGGAGCAAAGGCGGATCTGTACTCGCTGGGCATGGTGCTGTACTGGCTGCTCAACGACTGCGTGGGGCCGTTCCTGCCCCGCAGCGACGTGCCGCCGACGCTGGAGATGAAAACCCAGGCGCGGGACAGACGCTTCCGAGGAGAGCCGCTCCCGCCGCCCGCGCACGGGAGCAAAGAATTCAAGCGCATCGTGCTCAAGGCATGCGCCTTTGATCAGGAGGAGCGCTACCGGAGCGCTGAGGAGCTGCTTTGGGAGCTGGAAAAGCTTTCAGGAGCAGCGCCGGGCGCGGAGAGCTTTTTTGAAACGGACAGCGTGTTTCGGCGGGAGCAGGCGAATGCGCAGCGCCGGACCGGCACGCCCGCCGACAGGACCGTCGGCGCCTGGGGCGAGCGTCGTTCCGAACCCGCGGGCGGGCAGAACAGTTACGCTCCGGGCGGGACGGTCCCGCCCGCGCGGAACCGGACAGTGAGCGGAAGAGAGAGCTTCTACTGCAAAAAATGCGGCGCAAGACTGGATCCCGGCACAAAGTACTGTGTGAACTGCGGCGCGCCGCAAGCGGGCGGAGGCGGACGCGGCGGCAAGGTCCCGGCCCTGATCGGGGCGATCGCCGCGCTTGCCGTGATCGCGATCGCGGTCGCCGTCATCCTCAGCGGAGGGAAGGGCCCCGGCTCCGAGACCTCCTCGGCGCTCCCGGACCCGACGTCCGCGCCGACGGGCGGCTCCGCCGCGCACATGCACGAATGGGGCGGATGGATTGTCGAAACGCCGGCCGGCTGCGAGACCAGCGGCGTCGAGGTCAGGACCTGCATCCTCGATCCGGCCCACCAGGAGCGGCGCGCGATCGATCCGCTCGGACACGACTGGGCGGAGGCCACGACCAAGACGCCCAGGACCTGCCGCAGATGCGGCGCCCAGGAGGGCGAGCCGCTCCCGCGCACGCCGGGACCGGAGGACATGGAGGGCTGCGACAGCCGCATCGTCGCGCCGCAGGCGGAAAGCTGGCTCGCGGATTACGAGACGAGATATGTCAAGTCCAAAAACGCCCGCTGCATCGTCCTGCGCTACAAGCCGGTCAAGGAGTACACGCTGGAGGGCGGCTACAGCGGCAATTTCCAGTGCCGCGTCTGGGACAAGGAGGCCGTGACCGTGCTGGCGCGGCAGGGCAATTACTCGTTCATCAGGACCGGGGCCGGACTGGTCGGCTGGGTCATGACCGAGCACCTGATCACCGGCAGCTGACCGGGGATCCGCACAAGGCGAAGAATAAGGGAGAAAAGCGCTCAAAGGAGAGGATACAATGGCAGAGCAGATCAACAAAAACATTTGGCCGGGCTGGGAGACGGTGCGTCTGATCGGACGCGGCAGCTTCGGCGCGGTCTACGAGATCGAGAGAGACATGCTCGGCGAAAAGGAAAAAGCCGCGCTGAAGGTCATCACGATCCCGCAGAGCAGCAGCGACATCGACGAGCTCTACGGCGAGGGCTACGATGAGGAGAGCATCACCAGCACCTTCCGGGAGCATCTGAAAAACATCGTCGCGGAGTATTCGCTGATGCGCAAGCTCAACGGCAGCGCGAACGTGGTCAACTGCGACGACGTGCGCTACGTCCAGCACGACGACGGCTTCGGCTGGGACATCTACATCAAGATGGAGCTGCTGACACCGCTGACCAAGGCGCTGGGCCGTGAAGTGACGGACGAGCAGGTCATCCGCATCGGCAGCGACATCTGCCGCGCGCTCGTGCTCTGCAAGCGGCACAACATCATCCACCGCGACATCAAGCCCGCCAACGTCTTTGTGTCCGAAAACGGCGATTACAAGCTGGGCGATTTCGGCATCGCGAAGACCGTGGAAAAGACCAGCGGCGGCACCAAGATCGGCACCTACGAGTACATGGCGCCCGAGGTCTATCACGACCAGCCCTACGGCAGCGCGGCGGACATCTATTCGCTGGGCATGGTGCTGTACTGGCTGCTCAACGAGCGGCGCACGCCCTTCCTGAAGCTGCCGCCCGCGCTGCCGACGAATGCGGAAAAGGAGCATGCGCGCAAGCGCCGCTTCTCCGGCGAGCCGATCCCCGCCCCCGCGCACGGCTGCCCGGAGCTCGTCGGGATCGTGCTGAAGGCCTGCGCCTACGATACGAAGGACCGCTACCAGAGCGCGGAGGAGATGCTGCACGATCTGGAGGCGCTCGAGGAGAATCTGCAGGGCAAAGCCGGAGCGGGCTTCGCCCCCGAGGGATGGGAAGAGGAGAAAACGGTCGGCGCGTGGAAGAGCCGCACCGAAAGCGTCCCGCCCGAAGAGCCCGAGTCCGCTGAGGAAGAGGGCGGCGGGACCGTCGGCATGTGGAGCAGCCGTGCCGGGCAGACGCCCGGCCGGCAGGAGGCGAGCCGCGGCGTCCGGCAGGGCCCCGCGCCCGCCGCAGCGGCGAAAACGCCCGGACAGACGCCCCCGAATAACGGCGGACGAGGTGTGTTCTGCCGGAAATGCGGCGCTCCGATCCAAAGCGGCATGTCGTTCTGCACGAACTGCGGCACACCGGTCCCGGGCGCCGCGCCGAAGACGCAGAACGTGCCGCAGACGGGCGCTGCGGCGAAAACGCAGAACGCGCCGCAGAAGAGCGGCGGCAAGCGCAAGCTTCCGCTCCTGATCGGCGGGATCGCCCTGCTGACGCTGATCACGATCGGGATCGTCGTCGGCGTCGTCAAGGCCGCCGACAGCTCCGGCGGCAAGTCGACGGGCGTGCCGGCCTCCGTGACGGTGACGCCCAGGCCGACGGCAAAGACCGCCTCGACGCCCGCGCCCACAGCGGCGCACGTCCACCAGTGGACGGAAGCGACCTGCACCGAGCCGCAGAAGTGCAAGACCTGCGGAGAGATCGGCTCTCCCGCCCTGGGGCACGACTGGATCGCCGCCACCTATGAAAAGCCGGCGACCTGCGCCCGCTGCGGCGCGACGACCGGCTCGCCGAAGGGCTTTATCGGAAGGCTCAGCGGCAACTGGGCCGACGAAAAGAAGTGGATCGTCTATACCTGGAGCTACCCGCTGGTGCTGAACGACCCGGTGGAGAACTGCTTCAGGCTGACGATGAAGCTGACGATCACCGAGTACACCGGCGCGCCGGCCGGCAGCTGGTACCTCTACGGCAGGGACCTCAACGGCAAGTGGACGAAGATCGGCGATTTCACGATCACCAAGGATCAGCTCGGAGGCGGCAGCATCGTCGTGCCCTTCACCTTTGATCCCGCGGTCTCGTTCGACCAGCTGACCGTGATCCGCAAGGGTACCAACGGCTATACCATCAGCTATTATCTCGAATTCTACGACGCCCAGCAGTACGTGAGATGACGTACCGGGCCGCATAGGGACTCCGCCGCAGCTTTTCCTGCGGCGGAGTCCGCGCGCGCCTGTGCCCGGCCGCGGCCGGGCGGCGTTTTTGCATGATTGACCTGAAAACAAAGCGGCGAGCTTTGGAAGAAGGGGGGAGACAGACTTGGACATGAAAGTCCTTTGGCCCGGCTGGGAGACCGTGCGCGTGCTCGGCCGCGGCAGCTTCGGCGCCGTGTATGAGATCGAGCGCGACGTGCTAGGCCACAGGGAAAAGGCCGCGCTGAAGGTCATCACGATCCCGCAGAGCGGGGACGAGATCGACGAGCTTTACTCCAGCGGCTACGACGAGGCGAGCATCACAGCGCATTTCCGCGATTTTCTGACGGATATTATCCGCGAATATACGCTGATGGCGGAGATGAAAGGCCACACGAACGTGGTGACCTGCGACGACATCCGCTATGTGCAGCACAGCGACGGCTTCGGCTGGGACATCTTTATCAGGATGGAACTGCTGACGCCGCTGCTCAAGGCCGCGGTGCCCTCCGACCCGGAGGAGCAGGCCGTCAGGCTCGGCCGCGATCTCTGCCGCGCGCTCGCGCTGTGCCGCAGCCGGAACATCCTGCACCGTGACATCAAGCCGCAGAATATTTTTGTATCCAACGACGGCGACTACAAGCTCGGTGATTTCGGCATCGCCAAGACGGTCGAGAAGACCAGCGGCGGGACGAAGATCGGCACCTACAACTACATGGCGCCGGAGGTCTACAACAACCGGCCCTACGGCCACACGGCGGACATCTGCTCGCTGGGGCTGGTGCTGTACTGGCTGCTCAACGAGCGTCGCCTGCCTTTTGTCCCGCTGCCTCCGGCCGTCCCGAAAAACGCGGACGCGGAACAGGCGCGGATACGCCGCTTTGCGGGCGAGCCGATCCCCGAGCCGCTGCACGGCAGCAAAGAGCTCAAGCGGATCGTGCTGAAGGCCTGCGCCTTCGATCCGAAGGAGCGCTACCAGAGCGCGGAGGAGATGCTGCGCGATCTCGAGGCGCTGGGCGATCCCGCCGCGGCGGCCGTCGCCGACGCCGACGCCACGGTCGGCGTCTTCGGCGCGGCAAGAGCCGCCGACGAGGAAGAGACGGCGACCGTCGGCGTGCGCCGTCCCCGGCCGGAGAAACAAAGCCCCGGGAGAGCGGAGGCGAGCAGGCAGCCGCGCGCGCCGCAGACGGCGCGAAAGACGCCGCCGAAGCGCAGAGGCGCCAAATGGCCGCTGCTGATCCTCCTGCCGCTTGCGGTTTTGAGCGTGATCGTCATCGCGCTCGTCCTCGGCCGCGGCATGGAGAAAAAAGCCGCCGACGGGACGGAAGCGCCGACGAGCGCCCCGGAGGCCGCGGCGAGCGCGCCCGCGGAGATCCCGGCCGACGCCCCGGACAGCGAAGTCCCGGCCGAAGCGCAGACGCTCACCGGCACCGCCGCGGGCTTCGACGGCGACATCACCGTGGAGGTCGTCGCGACGGACGAGCGCATCTATCAGATCTGCGTCCTTGAAAACGAAGAGACGGAGTTCTTCGGCACGCTCGTCTTCGACGAGCTCCCCGCCCGGATCTGCGAGAGTCAGAGCCTGAAGGTCGACGCGGTTTCCGGCGCGACGGTCACCTCCAACGGCGTCAAGGCCGCCGTCATGGACGCGCTGGAAAAAGGCGGGATCGACCCCGCTGTCTTCGGCGGCGTTCAGCCCGCCGCCCCGACGCCGGAGCCGCCTCTCACCGCAAGCGTTTCGACCTCCGTTTCCGGCGGCCGCACGCTGCTGGCGACCGCGTCGGCGGAGGCGTCCACCTTCATCAACTCCAAGCACGTCGGAGAAAGAGGCGTCACGATCCGCTATCCCGCCTGTGCGATCGACGGAGACGCGGCGACCTCCTGGCAGGAGGCCGCGGACGGCTACGGGATCGACCAGTGGCTGACGGTCTATCTGGAGGGGACGCCGAACGTCCGATATCTCTCCCTCTGGCTGGGAAACTGGGAAAGCGGGCAGATGTACGAAATGAACGGCCGCCCGAGCGAGCTGAAGCTGGAATTCTCGGACGGGAGCTCCGTCGTATGCCAGTTCCCGGATCAAATGGCGGAATTTGAGGTGAAGCTGTCCAAGCCCGTGCAGACGACCTGGGTCAAGCTCACCATTCTGGGGGCATACGCGGGGACAAAGTGGGAGGATACCTGCATCTCCGAGATCAGAGTCTACGCCTGAGCGAAAAGGGACTGGACGGGAAACGGCAGGCCGGAGCGGCCTTGCCATACGGATAACAGGAGGAAAAGAGGAAATGGCGAATCCCGAGACGAAAGCCGTCTGGCCGGGCTGGGAGACGGTGCGCCTGATCGGGCGCGGCAGCTTCGGCGCGGTCTATGAGATCGAGCGCGACGTGTTCGGTCACAAGGAAAAGGCCGCGATGAAGCTGATCTCGATCCCGCAGGACAAAAACGATATAGAGGAATTGGTCAGCGACGGCTACGATGACGAGAGCATCACCAGCACCTTCCGGGAGCACCTGAAGAGCATCGTCGCGGAATATTCGCTGATGCGCAAGCTCAACGGCAGCGCCCATGTGGTGAACTGCGACGACGTGCGCTACGTCCAGCACGACGACGGGATCGGCTGGGACATCTTCATCAAGATGGAGCTGCTGACGCCGCTGCTGAAGGCACTCGAAAGCAGCGTGCCGGAGGAGCAGGTCGTCAGGATCGGCCGGGATCTCTGCAGCGCGCTGGCGCAGTGCCGGCAGTTCGACATCATCCACCGCGACATCAAGCCGCAGAACATTTTCGTCTCCCCGCTCGGCGACTATAAGCTGGGCGACTTCGGCGTGGCGAAGACGGTGGAGAAGACCAGCGGCGGGACCAAGATCGGCACCTATAAGTACATGGCGCCGGAGGTTTACAACAACCGGCCCTACGGCGCGGGAGCGGACATCTATTCGCTGGGACTGGTGCTGTACTGGCTGCTGAACGAGCGGCGTTTGCCCTTCCTGCCGCTGCCGCCGCAGAAGCTGACCACGGCGCTGGAGGAGGCCACACGGCAGCGCCGCTTCTCCGGAGAGCCGATCCCTGCCCCCGCGCACGGCAGCGAGGAGCTGAAAAGGATCGTTCTGAAGGCCTGCGCCTACGACCCGAAGGACCGCTACCAGAGCGCGGCGGAAATGCTGCGCGATCTCGAAGCGCTCGGCGCCGCGCCGGCCGCACCCGTTCCCGCCGCACCCGTAGGGGCCGACGCCCCCGGCGGCCCGTCCCCCGACGAGGACGAGAGCACCGCCGGCGTTTTCCACGCCCGGAAGATCGACGCCGGACCCTCGCCCGTTCCTGCCGCACCTGCAGGGGCCGACGCCCCCGGCGGCCCGTCCGCCGACGAGGACGCGACCGTCACGGCGCGCAAAAACGCTGCCCCAAAGCCCAAAGAAGTCGCGGCAAAGGCGCCGCCGCCGAAGAAAAAGTTCCCCCTCTGGATCCCGATCGTCGGTGTCATGGCCGTCGCGGCCGTGTTGCTGATCATGCTGCTGCCGAAACAGGGGAAAGGCGAGGACAGCATCCCGCTCTTCCGCACGACCTACTCGAAACAAACGTATGCCGACTCCTCCGTCTATGAAACATATTATTACTATTACGGAAACAGCGGACGCAAAGAAACTTATCACGACGGAGAGCTGCATCATGTCGAGCAGCTCACCTTGAACGAGAAAGGGCAGATCGCCAGCGCGGAGCAGCGCAATCCGGACGGGACGGCAGGTGAGCTCACACAATACGAATATGATAAAGACGGAAACGTGTCCCATACTCTGTATTACAGCGAGGGCGTTCTATGCTCCGAGGAATGGACCGAGTATTCCGCCGGTCGCGACATAGAGAAACAGGTTCAGGTCCTCTACGACGAAGACGGCAGACAGCAGCCCTACATCTATCTTGAAATGACCGACCGCACGCACGGCGTATACAAGCTCGAATTGGCAGACCTGACCGTGACGAGAACCCTGGAGAGAACCTATCAAGGGAACTATCTCGAAAGCCAGAACACGTACGACGAAGAGGGGATGCTGGATTCGACCGTTACCTGGGAAGAACGGGACGGGTCTTACAACTGGCTGCGCTACAGCGTCACCAATCCGACAGGGTGGGTTTACACCAGTGAACAGACGCTCGAACGCATCAGCTGAACTCCGGACGGACCGGGTCGTCACTCGCGGGAAAAGACGCTCAGGCGAGCTCTCCCGTCCCCGGAAAACTGCGTGCTATTTGCGAAGCGCACACTTGACTTTGACCGCGAAAGGAATAGAATAGGATCAGCAAATAAAAAAGGAGTGCCAATCATATGCTGCTAACTAACAGAATCACCGGCGAGAAGCACCAGCTCACCGGGGAAGAATATTCCATCGGCCGCAGCGAGACCAGCGAGATCGTGATCAAGGAGCCGACGCTCAGCCGCAAACACGCGCGGATCACGCGCGCCGGAAACGACTGGTTCATCGAGGACCTGTTCTCCACCAACGGCGTCACGCTCAACGGCGAGAAGATCACGGCCGGAGAAAAAGTCCGGCTCAGCCCGGGCGACAGGATCGTGCTCGGCACGACGGTCTCCCTCCTTTTCGAGAAGGAAGAGGACGAGGAGGAGCGCACGGTCGGCGTGCAGTTCTTCCGCAAGGAGAGAGAAATGGAAGTGAAGGAGCGCCCGGAGCCGCCCGTTCAGAGCGAGCCCGAGGTCGCCGTCCGCCCGAGCTGGAGCACCGAGGACGCCGCGCCCGTCCGTCCGCTGTGGGCGGAGGAGGCCGCGCCCGTCATCCGTCCCGCGCAGCAGTCAAACGCCGTCCCCGTCCATACGGTCCGGGGACAGAACGCCGCGCCCGTCCCGCCCGTGCAGCCGCCGAAAGCGCCGCCCGTCAAGCCCGCGCAGCAGAAAGCCGCTCCGGCCGGCGACGAGATCCCGACGTACAGGGAGTTCGTCAAAAAGTTCCTCTCCCCCGGGATCCGGAAGACCATTACCGCGGCGTCGATCGCCATGTATGTCGCCTGCGGCATCCTGCTGGCCTACGCCGTCCTGCTGCTGATCCGGCACAACACAGGATGGGCCGTCGCCGTCCTCCTCTGTGATGCGGCGCTGATACCCCTGTCGATCCTGACGCACAAGCTCAAGAGCAAGGGCCTGGCGATCACGCAGCTCTGCTTCGCCGTGCTGGCCTTCCTGATCTCCACGATGGCCGTGGGACAGATGGCGGGCTTCCTGCCGATGGCCGCCGCGATCGTCGCGCTGGTGTTCGTGGTCCGGGCGGACAAAGAGTATCAGATGTTCCTCAGCAATTGATTTCAACGCGCCGCAGGGCGTAAAAGAAGAGCGGGATCGTTTCGATCCCGCTCTTCTTTTCATTCTCCGTCACGGACGGAGCGCGGCGGCGCTTTTACAGCCCCAGAAGCTGCTTTTTCTTTTCGTCGTACTCTTCCTGAGTGATGGCACCGCTGTCGAGAAGCTCCTTGTACTTTTTGATCTCCGCCGCGCTGTCCGTTCTGCCGCCGCCCTGGGCCATCTGCTCGACCTTGTTCAGGGTGCTGCTGATGGGGTCGGAGCCCTCCACGGCGCGGGAGCCGTCCAGATACTTGTCCTTGCCGAAGCCGAGGATGCACATGAAGACCGGCATCACCAGCGCAAGACCCACGCCGAAGCCGGCGGAACGGTGGAAGCGCTTGGCCAGGTCGATCATGTAGCAGATCAGCACATAGATGTTATAGAAGGGGATCAGCAGGAACCACATCTTGTTGCCGTTGTTGTACATCTCCTCGCACAGGACGTACCAGTTATAGAAGGGGATGATGCCCTCCCAGCCGCGGCGGCCCATTTTCTGATAAACTTTCCATTCGCCCGCCAGCAGTGCGACGGTGAAAAGCAATGAAATGATAAAACGCATGACCATCTTCCTCTCTTTTTTCCCGCGGTCCCCCGCGATTTGATCCTATCATAGCACAAGACCCCGGCCAAAACAATCGTTTTCCGCCAAAAAACGACGCCGGGACGAAGCACGCCCCGGCGGTTGAGATTCCCCGCGCTTTTTTGCCGAGGACCCTGTCAGAGCCCGGCGGTCGGACCCGGCGAAGCCTTGCGCTTTACGGCCGTCCCGTACATCTGGAGGTAAAAGAACGAAAAACCGTTGGAGTCCAGGTCGATGTCCTGCCGCATCCCGATGATGGCATCTCCGCCGACGAGCAGCGCACGCTTTTTCAGCTCCTGCGTGGCGATATAGAAGGCCGACTCAAACTGGTTCTGCCCGACCGACCACTCGCCGTAAAGAAAGCCCCAGTCGGCTTTTTCCCTCGACATGGTGCCCGAGTTTTTCATAGCGTTGATCTGGGCGCTGTATATTGAGGTCAGCTGGCTGAGCGAGCTGCTGAACAGACCCTTGTTGGAGACCTGAAAATATACCGGGCCGATGATCTCATAGTCCTCATGAAGGTCGCCGGTCGTGACGGGAAAGTCCGGATTTGTGGCGTACAACGATGCCCAGCGCTGCTTCCGGGCTTCCTTTTCGCGCTCGTTCATCTTGCTCCATTCGTCCTTTTCCAGATGCGTGGCAAAAAGCGGGTTCTGGCATTTGGGACAGACGACCATGCAGTCCGCCGCCTCCATGCTTCCCAGATAACCGCAGTTCGGACAGAAATAAACGTATCCCATGATCTCTTTCCTTTCGTTGACGTGCTGGCCGCGCGGATAAAGCCGTTATCCGCGGGACTGATGGCGCTCCGCCGCCGGAGCGTTTCTTTACGGCAAGTTTACCATGATTTTCCGTCTATTACAAGAATACATCTGCCTGCCGACCGTCCGCGGGGCCGCCTTACCCATGCGAAGGGAGAGCGGGCAGGGACAAGCCATGCCACGGCGGGAACAAAGAGGAGGGGCGGGCGTTGCCCGTCC